>NZ_FMHZ01000002.1:1334444-1636388 GCF_900090315.1 Micromonospora citrea | reverse complement strand
ATCTGGAACTCCTCTTCGCCGAGTTGGGTGTTCAGGGCGGATCGAGAAGCCTGTTGAGCGAGATGATCAGCGCGTTGGGGTTGGACGAGGGGGATGTCCAATTCAGGCCCGCCGGCGATGACGAGGCGTTGGCGCGGCATCGTGTACCGGTAGCCCTCCGCGACGAGTTGCGTGGGATGTCCGGAGACATGGCAGCCAAGGTCGATCAATCGTCCGTACCACGGATGGTCGCCAAGCTGACCCAATCGGAGCCCGACCCGGCGACCGTCGCGCGCCAGTTGCTGGCCTGGCTCGGCACCGCCACCTGGCCCGCCGAAGCCATCGCCGGTGACGGGGATCTGGCCCGTCGACTGCTGACGGAACTGGGCTCCTCAACGGTGGAGCGTGTGCTACCCGATCTCGCCGACCCCTCGGAGGTCATGGGGGGCGTGGTCTGGGCGACGCACCAGCCCGACGACACGTCCAGCGTGGTCGCACTCGGCCCGGCGATCAAGCGGATCCTGTCCCGCTAGGCTGCCGCCGTTTCGCGCGACCCAGTGCGGCGTGGGGGCAGCCCTCGCTCGTCCCTGAGGACGAGCGGGGGCTGCTCACGACCGCACGACCGGCATGTCCAGCGCCTCGTCCACGTCTCGGCGGGGGGTCGGCCAGCCTGGCTGGCCGTACCCGATGCGCATCACCATCTGCGGGGTGCCGAACCGTCCCAGCGACAGCCGCAACTGCTCGCGGGCGCTGGGCACCTCGATCGGCTGGGACAGCATCGACACCGCCAGCCCCGAGTCCGTGGCCGCCAGCAGCACCCGCTGCAACGCCTGCCCGGCGGCGACCTGGTCGACGGCGGTGTTGCCGGGCGAGCCGAGTACGGCGACCAGCGGCTCCGGCTCGAAGTCCCGTCCCGGCGCCCGGTTCAGCCCGCCGAAGCCCCGGGAGGGCAGCAGGTCCTGCGGTTCGCCCTGCGGGCCGCCGGAGGAGGCCGGCACGCCGTCGGGGGCGGGTGCCGAGCGCACCCATTCCTGTCGTTCGGCCACGTACGCCGGGTCGCGTTCGAGGACCCGGTGGGCGCTGCGGGCGATCTCGGCGAACGCGTTCACCGCGCTGACCCCGATCAGCAGTTCCAGCCAGCATCCCTCGGCGCGGGCGGCCTCGCCCAGCCGCCAGCGGGCGTCGGCGGGCACCGGGTCCGGCCAGAACGGCGCCCGGTTGCTGAACCGGCGGGGGATCGCCGCGTGCAGGGCCTGCTCGGCGGGGGTGGGGCGGCGCGGAACGTCCGGGACCAGCCGGGCCACCACGTCCGGCTCGGCCGGGTAGGGGCGCAGCCGCACCTTCGCCGGGGTGCCGGCGGCGGCCAGGGAGAGCCGCAGGTTGAACAGCGCCGCCCCGCAGGCGATGCGGACGCCCCAGCCGTTGGGGTCGGTGGCCGGCAGGCGCCGGGCCGGGTCGACCAGCACCTCGATGCCGCCGTCGCGCAGCCGGAACCGCCACGGCTGGGTGTTGTGCAGCGACGGCGCCCGTACGGCGTCGGTCGCGGCGGCCCTCAGCTGCTCGACGGTGAAGCCGGTGTCCATGGTTGTGCTCCTTCCGTGGCAGTTCGTGCCGCCCCCGTCCGGTACATCTCCACGGTGCGTCAGCGGGGCGGGGAGCGGGCAGGGCCGGACGTCCCGACCCGCCGGGCCCGACCGGCCCCGTGCCAGCTCAGGGACCTTCGGCCCGGCGAACGGCGCCCCGGCCCACCGGCCCGTCCCGGGGCACGGGCTCCGTCCCAGGTCACGCTCTACCGGCCCCCGGCGGGGAGGCGGTCGGCCCGGCCCGCCGGCGTCCCGACGACCGCCCCGGCGGCCGGGTTGTGGCGGTTCGGGACCTTCGGCCCGTGCGGAGTCCGGCGGGGAGGGGGTAGAAACTAGGGATGATCCGCGTGTTCCTGCTCGACGACCACGAGGTCGTCCGTCGTGGCCTGGCCGACCTGCTGCAGAGCAGCGGTGACATCGAGGTGGTCGGCGAGTCCGGCCTGGCCCAGGAGGCGGCGCGTCGCATCCCGGCCCTGCGGCCCGACGTGGCGATTCTCGACGCGCGGCTGCCCGACGGCAACGGCATCGACGTGTGCCGGGACGTGCGGGCCGTGGACTCGTCGATCAAGGGCCTGATCCTCACCTCCTACGAGGACGACGAGGCGCTCTTCGCGGCGATCATGGCGGGCGCGGCCGGCTACGTGCTCAAGCAGATCCGCGGCACCGACCTGGTCGACGCGGTGCGCCGGGTGGCGGCCGGCCAGTCGCTGCTCGACCCGGCGATCACCACCCGCGTGCTGGAGCGCATCCGCAGCGGCGTCGAGCAGCCCCGCGAGCTGAAGTCGCTCACCGAGCAGGAGCGGCGGATCCTGGAGTACGTGGCCGAGGGCCTCACCAACCGGGAGATCGCCGGCAAGATGTTCCTGGCCGAGAAGACGGTGAAGAACTACGTCTCCAGTGTGCTGGCCAAGCTCGGCCTGGAGCGTCGTACCCAGGCGGCGGTCCTCGCCACCCGCCTCCTCGGCAAGACCCACTGACCCACCGCACTCCACCTCCCCGCCGCCGCACCCGCTCCCTCCCGCGTCGACCTTGCAGTTCCTGCCCCCGAAATGAGGCACTTGCCCCGTATGCCGGGGCAGCAAGTGCAAGATCGCGGGCCGGAAGGGGCGGGGAGAGGGCGGGGAAGAGGGGCGAGGGATGCTCCTATGGATGTCAAGCGGCGAGTTGAAGATCATTTGTTGTGATGAGCTGGTAGAGCTCGCGGGCGATGTAGCGTTTGAGGCATCGGATGATCTCTTTCTTGGACAGGCCTTCCTTGGTGCGTCGTTCGGCGTAGGCGCGGGTGCGGGGGTCCCAGCGCAGGCGGCAGAGCACGACGCGGTAGAGGGCGGCGTTGGCCTGTCGGTCACCGCTGCGGTTGAGTCGGTGTCGGGTGGTCTTGCCGGAGGACGCGGGGATCGGGGCGGCGCCGCAGAGCATGGCGAACCCGGCTTCGGAGGTGAGCCGATCATGGTTCTCGCCGGCGGTGACCAGCAGTTGGCCGGCGACATCGGCGCCGACGCCGTTGACGGCGACCAGGCTGGGGTTGATGGCGGCCACCAGCGGTTCGAGCAGCTCGTCCAGGTCGGCGATCTCGGTGGACAGCTGCTGGTGGCGGCGGGCCAGGGAACGTAGGGCGATCTTGACAGCGGTGGCCGGGGTCGCGGCGTCGGTCCGATCGGGCCGCAGGTTTGCGCAGGTGGCGATCAGCCGCGTGACGGTCAGGCCGCGCAGCCGGGCACGCAGCTCGTCGGGAGCGGTGACGATCAAGGCCTTGATCTGGCGCTGGGCGTCGGCGCGCTGGTCGACCGCGCTGCGGCGGGCCACCCGTAGGTTACGCAGAGCTTCGACGCGGCCGTCGCGCTGCTTGGGGATGCCGGTCCGCTCGCCGGCCAGGGCGGCCTTAGCCGCTGCGATGGCGTCGATCGGGTCGGACTTGCCCTGGAAACGGCGGGTCTTACGGTGGGGTCGATCGACCTCGATCACCTCGACACCTTCGCCACGTAGCCGGCGGGCGAGTCCTACCCCGTAGGCGCCGGTTCCCTCGACCCCGACCCGCCACACCCGGCCGAACCCACGCATCCAGGCCAGCAGAGCGGCGTACCCAGCCCCTGTGGTGGGGAACTGCTGGGTACCCAGCACTCGCCCGACCAGGTCGATCACCGCCGCGGTGTGCGTGTCCTGATGCGTGTCGACTCCACCGGCGACCTCGATCTCGGCTTGGTCAGGTGTAATAGGAGGCATCGTCGTCCTGTCGCTCGTGACTGGGGCAGGGCGGCACGCACCAGCCGGGCAACGCGGACAAGACAGAGATGGGGCCTCTGGCCAGGCTCCTATGAAGTCACAACGCCACGTCCAGTGAGTGCACAAGCACCTCCCGACCGAGGCCGACAAATCCGGTTAAGGACCCGAAGTCAGTCAGTCGCTGGGTCAGACCTCGGCGGGAGGTGCTCATCAACATCATCTCTGTCAGTCGCGGAGGGGGACTTGCCAGCGCAGCTCGGTGCCGCGGGGGTCGGCGCGGCGCACCTCGAACTCGCCGCCGTGGCGCTCGGCGCGTTCGCGCAGGTTGACCAGCCCACCACGGGCGGCGGCCGGGTCGCAGCCCACCCCGTCGTCCGTGACGGTCAGCGTCACCTGGCCGGCGTCGACCCGCACCGCCACCGCCACCCGGTCGGCGTTGGCGTGCCGTACGGCGTTGGAGAGCGCCTCGCGCAGCACGGCGGTGAGGTCGGGACGGACCGGCTCGGGGACGGCGCTGTCGATCGGGCCGACCAGCTCCAGGCTGGGCCGGTAGCCCAGCGACTCGGCGGCCACCTCGATCGCCTCGCGGATCTCGGTGCGCAGCGCCGCGCTCATCGGGGTGCGCAGCTCGAAGATGGTACGGCGGATGTCCTTGATGGTGGCGTCGAGGTCGTCGACCGCCGCGTTGATCCGCTTGGCGAGATCCGGCCTCGTCGCCATCGGCGCGGTGCTCTGCAACTGCAATCCGGTGGCGAAGAGCCGTTGGATGACCACGTCGTGCAGGTCCCGGGCGATGCGCTCGCGGTCCTCCAGGACCACCAGCAGCTCCCGCTCCTCCTGCCCGCGAGCCCGCTCCATGGCCAGCGCGGCCTGGCCGGCGAAGCTGCCCAGCAGGGCCATGTCGTCGTCGCTGGCGGCGGGCGACCGGTCGGGACGGTGGGCGATCACCAGCACGCCGTGCAGGGTGTCGGCGGTGGCCAGCGGGGAGATCACCGCCGGCCCGGTGCTCAGCAGCGCGGGCCAGGGCGCCGCGTGGGCCAGGTCCGCCACCTGGTCGTGGCGGCCCTCGGCGACGGCGGCGGCGAAGCTCGTCTCGGCGGCGGGAAGCACCGTGCCGACCAGCGCCGCGGCCTGGTCGGCGGCGCCGTCCACCACCTCGACCGTGAACTCCTCGGCGTCCGGGTCGTAGAGCAGGACGAGGGCGATCTCCGCCTCGGCGACCTCGCGGGCGCGGCGCGCCACCAGCGCCAGCGCGTCGGTGCGGCGCACCTCGCCCAGGAGTACGCCGGTGATCTCGGCGGTCGCGGCCAGCCAGCTCTCCCGCCGGTGGGCCAGCGCGTAGAGCCGGGCGTTCTCGATGGCCACGCCGGCCGCGGCGGCGAGCGCGACCACGATCTCCTCGTCGTCCTCGGTGAACTCCGCGCCGCCCTGCTTCTCGGCCAGGTAGAGGTTGCCGAAGACGTGGTCGCGGATGCGCACGGGGACGCCGAGGAAGCTGTGCATCGGCGGGTGGTGCGGCGGGAACCCGTAGGACTTCGGGTGCTGGGTGATGTCGGGCATCCGCAGCGGGCGCGGATCGTCGATGAGCAGGCCGAGCACGCCCCGCCCGTGGGGCAGGTCGCCGATCTTCGCGTGCAGCTCGGCGTCGATGCCGTGGGTGATGAAGTCGTGCAGCATCCGGTCGTGGCCGATCACGCCGAGCGCGCCGTAGCGGGCGCCGACCAGCTCGCAGGCCGCCTCCACGATCCGCTGCAGGGTGCTGCGCAGATCGAGGTCGCTGCCGATGCCGACCACGGCGTCGAGCAGGGCGCGCAGCCGCTCCCGGCTGGTCACCACCTCGCCGACCCGGTCGAGCATCTCCTGGAGCAGCTCGTCGAGCCGCACCCGCGACAGCGGGCTCAACCCCAGCGAGGGGGTCGTGTGCGGTTCATGCCGGGGGTTCGGTGCGCTGGCGGCCACCGGACGATGTTATCGCCCGATGGCCTCGACCCGAGGGGCCGCCAAGCGCCCGGGCGCGCCGACCGCCGCCGGCCGCCCTCCCGGCCGGGCCCTGCCGTGACGCGCCTACCGTGCCGCGGCGCGGGGCTGCCCGGCTACGCGCCGGCCGTGCCGCGGCGCGGGCTGCCCGGCCACGCGCCGGGCTGCGCCGCTACGCGCCCGCGTCGCGTACCGCCGAGGTGTCCACCACCTGCGCCACCGCGAGCCGCGGGGTGTGCGGCGGCCCGGCGTGCGCCGGGTCCGCGATCCCCAGCCGCATGACGAGGTACGGGTAGCCGAGACCGGCCAGCAGCCCACGCAGCGTCTGCCGGGTGCCCGCCACCTCCACCACGCCGCTGAGCGGCACCACCGAGACCCCGAGCCGGGTGGCCGTCAGCCAGGCCGCCGAGAGCGCCTCGCCGGCGCGCAGCCAGCTGTCCGGCTCGTCCTCGTCGCCGTAGAGCAGCCCGTAGACGGCCGCCCGGTCGTGCCCCGGACCGACCGGCAGGGTGCCGGGGCGGCCGAAGTCGCGGCCGGGCACGGTGGTCTGCGGCGCCTCCTCGGGCAGCACCTCCGGCGGCAGGCCGGTGCCGGTGCCGGCGCGGCTGGTCCAGTACAGCAACTCCTCGCGCAGCTGCGGGTCCTCCGCCTCGACCGACGCGGCGTGGCTGGCCACGGCGGCCAACTCCATCACGTTGTCGCGGTCGAGGAACTGGAGCTGGCACCCCTCGGCGGTGACCGCCGAGGCGATCTGCCCGAGGGCGGCCGTGGGCACCGGCTCCTCGCTGACCGGGCGCCGGTCGGTGTGTCGCACCTGCATGCACTGCACCAGGCGCATGGCCTCCGGGTCGGCCTCCGCGCGGGCCAACCCGGTCAGCCGGGCCAGCAGGTCCGGCTCGTCGGGGTCGGGCATCCGCTCCACCACGGCCGTCCAGCCCTCCGCGGTCAGCGCCACCCGCGCGTGGTGCAGCGCAGCCCCGCAGCTGTACGCCACCAGCCGCCCCTCCGGGTCCGTCGCGGTCAGCCGGGCGTCGCGCACCACGCGCAGCTCCAACGCGTCCGGCAGCACCCGCCAGCGCCACGGTTGGCTGTTGTGCACCGACGGGGCGTGCCCGGCCGTCGCGGCGGCCTCCGCCAGGGCGGTGGTCAGCGGGCGGCCCGTAGCCGGCGTCTCGTGGCTCATCGTCACGACCTTTCCGTTTCTCCCCATCGTGCCCCAGCCCGACGTGCCCCGGGCCGGGTTGCCGCTCCATCCTGCGACATGCCCGACGACCACGCACGGTACGCAGGTCCCGGCGCGGCAGGGCACTTCGCCCCCGCCGGTTCGCCCGGATGGCCTCCCCGGGCCGGCGGACGCTGAGACGATCCGCAGGTGGGAACGCCGCCGCGGGAGTGCGTGCCGGAACAGCCGGTACGGCGGGAGCGCGCGCGCCCGCTGCTGTGGGCGCCGCTGGCCGGGGTGACGGCGCTGGTGCTGGCCGGGGCCGTGCTGTGGCTCGCCCGCCGGCGCGACGCGGCGGACCTGGTGTGGGCGTTCGCCACCGTGGCCGCCCTGGCGCCCGCCGCGTGGTCCGTGCTGCGGCAGCTCTGGCGCCGGCAGTTCGGGGTGGACGTGATCGCCGTGCTGGCCCTGGCCGGCGCGCTGGTCGTGCGGGAGTACCTGGCCGGGGCCGTGATCGCGCTGATGCTGGTCACCGGCCGGGCGCTGGAGGCGTACGCCCAGGGGCGGGCGACCCGCGACCTGCGCGCGCTGCTCGCCCGTGCCCCCCGCAACGCCCGGCGGCGCGGCCCGGACGGGAGCGTCGAGGAGGTGCCGCTGGACGCCGTGGCGGCGGGGGACCGGCTGCTGGTCGGCCCGGGCGACGTGGTGCCGGTCGACGGGCAGGTCGACGAGCCGGTGACGCTGGACGAGTCGGCGGTGACGGGCGAGTCCCGGCTGGTGCGGCGCGCCGCCGGCGAGCAGGTCGCCAGTGGTGTGGTCAACGCCGGGGCCGGTTTCGGGATGCGCGCCACGAAGGACGCGGCGGGGAGCACCTACGCCGGGATCGTCCGGCTGGCCGAGGAGGCGACCGCCCGCAAGGCGCCGATGGTCCGCCTCGCCGACCGGTACGCCGCCGCGTTCGTGCCGTTCACGCTGGTCCTGGCAGGGCTCGGCTGGCTCCTCTCCGGCGAGTTCGTCCGGGCGGTGGCCGTGCTGGTGGTCGCCACCCCGTGCCCGCTGCTGCTGGCCACCCCCATCGCCATCGTCTCCGGGCTGTCCCGGACCGCCCGGCGCGGGGTGCTGGTCCGTGACGGCGGCTCGCTGGAACTGCTCGGCCGGGCCCGCGTCCTGCTGGTGGACAAGACCGGCACGCTGACCGCGGGTCGTCCCCGCGCCGCCGAGGTCGAGGCCGCCCCCGGCGGGAACCGGGAGGACGTGCTGCGCCTCGCCGCCTCGGTCGAGCAGCTGTCCCCGCACGTGCTGGCCCGCGCCCTGGTGGCGCAGGCCCGCCACCGGGGGCTGTCGCTGAGCGAGCCGACCGAGGTGACCGAGGAGCCGGGGCGGGGCGTACGCGGGTTCGTCGACGGGCGGTTGGTCCGCGTCGGTCAGCTCGACGAGGACCTGCCCGAGTGGGCGCGGCGGGCCCGGTCCCGGGCCGATCTGGCGGGCCGGTCCGTGGTCTGGGTCAGCGGCGAGGCCGGCCCGCTCGGCGCGATAGTGCTGGAGGATCCGGTGCGCCCCGACGCCCGCCGCACCGTGCGCCGGCTCCGCGAGGTGGGGCTGCGCCGCATCGTGATGGTGACCGGGGACCGGCCCGACACCGCGGCCCAGGTCGCGCAGGCGGTCGGCGTGGACGACGTGCTGGCCCGGTGCTCGCCGCCGGAGAAGGTGGCCCGGGTACGCGAGGAGGCCGGCCGGGCGGTCACCGTCATGGTCGGCGACGGGGTGAACGACGCCCCGGCGCTGGCCGAGGCGCACGTCGGGGTGGCCATGGGCGCCACCGGGGCGACCGCCTCGGCCGACGTCGCCGACGCGGTGCTGACCGTCGACCGGCTGGACCGGCTCGCCGACGCGGTGGAGATCGCCCGGTACGCCCGCCGCATCGCGGTGCAGAGCGCCACCGTCGGGATGGGCCTCGCCGTGCTGGCGATGTTCGTCGCCGCCGTCGGGCGGCTGCCGCCGGTCGCCGGGGCGTTCCTCCAGGAGGGCATCGACGTGCTGGTGATCCTCAACGCGTTGCGCGCGCTCGGGGGCGGGCTGCGCCGCCGCGACGTGTCGTCGGACACCCGCGAGATCCTCGACCGGTACGCCGGCGAGCACGGCGGGATCCGCGACGTGCTGGCCGGGCTGCGGGACACCGCCGACCTGGTCGCCACCCGGCCCGACGCGCCGGAGTGCGTGCCGGCGCTGCGCGAGACGCACCGGCGGCTGACCGGTGAGGTGCTGCCCCACGAGGCCGCCGAGGAGCGGCACCTCTACCCGGCGCTGGCCGACCCGCTGGGCAGCGCCGAGGCGACCTCGACGATGAGCCGTGCCCATGTGGAGATCCGGCGGCTGGTGGACCGCGTCGGCGCGCACCTCGCCCAGGCCGGCGACGGCCCTCTGCGCCGGGACCAGCTCACCGACCTGCTCGCCGCCCTCTACGGCCTGGAGGCGGTGCTCCGGCTGCACCTGACGCAGGAGGAAGAGGAATACTTCTCGCTGAGCCCGGCCGCGCCGGCCGGCGGCGAGCGTTAGGAAGGGCACCCCGCACGTCGGGGATCCGACGCCGGGGTGCCCCCTCCGCTCACCGTTCCCGGACCACCGCGACCGGGCAGTGGGCGTGCTGGATGAGCTGCTGGCTGACCGAGCCGAGCAGCATCCCCGTCAGGCCGCCCCGGCCCCGGCTGCCGACCACGACCAGGGCCGCGTTGCGGCTGGCGTCGACCAGCAGCGACGCCGGGCTGCCCTGGGCCACCTCGACGGTGACCGCCACGTCGGGGAACGTCCGGCTCCAGCGGGCGATCGGCTCGTCCAGCTCGGCCCGGTCGGCCGCCGTGGCCTCCCGCGCCTCGGGCCCCGACGGCGGACGCTGGCCGGCGGGCGGGTGCCAGGCGCGCACCACGTGCAGCGGCACCCGCCGGGCCGCGGCCTGCTCGAAGGCGAAGCCGAGCGCCAGCAGCGAGCATTCGGAGCCGTCCACGCCGACCGCGACGTGACCGGCCCGCCCCCCGGCGGCGGCCTCGCCGCGGACCACCACGACCGGGCAGTGCGCGTGGGCGGTCACCGCGACCGCGGTGGAGCCGACGAGCAGTCCGCCGAAGCCGCCGTGCCCGCGGGTGCCCATCACCAGCAGGGCGGCCTGCGCCGAGCGCTCCTGGAGCACCAGCGCGGGCGGCCCGTCGAACACCTCGCCGGTGACGGTCAGCTCCGGGTGCGCGGCGGAGGCGTCGGCCGCCGCCTTGCTCACCAGCTCCTCGACCTGGCGGCGGGCCGTCTCGTCCGGCCAGATGCCCGGCGCGACGCCCGGCCCGACCCAGCTCGCCACGGTCAACCACTCGAAGACGTACGCCAGCCGGACCGGCCGGCCGCTGCGGCCGGCCTCCTCCAACGCCCACTCGAGGGCGACCGAGGCGTCCGCGGAGCCGTCGTAGCCGACCAGGATCTCGTTGTCGCCCATCGAAACCTCCTCGTTCGCGGCTGCGGGGCTCGCAGGCTCACTCCTCGCGCTCACTGGTCACCGCGCAGTCCGGGGTCCGTCTCGCGGACCCAACGCCACTCCGCGACCCGGGGGTCGTCCTCGCCGTGCTCGCGGGTGTGGTCCCGGCAGGACTGCCGCGCGTCGACCATCTCCTGCCGCAGGTGGGCGGCGCGGGCGGCCAGGCCCGGCACCCGGTCGATCACGTCGATGACCAGGTGGAAGCGGTCCAGGTCGTTGAGCATCACCATGTCGAACGGCGTGGTGGTGGTGCCCTCCTCCTTGTAGCCGCGCACGTGCAGGTTGTCGTGGTTGGTCCGTCGATAGGTGAGCCGGTGGATCAGCCACGGATAGCCGTGGTAGGCGAAGATGACCGGCTTGTCCCGCGTGAAGATGGTGTCGAACTCCTTGTCCGACAGGCCGTGCGGGTGCTCGGTCGGCGGCTGCAGGCGCATCAGGTCGACCACGTTGACGACCCGCACCTTCAGGCTCGGCAGGTGCTTGTGCAGCAGGTCCGCCGCGGCCAGCGTCTCCAGCGTCGGCACGTCGCCCGCGCAGGCGAGCACCACGTCGGGCTCGCTGCCCGCGTCCGTGCTGGCCCAGTCCCAGATGCCGATGCCGCGCCGGCAGTGCTGGATCGCCTCGTCCATCGACAGCCAGTTCGGCGCGGGCTGTTTGCCGGCCACCACCACGTTGATGTAGTGCCGGCTGCGCAGGCAGTGGTCCATGGTGGAGAGCAGGGTGTTCGCGTCCGGCGGCAGGTAGACGCGTACCACCTCGGCCTTCTTGTTCATCACGTGGTCGATGAAGCCCGGGTCCTGGTGGGAGAAGCCGTTGTGGTCCTGGCGCCAGACGTGGCTGGAGAGCAGGTAGTTCAGCGAGGCCACCGGCTTGCGCCACGGGATTCCCCGGGTCACCTTCAGCCACTTGGCGTGCTGGTTGACCATCGAGTCGACGATGTGGATGAACGCCTCGTAGCTGGTGAAGATGCCGTGTCGGCCGGTGAGCAGGTAGCCCTCCAGCCAGCCCTGGCAGAGGTGCTCGGAGAGGACCTCCATCACCCGCCCGTCGGGCGAGAGGTGCTCGTCGCCGGGGACCGTCCCGGCCACCCAGGCCCGGTCGGTGACCTCGAACGCCGCGCCGAGCCGGTTCGAGGCGACCTCGTCCGGGCCGAAGAGGCGGAACGTCTGCGGGTTGGCGGTGATCACGTCGCGTACCCACGGGCCGAGCGCGCCGGTCGCCCCGGCCACGGTCTCGCCGGGCTTCTGCACGTCGACGGCGTAGTCGCGGAAGTCCGGCAGCGCCAGGTCGCGCAGCACCAGCCCGCCGTTGGTGACCGGGTTGGCGCTCATCCGACGCTCGCCCTTGGGCGGCAGCTCCGCCAGCTCGGCGACCGGCGCGCCGGTGGCGTCGAAGAGCTCCTCCGGCCGGTAGCTGCGCAGCCAGCGCTCCAGCTCGGCCAGGTGCTCCGGGTTCTTGCGCACCTCGGACAGGGGCACCTGGTGGGCGCGGTAGGTGCCCTCCACCCGCTTGCCGTCGACGTCGCGGGGCCCCGTCCAGCCCTTCGGCGTACGCAGGACGATCATCGGCCAGCGGGGGCGCTCGACGGTGCCGCCGGAGCGGGCCCGCCGCTGGATGGCGGCGATCTCGTCCAACGCCCGGTCAAGCGTGGCGGCGAGCGTCTGGTGCACGGTGGCCGGGTCGTCGCCGGCCACCACGTACGGCTGGTAGCCGAAGCCGCGCATCATGGCGAGCAGGTCGTCGTCGGGAATCCGGTCCAGCACCGTGGGGTTGGCGATCTTGTAGCCGTTGAGGTGCAGGACGGGCAGCACCGCGCCGTCGCGGGCCGGGTTGAGGAACACGTTCGACAGCCAGCTCCCGGCGAGCGGGCCGGTCTCCGCCTCCCCGTCGCCGATGACGCAGGCCACCAGCAGGTCGGGGTTGTCGAACGCCGCGCCGTAGGCGTGGCTCAGCGCGTACCCCAGCTCGCCGCCCTCGTGGATCGAGCCCGGCACCTCCGCCGCCACGTGGCTCGGGATGCCGCCCGGGAAGGAGAACTGGCGGAACAGCCGGGCCATGCCGGCCTCGTCGCGGCCGATGTGGTGGTAGAGCTCGCTCCAGGTGCCCTCCAGCCAGGTGTTCGCGACGATCGCCGGGCCGCCGTGGCCGGGACCGGTGACGAACATGGCGTGCAGGTCGCGGGCGACGATCACCCGGTTGAGATGGGCGTAGAGCAGGTTCAGACCTGGGCTGGTGCCCCAGTGGCCGAGCAGTCGCGGTTTGACGTGCTCGGGTGCCAACGGCTCGCGCAGCAGCGGATTGTCGAGCAGGTAGATCTGCCCGACGGTCAGGTAGTTGGCCGCCCGCCAGTAGGCGTCAAGCCGGCGCAGCTCGTCTTCGGTCAGGGGGCTGTGCAGGTCGAGAGCGGTGTCCATACTGCATGAGCCTCTCGCGGGTAGGGGAATCCTGCATCCTCGGAGCGGGGATTCGTCCGGGCCGATCTCAGCTTCCCGCTCGACGCCGATGTCGATCAGGGCCGTTGGTCCTGCGCCGGCCGGGCGTTACGCCCCGTCCGCCGGCATCCCCGTCCGGCCGCGCACCACGATCACCGGCGCGGGGGAGTGGTAGAGCAGCGCCTGGCTCACCGCGCCGAGCATGCCCCGCCACGGCTCGTCGCCCCGGGCCGCGACGAGCGCCACCTGCGACGAGCGGGACTGCTCCACCAGTACGGTGCCGGGGTCGCCGCGGATCGTGTGGCACTCCGCCGCGACCGAGGGGAAGCGGTCCGCGCACCGCGCGACCAGCCCGACGAGCAGGTCGGGATCCTCGGTGGCCTCCTCCGGCTCGACGACCCGCACGGCGAGCAGCCGCGCCTCCCGCCGGGCCGCGCAATCGAACGCCCACTCCAGCGCGCCCCGGGAACTGTCGGAGCCGTCGACGCCGACCAGCACGGGGCCCTGGGGCGGCGGCTCCCGACGGGCCACCAGCACCGGGCACCCGGCCCGGGCGGCGAGCTGCACCGCCGCCGCGTCGGCCGGTACGCAGTCCGCGCAGGTCGCCATGCCGGCGTCGCCGATGGCGAGCAGGAAGGCCGACTCGGAACGGCGGACCAGGGTGGGCACGGGCGCGCCCTCGATGATCTCCGCGCTGACGGGCAGGGACGGCTCGACCTCGTTCGCGATCTCGGTGGCCCGGGAGATCAACTCCTCGGCCTCGGCGCGTGGACCGGCGATCGACGGCGCCTCCAGCGCCGCCGTCCAGTTGAAGGCGTGCAGCAGGCACAGCGGCCGGCCGTGTGCGGCGGCCTCCTGCGCGGCCAGCCGCACCACCGGCAGGTTGCGCTCCGAGCCGAGCCCGACCAGCACCGCCGCGTCGGTGGCTGCGGCCATCCGACATCACCTCCGCAGGCGTCGCGCCCGGCCCTCGTGTCGAGGCTAGTCCCGTGAGTGGGCTGGTGGGGCGGGATCGGGGTTGGTGTGCCGGGCCGGGTTGCGTGGGTGTCTGGTTGGCTTGCGGTCTCTGGCTTGCGGTGCGTCGTGGTGGGGGTGTGGTCCGCCGTGGCCGGGTTCGGGTGGTCAGGTTGCGGTGCGTCGTGGTGGGGGTGTGGTCCGCCGTGGCCGGGTTCGGGTGGTCAGGTTGCGGTGCGTCGTGGTGGGGGTGTGGTCCGCCGTGGCCGGGTTCGGGTGGTCAGGTTGCGGTGCGTCGTGGTGGGGGTGTGGCCCGCCGTGGCCGGGTTCGGGTGGTCAGGTTGCGGTGCCGTCGTGGTGGGGGTGTGGCCCGCCGTGCCCGGCTCCGGGCGGTCAGGCTTGATCCCTGCGCCGGGCACGGCGGGCCACACCCCGTCGGTGGTTGCGCGTCGTCCGTGCCGCCCTGTTCGTCGGCGCCGCTCCGGTGTGCGCTGACGATCCGGTGTGCGCCCGACCGTTCGGTCTGCGGCGTGTGCCCGGTGTGTGCCGACGTCCTGGGCCGTCTGGTGGTCGACGGTGTCGGGTGTCGGGTCGGGTGTCCGGTTTCGGGGGTGTGATCGGGGGCATCGCGGGCGCGGAATCGTGGCGGGGTCGGGGTCGTTACACCCTGCGTACGGCCGAGTGAGGGCACGTTCCGCCTGCGGGTGGGGGTGCCGGGCCCGGAATGACGGCGGGCCGGCGGTCGTTGGACATGGTCCGGCCGACGCGAGGGCGTCCCCCCGCCCCGGCGAGATCCTGGTCGGTCTGATCTTTTCCCCTTGAGTTCCCTTGTGAGCGCCGGACGGTGCTTGCACCCCGCGTTTCCGATCCCCCTCGGTAGTCGTGCGGGTGCCTTCCCCCGAATGGAGCCCATCGTGAACACGATCATGCGTAAGAGCGTTCTGGGTGTCGCTGGTCTGGCCTTTGCCGGTGGTGTGTTCGCCGGTCCGGCTGCCGCTCACGCCTCGCCGGTCGAGGCCGCTCCGGTCACCGCGGTGGCGGTGCAGGCCGACAAGCCGGGCGTGGACAAGGGCAAGCTGGTTCCGCACGGTGTGCAGGGTGCGCAGTCGCGGATCGATCTGTCGGACGAGCAGGTCGGTAACGTGAAGGCGATCGTCGCGGCGACGAAGAAGGCCGGGATGGACGAGCGTGCCGCCGTGGTGGCGATCGCGACGGCGTTGCAGGAGTCGAAGCTGGAGAACCTGGGTCATCTGGGTGAGCGCAACGACCATGACTCGCAGGGCCTGTTCCAGCAGCGCCCGTCGAGTGGGTGGGGCACGGTGGAGCAGATCACCGACCCGGAGTACTCGACCATGGCGTTCCTGAAGGGTCTCAAGCAGGTCGACGGGTGGCAGGACATGCCGCTGACGAAGGCGGCGCAGACGGTGCAGGTGTCGGCCTACCCCGACCACTACGCGCAGTGGGAGCAGCAGGCCGCCGACCTCGTCGCCGAGCACTGGAACAGCTGACACACGTGAACCACCGCCGCTGGCCGGTACCCCGCACGGGGTGCCGGCCAGCGGCGTCTTCGCCGTCGGTCCGGTCGGTTCGGTACGGGGCCGCCGGGTCGCCGTCAGCCCGGGGCGTGGACCCGGACCACCACGGCGGTGGCGTTGTCGTCGCCGCCGGCGGCCAGTGTGGCGTCGAGCAGGTCCCGGACCGCGTCCTGGGGACGCGGGGCCGCCAGGAGGCGGCACATCCGGTGGTAGTCGACCTGGTCGCTGACCCCGTCGGTGCAGAGCAGCCAGACGTCCCCGGCGCGCAGCGACACGGCGAGCAGGTCCGCCTCCGGCTCTCCGGGGTGGCCGGCGTAGCGGGTGAGCTGGTAGCGGGCGTGGGCTGCGGCGGGGGAGTCGGCCGGGTACCAGCCGTGCAGCACGCCGAGCCAGGCCGCGGTGTGGTCGACGGTGACCAGCTCCAGCAGCCCGTCGCGCAGCCGGTACGCGCGGGAGTCGCCGAGCTGGACGATCCAGCCCTGGCCGCCGTCCGGCTCCACGAGCAGGGCGGTCAGCGTGCAGCCGGTCAGCTCCGCCAGGCCCGCGCCGGCGGCGCGTACGGCCGACTGGAGGTGGGCCACGGCGGCGCGCAACTGCCGGGGAGCGACCTCGGGCCAGGCGGCCCGGACGTGCGCGACCAGCGTGCCCGTCGCCGTCGCCCCGGCCCGCCGGCTGCCCTCGCCGGCACCCATCCCGTCGGCCACCGCGACGAACGGCAGGGCCGGGTCGACGTGCAGCACGTCGAAGTTGGCCGGGTAGCGGTCGCCGACGACGCTGCCGCCGACGACCTCCAGCGTGATCCCGCCGAGCGGGTGACGGTGCGGCTCGGTGGGCACGGGCGCCTCTGCGGGGCGCGGGCGGCGGCTGGACACCGGCGGACGGTAGCACCGGAGGACCCGGG
Source organism: Micromonospora citrea (assembly GCF_900090315.1). Classification (NCBI taxonomy): domain Bacteria; kingdom Bacillati; phylum Actinomycetota; class Actinomycetes; order Micromonosporales; family Micromonosporaceae; genus Micromonospora; species Micromonospora citrea. Next base: position 1,620,125 of record NZ_FMHZ01000002.1, on the reverse strand, counting down.
ATTGGGTGTCAACGTGAGTTGACAGACGGGCGGTGTCAACGTAAGTTGACGACATGAGTCAGGCAACGGAACTCGCCGCGGCGGCCGGCAGCACCGACCCCCGGGTCGGGCTGCGCGCCGTCCGCGCGCTGCGCCGGCTGCTCGAACGCCTCGAGGTGGTCCAGGTGGACAACGCCCGTCGACAGGGCTGGTCCTGGCAGGAGATCGCCGACGAGCTCGAGGTCAGCCGGCAGGCGGTCCACAAGAAGCACGCCGGGCGACCGGCGGTCGGATCCTCCTGGGAGGCGTGATGTTCGAACGGTTCACCGAGCGGGCCCGCACCGTGGTGCGCGCCGCCCGGGACGAGGCCCGGGCCGAGGGCCAGCGGCCGGTCGGCACCGAGCACCTGCTGCTCGCCCTGCTCGCCGACGGCGACAGCCTCGCCGCGCGGGTGCTCGCCGATGCCGGCGTCCGGGCCGACGACCTGCGGGCCCGCGTCCGCCGGCACACCGAGCGGGGCGGCACCGGCCTCGCCGACGCCGATGCCGCCGCCCTGCGCGAGATCGGCATCGACCTCGCCGCCATCGTGGCGCGGATCGAGGAGTCCTTCGGCCCCGACGCGCTGCGCGAGGCCGCGCCGCCGCCGCGCCGCCGCTGGGGTCGCCGACGGTACGCGGGCGGGCCCTTCTCCCCGCGCGCCAAGAAGAGCCTGGAGTTGGCCCTGCGGGAGGCGCTGCGGCTGCGCCACCGCCACATCGGCACCGAGCACATCCTGCTCGGCGTGCTGCGCGAGGGGCAGGGCCTCGGCGCGCTGGTGCTCACCGAGGCCGGCGCCGACCTGGACGACCTGCGCCGCCGCGTGGAGACCGCCCTCCATCCCGCAGCCTGACCCGCACTCCGTTGGTCATGAGGTCGGCCGGTCGGATCGATCCCGACAACCGCCGTCGACCTCATGATCGACGGGGAGGGCGTCAACATCGTGATCGACGGGGAGTCGGCACCACAGGCCGGCGACGGGAGGCCGGCGACGGGCCAGGGGTGGGAACGGCGCCGGGCCGGCAAACCCGTTTTCGGTGCGCGTAACGTCACCGCTCCGTCGGGTCGCTGCCGGGGCGGTTCTGCTGCACACTGGCGCCGTGGATGCTGGACAGGACAGGAGCGCGGCGCACGAGGGCGGCCTGCGCTCCGCCGTGGTGGTCAACCCGGTGAAGGTGGCCGACCTCGACGAGCTGCGACGAACGGTCCACGACGCCCTCGCCGCCGCCGGATGGCCGGAGCCGCTGTGGTTCGAGACCACGGTCGAGGACCCGGGCCGCGGCCAGACCGAGAAGGCGGTCGAGGCCGGCGTGGACGTGGTCTTCGCCTGCGGCGGCGACGGCACCGTGATGTCCTGCGTCAGCGGCCTCGTCGGCACCGACGTGGCGCTCGCCGTGCTGCCCCAGGGCACCGGCAACCTGCTCGCGGCCAACCTGGGCCTCTCGAACGACCTGGCCGCCGGGCTGGAGGTAGCCGTCGAGCGCGGCCGCCGGCTGCTCGACGTCGGCGCGGTCGAGGACCACTACTTCACCGTGATGGCCGGCATGGGCTTCGACGCCCAGATGCTCGCCGACACCTCGGAGACCACGAAGAAGCGGATCGGCTGGCCGGCGTACGTCGTGGGGGCCGCCCGGCACCTGCGCGACCGGCCGATGAAGGTCTCCATCCGCATCGACGACCAGCAGCCGATCCGTCGGCGGGCCCGCTCGGTACTGGTCGCCAACGTCGGGCGCCTCCAGGGCGGCGTACGCCTGCTCACCGAGGCCGAGCCCGACGACGGCTACCTCGACGTCGCGGTGCTCACTCCGCGTACGCTGCGGCACTGGCTGGCGCTCGGCTGGGCGGTCGTACGCAAGCAGGACCGCGTCCCCCGGATGGAGGTCTTCCGGGGCAGGCGCGTGGAGATCACCAGCAACCGGGCCCAGCCCCGCGAGCTGGACGGCGACCTCATCGAGCCCGGCCGCACCCTGAAGGCCGAGATCCGGCGGCGGGCCCTGTGGCTCTGCGTGCCGCAGCCCGAGCAGGCCCCCGACCTGGCCGACGACGCGCAGGCGGCGGGGGAGCGGGGCGAGCAGCTCATCGAAGAGGCGCGCCGTGAGTAGCACCCGGATGGTGCCGGAGACCCGGCTGATGCCCGACGAGGAGCTCAACGCCGACGACGCCTGGCACACGCTGCGCCGCCACGGCGGCTGGCACCTGCTGCGGGACGCGTTCATCCGGTTCCGCTACGGCGACGGGTTCAGCCACTCGCGCGCCCTCGCCCTGCAACTCTGCCTCGCGGTGGTGCCGTTCATGATCGCGCTGACCGGCCTGATCAGCGAACTCGGCGTGGAGGAGGGCGGCCAGGTCGTCGCCGACACGGTGCTCGCGCTCACCCCCGGCGCGAGCGAGCCGGTGGTGGCCGAGCTGCTCGGCGAGGGCGACCGCACCGAACGCGCCGGCGAGCTGGCGCTCGGCCTCGGCATGATCACCGGCCTGGTCGCGCTCACCAGCACCATGGCGCAGATCGAGCGCGGGGCCAACCGGATCTACGGCGTGGAGCGGGACCGCCCGGCGCTGTGGAAGTACGTCCGCGCCGCCGTCCTCGCCCTCACGGCCGGCGTACCGGCGCTGACCGGGTTCCTGATCCTCGTCGGCGGCGGCCCGATGGGCGACTCGGTGCAGCGGCACTACGCCTGGGGCGAGCTCGCCAACGGCGTCTGGGACGCAGTGCGCTGGCCGCTCAGCCTGGGGCTGACCGTCCTCGCCGTCGCGGTGCTGTTCCGGCACGCGCCCCGCCGCAACCAGCCCGGCCTGTCCTGGCTGTTCTTCGGCGCCGGGATCGCCACCGCGCTGTGGTGGCTGGCCAGCCTGCTGCTCGCCGCGTACGTGCGGTTCAGCGACGGGTTCGGCCAGACGTACGGCGCGCTGACCGGGATGATGGCGTTGCTGCTCTGGGCCAACCTGACCGGCATGGCGCTCTTCGGCGGCCTGTCCTTCGCCGCCCAGCTGGAGGCGCTGCGCATCGGCGTACGCGAGCCCGCCCAACCCGACCTCTGGGAACCCGAGACCGAGCGCGAGGGCATCCACGACACCGGCGAGATGACGTCGCTGTAGTCCGCTTCGGACACCCCCCGGTGTACGCGGAGCGTCGATCGGGTACTGCGGCACGCCAGAGGCGAGAGGGAGGCTGCCGTGGGCGCGGTCAAAGAGGCGTTGCGACGACCCCTGGGTCACTTCACCGAACGGACGCTCGCCGGCCTGGCGGTCGTACTGGGCGCCGGGGTCGGTTTCGGGGTGCTCCTCGTCCTGGTCCGGACCAGGTGGACCCCGCTCTACGACGTCGACCACGGCGTGGCCGCCTGGCTCAACGACCTGGTCGCGCCGCACGGGCCGCTGGTGACCGTGCTCAACGCGCTCACCGACCTGGGCGGCCGGGCGGTCATCATCTGGCTGGTGTCGGTCGCGGTGGTCGGCCTGCTGATCCGGCGGCAGGGCCGGCTCGCGGTGTTCCTCATCGTCACCGGTCTCGGCGCGCTGATCCTCGACCCGGCGCTCAAGACGCTCGTCGACCGGCTGCGCCCCGAGGTGGACGTGCCGATCGGCAGCTACGCGGGGGACAGCTTCCCCAGCGGGCACGCCCTCGGTTCGATGGTCGCGTACGGGGCGCTGCTGCTGGTCTTCCTGCCGGCCATGTCGCGTCGCTGGCGCAAGCCCGCGATCGCCCTGGTCGCCACCGTCGTGTTCCTGATCGGCCTGACCCGGATCGCGCTGGGCGTGCACTTCCTCTCCGACGTGGTCGGGGCCTGGCTGCTCGGCGCCGCCTGGCTCGGCGTCACCGCGTACGCCTTCCGGCTGTGGCGGCTGGAGCGGGGCCGGCCGGTGCCGGCGCTGACCGAGGGACTGGAACCGGAGGCCGCGCACGACGTGGCGCCCGCCCCCGACGAGGCGCACCTGCTGCCGCACCCCCGGGCCGCCGTGTTCGAGCTGGTCGTCGGCTGGGTGCTCGTCCTCGGCGCGCTGTACGGCTTCGGCATGTTCGTCAGCTACCACGCCGGCGGCACCTTCTTCGCCACCCTCGACACCGACGTGCCACGGTGGTTCGCCGAGCACCGCACCCCGGGCAGGGACGACTTCAGCTACTGGTGGAGCAAGGTCGGCGACACCCACGCGATCCTGCTCATCTCGCTGGTCTTCTGCCCGCTCGTGCTGGCCGTGTGGCGGCGCTGGCGGCCGGTGCTGTTCGTGGCGTTGACCATGTTCGGCGAGCTGAGCCTCTTCCTCGCCGCCGCGGCGGCCGTCGACCGGCCGCGGCCGCCGGTGGGCAACCTCGACGGCCCGATGCCGACCTCCTCGTTCCCGTCCGGCCACATCGCCGCCACCCTCTGCGTCTGGGTGGCCATCGCGGTGATCGTCTTTCCGCGTACGGACCGGTGGTGGCGGTGGGTCTTCGTGGCGCTGGCGGTGGTGATGCCGACCGGCGTGGCGATCTCCCGCATGTACCGGGGGATGCACCACCCGACCGACTTCATGGGCGCGATCATCCTCACCGCCCTCTGGGTCGGGCTGCTCTACTGGGTGGTCCGCCCCAACGAGGACCTGCGGGAGGGAAACCGGCCCAGCATCGAGTCCGAGGACGTGCACACCCTGGACGACGAGCTGGCCAAGGCCGCCCGGGTGGACTGACGCCGGCGATGCTGCGGGTGATGACCTGGAACATCCGGACCGGCGGGCGGGACTCCGGCGGCGCCGACCGCCGCGACCGGCTGGTGCGGGTCGTCGCCGAGCAGCGGCCCGACGTGCTGGCCCTGCAGGAGTTGCGGAACTTCGACTCGGGCGACACGCTCGCGGACTTCGCGGGCCGGGTGGGGATGACCGCCCACCTGGCCCGGTCCTGCCTCGGGCAGCCGGTGGCGGTGCTGCTCCGACCGCCGCTGCGCGCCCTCGCCGCCGCCCGGGTGCGCCGGCCGTTCCACCACGCCGCGCAACGGGTCACCGTGCCGACCGACGCCGGCCCGCTGACCGTGCTGAGCGTCCACCTGGACCCGTACTCGGGCCTGCGGCGGCGCGTCGAGGCGGGCTGGGTCGCCGCCGCGCTGCGCCGCGCGCCGGGCGAGCTGGGGCTGCTGGCCGGGGACCTGAACACCCTCGACCCGGTCGCCGACCACACCGACCGGATCGCCCGGCTCCCCGCCGCGTACCGTCGTCGTCACCTGCGCCGGGACGGGCGGACGGTGGACACCCGCGCGGTGGCCCGGCTGCTCGCCGCCGGCCTGGTCGACCTGTACGCGGCGGCCGGCACCCCCGACGCCGGCCTGACCGCGCCGACCCGGCACGGCGGCGGGGCGGAGTTCTCCGGAATGCGGCTGGACTACCTGCTCGGCACCGCGCCGCTCGCGGCGCGGGTGCGAGACTGCCGGGTGGTGCGGGGCGGCGACGCCGAGTACGCCTCCGACCACTACCCGGTCGTCGCAGACCTGGCCCTCGACCCGGCCTGAGCCCGGTCGTCGGCCCGGGGCCCGGTCCTACCAAGGTCTCGTGCGGTGACCGCGAGCGCGCGGTGGGGCCACAGAGGGCGGGGTGGGATCGGCGGGCGGTGGTTACAGGAGCAGGTTGAGCAGGACGGTCAGGACGACCGAGGCGACGATCGAGAAGAGGATCATCAGGAGGCAGCCGAGGCCGCCGCCGGCGGGTCGGATCTCCGTGTTGCCGATGCGCATGTGATCACCTGTTCGTCAGCGACGGGGCGAGAAGGGCACGGATCGCGTCGGCGACCTGCGCCGGTGCGGTGGTGGCGACGTTGTGCGCGGCGCCCGGCACGGTCACCGCGCGGGCCCGCGGCACCAGTCGGGTCACCTGCGAGCGCCAGGACGCCGGTACTACCGGGTCGCGGGAGCCGGTGACCACGAGCGTGGGCGCGGCGATCCGGACCAGGTCCGCCTCGACGCCGTTGCGTACCGAGTGCGACAGCGTGGCATGCACCCGCCAGGGGCGGGCGTCGACGACGTCGCGGAGCAGGATCGGCGCCTGCAACGGCGCCTCGCGCAGCGTGTCCACCAGCCAGCGCCCGAACTGCCCGCGCCGGGAGCGGGCGGCCGGGTCGCTGGTCGGCCCCGCGAGCACCACGGCCCGGACCGCGTCGGGGTGCCGCGCGGCCAGCGCCGCCACGACCTCCGCGCCGAACGAGTGCCCGACCAGGCAGGCCGGCGGCATCCGGTACGCGGCGAGCCAGGCGGCCAGGTGGTCGGCGTGCCGGAGCACGTCGTACGCCGTGCCGGGGCGCTCGGTGAGCCCGAAGCCGGGCAGGTCCGGCGCGTACACGGGGTGGGTGTCGGCCAGCGCCAGGGCGAGCGGGGTCAGGTAGCGGTGCGACACCGCCAGCCCGTGCACCAGGACGACCGGCGTGCCGCCGGTGCCCGGGTCGGCCGTGCGGCGGGTGTGCGTACGGAGCCCGTCGACGAGCCGCCACTCGCTGGTCAGGCCGGCGGCCGGGCGGGGCGCGGCCAGCGCGAGGCGCAGCTCGGCCGGGCCGAACCTGCCGGGCGGGGTCGGCCGGGGCCGCCGGGTCGGCGAGGTCCTCACAGCTCGCGCAGCCGTGGCAGCAGCTGCTCCTGCGCCCACTCCAGGAACATCGGCTGCGTCTCGCCGCCGACCTGCACGATCGCCACGTGGGTGAAGCCCGCGTCGACGAACTTCTTGAACGCCTCGACGTGGCGGTCCACGTCGGGCCCGCAGGAGATCCCCTCGGCCACGTCCTCCTCGCGGACGAACTGGGTGGCGGCGGCGAACGACTCCGGCCCGGGCAGGTCCGCGTTGACCTTCCAGCCCATCCCGAACCAGCGGAACTGGTCGTGCACGATCTTGCGGCACTCCGCCTCGTCCCGGCCGTAGCAGATGGCCACCTGCCCGTAGCGGGGCTTTCCGGCGCCGCCCGCGTCGTCGTACATCTCGATGATGTGCGGGTCCGGTTCGGTGGCGACGATGCCGTCGCCGTACTCGGCCGCGAGGGTGGCCGACTGCCGGCCGGAGGCGGCCACGGCCACCGGCACCGGGCGTTCCGGGCGGTCCCAGACGTACGCGTCGGGCACGTCGTAGTGGTTGCCGGAGAAGGTCAAGGTCTCCCCGTTGAGCAGGGGCCGGATGATCTGGAGCGCCTCCTCGAACATCTCGTGCCGCTGCTGCACGTGCGGCCAGCCGCCCACCACGTGCTCGTTGAGGTTCTCGCCCGCGCCCAGGCCGAGGGTGAACCGGCCGTCGGAGAGGACCCCGACGGTGCTGGCCTTCTGCGCCACCACCGCCGGGTGGTAGCGGCGGATCGGGCACGTCACGAAGGACATCAGCTCCGCCCGGCCGGTGGCGTGCGCGACGGCGCCGAGCACCGACCAGGCGTACGGGGAGTGGCCCTGCGAGTCGAGCCAGGGGTAGTAGTGGTCGGAGACGACGAGCTGGTCGAAGCCGGCCGCCTCCGCCCGCACCGCGTAGTCGACCAGCTGCTTGGGGCCGGCCTGCTCACACATCAGGGTGTAACCGACCTTGACCATGGCGCTCCTTCCGACCTGGGCGGATCATCCCCGGATACCCCGACCGGGGCGGGTCAACCATCCCGTCCGGGGTCCCCGCCCACGCTCCTTAACCGGTTCATTGCGTGGCCGGAAGGATCGGCCTACGCTGATCCGTGCGCGGCCGAGAGCCGGGCGGCGGCTGTCGGGCTGCAGCCGCCATCCCCCTGTGACGTCCCACCCCCTCCTGGGCAGCGGGGGTCCTCCCTTGAGGAAGGCCATGAAGAAACGACTCTCCGCCGCCGGTGCGGCCCTGCTCGCGCTGCTGGTCGCCGTGCTGGCGTTCGGGCAGCCCGCGCGGGCCGCGACCGGCTTCTCCGTCGCCGACGGCAGGCTCTACGACGCCAACGGCAACGAGTTCGTCATGCGCGGCGTCAACCACGCGCACACCTGGTACCAGCAGCAGACCGGTTCCTTCGCCGACATCAAGGCGCTCGGCGCGAACGCCGTGCGGGTGGTGCTGGCCAGCGGCCAGCGATGGGCGAAGAACGACACCGCCGACGTCGCCAACGTCGTCTCCCTGTGCAAGGCCAACCGGCTGATCTGCGTGCTGGAGGTGCACGACACCACCGGCTACGGCGAGCAGAGCGGGGCGGCCACCCTGGACCAGGCCGTCGACTACTGGCTGAGCGTCTCCGCCGCCCTCGCCGGCCAGGAGAAGTACGTCATCGTCAACATCGGCAACGAGCCGTACGGCAACCAGGGCTACGGCACCTGGGCCACCGACACCTCGAACGCCGTGAAGCGGCTGCGCGCCGCCGGGCTGGACCACACGATCATGGTGGACGCGCCCAACTGGGGCCAGGACTGGTCGTTCACCATGCGCGACAACGCCGCCTCGGTGTTCGCCGCCGACCCCGACCGCAACACCGTGTTCTCCATCCACATGTACGGCGTCTTCGACACCGCCGCCGAGGTCAGCGACTACCTGGGCCGGTTCCGCGCCGCCAGACTGCCGATCGTGGTCGGCGAGTTCGGCTTCGACCACTCCGACGGCAACCCCGACGAGGACGCCATCCTGTCGTACGCGCAGGCCAACGGGATCGGCTACCTGGGCTGGTCGTGGAGCGGCAACGGCGGTGGCGTCGAATACCTCGACATGGTCACCAACTTCGACCCCGCCAGGCTGACCACCTGGGGTCAGCGGATCTTCAACGGCGCCAACGGCATCAGGGCGACCGCGAGGGAGGCGACCGTCTTCGGCAGCACCCCGCCGACGACTCCGCCGCCCACCACGCCGCCGCCCACCACGCCGCCACCGACCACGCCGCCGCCGGGCGGGTGCACCGCGACGTACACGGTGGTCAACCAGTGGCAGGGCGGCTTCCAGGGCGAGGTGAAGGTGACCGCCGGCTCCGCCGCGATCACCGGCTGGACGACGACGTGGACCTTCGCGAACGGCCAGTCGGTCAGCCAGGCGTGGAACGCCACGGTGAGCGGCAGCGGATCGTCGTACACCGCGCGCAACGTCGACTGGAACGGTCGGCTGGGCGCCGGGGCCAGCACCAGCTTCGGCTTCATCGCTAGCTGGAACGGCACCAACGCCACGCCCGCGGTGACCTGCGCCGCGCGCTGAGGGCGAGGGGCGCCGTCGGTGGCCGGGCCCGCGCCGGCCCGGCCACCGGCGGCGCGCGCCGCCGTGCCGCGTCAGCGTGCGGTCGGGGCGGCGGCGAGGCGGGCGGCGCGCATCGTCAGGTACCGCTGCTCCGGCAGGCTCGTGGTCAGGGCGGCGGCGGCCCGGTACGCGGCCACCGCCCGTTCCCGGTCGCCGGCCATCTCGTGCAGGTGCGCCCGGGCAGCGGGCAGCCGGTGGTGCCCCGCGAGCCGGGGATCGGCGTCCAGCGCGTCGAGCGCCGCCAGGCCGGCGGCCGGGCCGTGCACCATCGCGGTCGCCACCGCCCGGTTGAGGGAGACGACGGGGTTGCCGGAGGATCGTTCCAGCACCTCGTACAGGGCGAGGATCTGCGACCAGTCGGTTTGCGCGGTGCTGGGCGCCTCGTCGTGCAGCGCGGCGATGGCCGCCTGGAGCTGGTACGGCCCGACCGGCCCGCGCGGCAGCGCCCAGGTGACCAGGGCGACGCCCTCGGCGATCGCCGCCGCGTCCCAGCGGCTGCGGTCCTGGTCGGCCAGGGAGATCAGCTCGCCCGAGGGCCCGGTCCGGGCGGCGGCGCGGGCGTCGGTGAGCAGCATCAGCGCGAGCAGCCCGGCGACCTCGGCGTCATGGGGCAGGCGGGCGCGCAGGGCCCGGGTCAGCCGGATCACCTCCTCCGACAGGTCCACCCGGCGCAGGTCGGCGCCCAGGCTGGCGGTGTGCCCCTCGGTGAAGATCAGGTAGAGCACGTGCCGCACGGCGGCCAACCGCGCCTCCCGGTCGGCCGGCTCGGGCATCCGGAACGAGACCCGCGAATCGCGGATGCGCTGCTTGGCGCGAGGAATTTCCCGCCGCCGTCCGCCGTCCGCGTCACTCGTCGGCGGCGGTGAGTTCGAGCAGCACGGACTGCTCGGGGTGCAGCGCCGGCACCTGGAGCCCGACGGTCGCCAGCACCGCGCCGCCGAGCGTCACCCCGCCGTCGGCCAGCCAGCCCGGCTCGGTGAGCTGGAGGGTCGCGGGCTCCGGCACGCCCGGGACGGGGCGCACCGCGTACCGCCGGCGGGGGTCGAGGCCGGGGAGCCGGACCGGCCCGGGCACCTGGGCCACCGACGTGGCCAGCCGGGTCACGGCGTACACCGCGTGGGAACCGTCGTGGGCGACCACGCCGTGCGCCCAGACGGCCGGGTCAGGGTGGTCGACCCGGACCACCCGGCCGGCGTGCAGCAGCGGGCGGAGCCGCTTGTGCAGCGCCACCCAGGCGGCCAGTTCGCGGCGCTGCGCGAAGCCGATAGCGCCGATGTCCCACTCGATGCCGTGGTGGCCGAAGAGCGCGGTGGTCGCCCGGAAGCCCAGGTCGTGCACCCGGTGGGTGGTGTGCGAGCGCTCGGGGCCGATGTGGCTGCCGACCAGCTCCGGCGGCAGCAGCAGGCCGGTCCAGCGCTGGATCGCCAGCCGCTCCAGGGCGTCGTTGCAGTCGCTGGCCCAGACCCGGTCGGTGCGCCGCAGGATCTCCAGGTCCACCCGGGCGCCGCCGGACGCGCAGCTCTCGACCTCCACGCCCGGGTGGCGGCGGCGCAACTCGTCGAGGAGCCGGTAGACGGCGAGGGTCTGCTCGTGCACGCCGGGCCGGCCGTGGTGGCCCGCCTCGGTGAGGTCCCGGTTGTGGTCCCACTTGAGGTAGCCGATGCCGGGATGCGTGGTGAGCAGGTCGTCGAGCCGCTCCAGCAGATAGGCGTACGCGGCCGGGTGCGCCACGTCGAGCACCTGCTGGTGCCGCCACTCCGGCGGCAGTCGGCCGGGCGCCGCGAGCACCCACTCGGGGTGGGCACGGAACAACTCCGAGTCGGGATTGACCATCTCCGGTTCGACCCAGAGCCCGAACTGCATGCCGTGCCCGCGTACGTGGTCGATGAGCGGATGCAGGCCGTCCGGCCAGACCGCGTCGTCGACGTACCAGTCGCCGAGGCCGGCGAGGTCGTGGCGGCGGCCCCGGAACCACCCGTCGTCGAGCACGAAGCGTTCCACGCCGACCTCCGCCGCGTGGTCGGCGAGGGCGCGGAGCCGGTCCAGGTCGTGGTCGAAGTAGACCGCCTCCCAGACGTTGAGGGTGACGGGGCGCGGGGTGGCCGGGTGCTGCGGCCGGGCGCGCAGGTGGGTGTGCAGTACGTCGCTGAGCCCGTCCAGCCCGACGTCGGAGAAGACCGCGTACAGCAGCGGGGTCGCGTACTCCGCGCCGGGGGCGAGCAGCACCTCGCCGGGGGCGAGCAGTTCGCCGCCGCCGAGTGTGGCCTCGCCCGTCGGCCGGCGCTCGGCGAAGGTCACGTGGTCGCCGCTCCACGCGGTGTGCACCGCCCACACCTCGCCGTGCCCGAAGCCGAACCCGGCCGTGCCGGCGACCAGCAGCAGGGTCGCGTCGTGCCCGGTGCGGCCGTGCCGGCCCTCCCGCACCCACGCGCCCATCGGCCACGGGTGCCGCTGCGGCGACCGTTCCCGGCACCACCGGCCGGTCAGGTCGAGCAGCTCGGTGGCGACCGCCGGCACCGGCAGCACCGGGGTCAGCTCGCGCAGCTCGTACGCGGTGGCGCCGTCGTTGCGCAGCCGGTGCCGCAGCAGCACCAGCCCGGTCGGGTCGAGGGTGACCTCGACGGTCAGCGACAGCCCGGCGTCGGCGTCGGACGCCCGGACGGTGACCCGGGCCGGCGCGGCCGGATCGTCGTCGCCGACGTCGAGGGAGTCGAGGCGGAAGGCGGTGGACCAGGCGGCGCGGTCGCGGTGCCCGGCCAGCGCCGGCCGGCCGCTCCAGCCGGCCGACGCCTCGGGCAGCAGGGAGAGCACGGTCGGGGCGTCGAAGCTGCTCGGCACGACCGGCGCGACGGTGGCGTCGACGAGTGCGGGCAGGTCGCCGGGCGGTACCGGGCCGAGGTCGGCGCCCCAGTGCGTCACCCGGGGCAGCGCCGGGCCGCGCGCGTCGAGCACCAGGCTGGTCCGCGCGCGGCGCAGGTGGACGACGCTCATCCCTTGGACGCTCCCAGGGTCAGGCCCCGGACGAACTGCTTCTGCAACAGGAAGAAGATCACCAGGGTCGGGATCGCGACCAGCACCGAGCCGGCCGAGACCAGGTTGTTGTCGGTGAAGAACTCGCCGCGCAGGTTGTTCAGCGAGCTGGTCACGGGGAACTTGTCGCCGGTGCGCATCAGCACGGTGGCCCAGAAGAACTCGTTGTAGATCCAGGTCACCTCCAGCGTGGCCAGCGCCGCCAGGGCCGGCCGGCACAGCGGCATGGTCACCTGCCAGTACTGCCGCCACACGCTCGCCCCGTCGACCATCGCCGCCTCGTAGAGGTCGCGCGGCAGCGCCTTCATGTAGTTGCTGAGCACGAAGACGCAGAAGCCGCACTGGAAGGCCACGTTGACCAGGATCAGGCCCCAGTAGCTGTCGTAGAGCACTTCGGAGTCGCTCATGAACGCCGGCAGCGGCACCTGCGTGAACAGCCGGAACAGCGGGATCAGCAGGGCCTGCTGCGGCAGCAGGTTCGCCGCGGTGAACAGGCCGAGCAGGACGATGTTGGTCTTCCAGCTGAACCGCGCGATGACGAACGCGACGCACGAGGCGAGGAAGAGCGTCAGCAGCACCGCCGGCACGGTGATGTACGCGGAGTTGAGGAAGCGCTTGCCGAACTCCGCCGTCCGCCAGGCGGTGACGTAGTTGTCGAGGGTCCACCCGCCGAGCGAGACGTAGCCGTGGGTCGCGGTGTACTCGTAGGAGCGCAGGGAGGTCAGCACGGCCCAGAGGATCGGGAAGAGCCAGCCGACCGCCACCGCCGCGAGGAACACGTGCAGCACGACCCGCTGCGGGCGCGGCGGTCGACGGCGGGCGGTGGCGGGCGTCGCCCCGGCCCGCGGGCCCACGGTCATGGCGGTCATCGGCGTCCCTCCCGCATGACGGTCACCAGGTAGACGGTGATGAAGACCAGCGAGACGACCAGCATGATCGTCGCCAACGCCGAGCCGAACCCGATCCGGCTCGCCTCGCCCACCACGTTCTGGGTGACCAGCGCGGAGAGCAGCTCCAGGCCGTTGCGGCCCTTGTTGACCACCCAGACCAGGTCGAACGCGCGCAGCGACTCGATCACCGTCACGACCAGCACGATGATGTTGATCGGCCGCATGACCGGAAAGATCACCGAGAAGAAGGTGCGGCTCTCCGACGCGCCGTCCACGGCGGACGCCTCCCGCAGCGACGGGTCGACGCCCTTCAGCCCGGCCAGGTAGAGCAGCATGACGTAACCGACGTGCCGCCAGCCGGCGGCCAGCAGCACGGCCCAGATGTTGACGTCCGGGTCGCCGTACCAGTCGACGTCGGTGCCGAGGACCGCGTTGACCAGGCCCTGGTCGCGGGAGTAGAGCAGCTGCCAGACGAAGCCGATCAGTGCCAGGGAGAGCACCACCGGCAGGTAGAGCGCGGTCTGGTAGAACCTGGTCGCCCGCAGCTCCTTGTCGAGCAGGACGGCCAGGAACATGCCGAACGGGGTGGCCACCACGAACAGCGCCGCCAGCCAGAGCATGTTGTTCCGCACGGCCGGCATGAACGGCGGGTAGTTCTGGACCACGTCGGTGTAGTTGCGTGCGCCGACCCACTCGATGTCGCCCAGCGGGCCGATGCCGTCCCAGTCGGTGCCGGAGAGCGCCACCGTGGCCACCGCCGGCAGCCAGACCAGACCGACGACGAGCAGCAGCGGTACGAGCACCATGAGCGTGACGACCACGCGGTCGGTGCGGGACAACAGCCGTAGCCGGCGGCCGCGACCACCCGTGGCGGTGGTGGTCGCGGCCGGCGACGGCACGGCGCGATCCGCCTGGATCAGGGGCAGGTCGGACACGGTGTCCTTCCCCTCTCGCCGTCAGTCGGTGAAGATCGACTTCTTCTGGTTCTCGATGCTGGACGTCAACCCGTCGATGTCCTTCGGGTCCTTGATGAACTGCTGCAGCGCCGGGATGATCACCGTCGAGGCGAAGTCCGGGCGGGTGTCGCGGTCGAGGAACTGGGCGATCTCGGTGGCCGAGCCGACCAGCTCGGCGGCCTTGCGCTGCAACGCGTTGTAGCCGCTGGTGTCGGCCTGGGTGTTGGCGACCAGGGTGCTCGGGTCGTTCTTCACGGTGATGTCCGCGGCAGCCTTCGAGCCGACGTACTCCAGCAGCTTCCTGGCGTTGGCCTCCTGCTTCGGCTTGCGGGCCATCATGTAGCCGTCGATGGGCGCGTCCAAGGCCTTCGCCCCGATCGCCGGGTCGATCTCGGGGAAGGTGAAGAAGTCCAGGTCGTCGAGCTCGTCGTTGTTGAACTGCTGGCCGAGGAAGAGGCCGAGCAGGTACATGCCGCTCTTCTTCTGCTGCAACGACTGGGCGGCCTCCTGCCAGGTCCGGCCGAGGCTGTCCGGCTGGTGCAGCGGCAGCAGCCCGCGCCAGGTGTCGAAGACCTTCCTGACCCGGTCGGAGGTCCAGGACTCCTTGCCGGCCATCAGGTCGACGTGGAACTGGTAGCCGTTGATCCGCAGGTTGAGGATGTCGAAGGTGCCCATCGCCGGCCAGCCGTCCTTGTCGGCGAAGGCGATGGGGACGAGACCGTCCTTCTTCATCTCCCCGGCGAGGGCGGTCATCTCGTCGAGCGTCTTCGGCACCTGGTAGCCGTTCTGCTGCCAGACCGACTTGCGGTAGAAGACGGCCCACGGGTAGTACGACGACGGCACGAAGTACTGCTTGCCGTCGTCGCCGGTGGAGGCCTTCCTGAAGGCGTCCGAGAAGCCGGAGAGCTTTCCCCACACGTCGCTGAGGTCGCCGGCGAGGCCGCGGGCGGCGAAGAACCGCATCCGGTAGCCGGCGAACCACATGAACACGTCGTCGGGCTTGCCCTGCAGGTAGTTGTTGATGTTCTCCTGGAACGTGTTGTGGTCGACGGTGTTGACGGCGACCCGAAGGCCGGACGAGGTCTGGAACCCGTCCATGACCTTCGCGACCACCTCCTTGGGCTTCGGGTCGGACTGGTTCGAGCCCAGCGACACCGTCTTGGCGTCCGACCCGCCGGAGTCGGAGCCGCCGCAGCCGGCGAGCAGGCCCGTGCCGAGCAGCGCGCCGGTGCCGGCGGCGCCGGCCAGCAGCGACCGACGGTGGAGGCCGGCGACGGAGGGGGGTACGAGCCGGGCCAGGTATTCGGCCTGGGTGCGGGGACGGGACATGGTGCCTCCTGCGGATGAAGAGGTGTGCCCGAGGGCCGGTGAGGGCGGTGTCCCAGCAACCGTGATCACACATCCGGATCCATCGCGAACCCACATTCGCGAACACGAATTGCCAGTGGCGCCTCAAGCTACTCGTCCTCCGGGCGCTGTCAAGGGGGCGGCATCGGCGCGGCAATCCAGCCGCGACAAGGCAGTTGGCCGGTAAACGTTGTAAAGATGATCGATGTTGGAACGTGTTGACTTGGCCGCCCTCGCCGGGCACGCTCTGCATCCATGCGGCGATGGCAGGGCGAGCGGATCTGGTTCGGTGCCGACTACAACCCCGAGCAGTGGCCCGAGTCGACCTGGGCCGAGGACGTCGAGCTGATGCGCCGGGCCGGGGTCAACCTGGTCTCGGTCGGCATCTTCTCCTGGGCGCTGCTCGAACCCGAGCCCGACGCGTACGAGTTCGGCTGGCTCGACCGGGCGCTCGACGTGCTGCACGCGGGCGGCATCGCGGTCGACCTGGCCACCGCCACCGCCAGCCCGCCGCCCTGGCTGGCGCACCGGCACCCGGAGACGCTGCCCCGGCGCGCCGACGGCGCGATCCTGTGGCCGGGCGGGCGGCAGGCGTACTGCCCCAGCTCGCCGGTGTTCCGCGAACGGTCGCTGGCCCTGGTCGAGGCCGTCGCCACCCGGTACGCCGAGCATCCCGCCGTGGTGATGTGGCACGTCTCCAACGAGCTGGGCTGCCACAACGTGCACTGCTACTGCGACGTCAGCGCGGCGGCGTTCCGCCGCTGGCTGCGCGGGCGCCACGGCGACCTGGACGCGCTCAACGACGCCTGGGGCACCACGTTCTGGAGCCAGCGCTACGGCGACTGGGCCGAGATCAACCCGCCGCGCGCCGCGCCGACCTTCGCCAACCCCACCCAGCAGCTGGACTTCCTGCGCTTCTCCTCCGACGAGCAGCGGGCCCAGCTGCGCGCCGAACGCGAGGCGCTGGACCGCCTGGTCCGCCAGCCGGTCACCACGAACTTCATGATCGGCACCGGAATCAAGTACCTGGACTACCACTCCTGGGCGTCCGACGTGGACGTGGTCGCCAACGACCACTACCTGACCGCCGCCGACCCGCGTGCCCACGTCGGCCTCGCCCTCGCCGCCGACCACACCCGCGGGATCGCCGGCGGCGCGCCGTGGCTGCTGATGGAGCACTCCACGAGCGCCGTCAACTGGCAGCCGCGCAACGTCGCCAAGACCCCCGGGCAGTTGCGCCGCAACAGCCTGGCGCACGTGGCGCGTGGCGCCGACGGGGTGCTCTTCTTCCAGTGGCGGGCCTCCCGCGCGGGCGCCGAGAAGTTCCACTCCGCCCTGGTGCCGCACGCCGGCCCCGACACCAAGGTGTTCCGTGAGGTATGCCGGCTCGGCGCCGACCTCGCGGCCCTGGCCGAGGTGCGCGGCAGCCGGGTCGACGCCGAGGTGGCGATCCTGTTCGACTACGAGGCGTGGTGGGGCGTCGAGCTCGACTCGCACCCCAGCGTCGACGTCACGTACGCCGACCGGCTCGGCGCGCTGCACGAGGCGCTGTGGCGGGCCGGGATCACCGCCGACGTGGTGCACCCGTCGGCCGACCTCTCCCGCTACCGGCTGGTGCTGGCGCCCACCCTCTACCTGGTCCGCGACGCGCACGCCGAGGCGCTGCGCGGATTCGTCGAGGCCGGCGGCACCGCCCTGGTGACGTACTTCAGCGGCATCGTCGACGAGCACGACCACATCCGCCTCGGCGGCTACCCGGGGGCGTTCCGGGAGCTGCTGGGCGTACGCGTCGAGGAGTTCTTCCCGCTGCGGGCGGGGGAGCGGGTCACCCTGGACGACGGCTCCACCGCCGACGTGTGGACGGAGTGGCTGCACGCCGAGGGCGCCCAGGTTCTCGCCGCGTACGCCGACGGGCCGCTGCCGGGCGTGCCGGCCCTGACCCGGCACGCGGTCGGCGCGGGCGCGGCCTGGTACGTCGGCACCCGACTGGACGCGGCGGCCACGGACGCGCTGGTCGCCCGGCTGGTGGCCGAGTCCGGGGCGCGTCCGGCCGCGCGGGTGCCCGTCGACGTGGAGGTGGTCCGGCGGCGGGCCGGCGACCGCAGCTGGCTGTTCGTGATCAACCACACCGACGTCGACGTCCGGCTCGACGCCACCGGCGTGGAGCTGCTGACGGGCCGGCCCTGCGACGGCGAGCTGGTCGTGCCGGCCGGGGAGGTGGCCGTCGTCCGCGAGGGCCCCGCCGCCGGCGCGGCTCCCACGTCCGTAGCGTGACGGCCCGAAGGAGGTCATCCGGATGCTGGCCCAACAGCGGCAGACCGCGATCCTCGAACTGATCCGGCAGCACGGCGGGGTGCGGGTCAGCCACCTGGTGAGCCGGTTCGGCGTCTCCGACATGACTATCCGGCGCGACCTGGAGGCGCTGGCCGAGCGGGGCCTGGTCGCCAAGGTCCACGGTGGGGCGACGCTGGCCGGTCCGGGCTCCGCCGAGGAGCCCGGCTTCGCGGCCAAGTCGGTCCGGCAACAGGCCGAGAAGCGGGCGATCGCGGAGCGGGCCGCCGCCCTGGTCGAACCGGGCATGGCCGTCGCGCTCTCCGCCGGCACCACCACCGCCGCGCTCGCCACCCTGCTGGCCGACGTACGCGGCCTGACCGTGGTCACCAACTCGATCCCGGTCGCCGACGCCCTCTACCAGAACCCCCGCGCGGACCAGACCGTCGTGCTGACCGGCGGCATCCGTACCCCCTCGGACGCGCTGACCGGGCCGGTGGCCGAGGCGGCGGTCAGGTCCCTCAACGTCGACGTGCTCTTCCTCGGCGTGCACGGGATGAGCCCGCGCACCGGGTTCACCACGCCGAACCTGCTGGAGGCCGGGATCAACCGGTGTCTGGTCGACGCGTCCCGCCGGCTGGTGGTGCTGGCCGACCACACCAAGTGGGAGACGATCGGCATCGCCACCATCGCCCCGCTGGCCGAGGCGGACGTGCTGGTCACCGACGCGGGGCTGCCCGTGGCGGCGCGTCACCAGGTGGGCGACCAGGTGGGCGAACTGGTCGTGGTGGAGGTGCGGTGACGACCCGGGCCGGCGCGCTTCACAGACACTTCACAGCGCTGCCGGTTAGCCTCCCGGTGAGTTCAAGGGCCGGCTCCAGGGCGGAGCACGGCGTCATGCTGCGGGAGTTCCGATGGTCTTCAAGAAGATGCTGAGCGCGTTCGGCGTGGGCGGGCCGAGCGTCGACACCGTCCTGACCAACCCGAACACCCGGCCCGGCCTGAACCTGGAGGGCCAGGTCAACCTGCTGGGCGGGGACGCCCCCGCCAACGTCGAGCAGGTCGTCGTCAGCCTGGTCACCCGGGTCGAGATCGAGGGCGGCGACACCGAGTACGCGGGCGTCATGGAGTTCCACCGGCTGCCGGTCAGCGGCGCCTTCCAGCTCGCCCCGAAGCAGCAGCTCTCCCTGCCGTTCCAGCTCCCGGTGCCGTGGGAGACCCCGATCACCGACGTGTACGGCCAGCGGCTGCGCGGCATGACGATGGGGCTGCGCACCGAGCTGGCGATCGCCCGGGCGGTCGACAAGGGCGACCTGGACCAGGTCAACGTGCACCCGCTGCCGGTGCACGAGCGGATCCTGGAGGCGTTCCAGCGGCTCGGTTTCCGCTTCAAGCACGCCGACCTCGAACGCGGCCACATCCGGGGCACCCAGCAGACGCTGCCGTTCTACCAGGAGATCGAGTTCTTCGCCTCGCCGCAGTACGCGGGCACCATCAACGAGGTCGAGCTGACCTTCGTCACCAGCCCGCACGGGGTCGAGGTCATCCTGGAGTGCGACAAGCGCGGCGGGTTCCTCACCGCCGGGCACGACGTCTTCGGCCTCTACCGGGTCTCGCACGCCGACGCCGACCGCAGCGACTGGACGCAGGTCGTCGACGGCTGGCTGCGCGAGACCACCTCCCGCTACGGCAGCCTGCGCGCCCAGGGCTTCGGCGGGCACGGCCACGGCCACGGCCGGGGGCCCGGCATGGGCGGCGTGGTCGCCGGGGCCGCGCTCGGCCTCGCCGGAGGCATGATCGCCGGCGAGATGATCGAGGATGCGGTCGAGGGCGACTTCGCCGAGGACTGGGGCTTCGAGGAGTAGGACCACACGCGACGGTGGCCTCCCGGGACTGTCGTCCCGAGAGGCCACCGAACCGCTGTGGCGCGCGGTGCCCGGGTCAGTGCCGGGCCTTGCGCTCCTCACCGCTGCGCCAGTTGCTGCCGGCCTTGGCCAGACCACGGCTACCCAGGTATCCGATGGTCAGCAGCGTGATCATGAACCAGGCGTTGTCGGCCCGGAAGATGTCCACCCCGGCCGAGTTCCGCCCGACCAGCTGCGAGGCGGCCAGCACGCCGATCACGGCCGCGATGTAGACCCAGAACTCGGTGGTCCGCAGCGACGGCTTGGTCTCCGTGCCGGGCGCCTGCATGGCCTCGCGACGCCCGTCGTGCACCATCGGCATCGGCCGGGTGGGTGTCTCCTGGATGGCCCGGTCCTGCATGGTGCGGTTGGGCGCGTCCTGCGCCGGGCGGTTCATCGGCCTGGTGGATGCAGCCTGCGTGCTCATCTTGTCCTCCTCAGGATGCGATGAGTCGTACCTGCACTCCCTCGCCCCGCTACCGCGTTTCGGCCACGGCACGGTTCGCGTTCATGGCGGGGGCACCCGCCGTCTACCCGGCCCGTCGGGGGCAGTAACACCCGCAGGCGGCCGGGAAAATCCGCGCCCGCCCGTCGCCCCCGCCGGCCGTGCGGCGCGCGCCACGGCCGGGGTACGTCACCGGCCTGTCCGTGGCCGCCCGGCCTGTCCGTGGCCGCCCGGCCTGTCCGTGGCCGCCCGGCCTGTCCGTGGCCACCGGCCTGTCGGTGGCCACCGGCCTGGCCACCGGCCTGTCCGTGGCCACCGGCCGGGCCGGGGCGGCGTGGTTTGCCGGGCCGGTCGTCGGGCACGCGGTGCAGACCGACACTCTCTGCGAGGTGATGGACGTGCGCGAGGACGACAAGCCACAGGACGCGGCCCGCCGTGCCGAGGACCGGATCGCCGGCGGCGTGTACGGCGAGGGCGCCCTGGACGAGGTGACGGTGCCCCCCAACGACGTGCAGCGGGTCATCCAGGACGAGGACCCGGACGACCCCGCCCACGTCCCGGTCGACCCGGAGGTGCTGCGCGACGGCGGCCCCACCCGCGGGCAGGGCGCGGTCACCACGACCGGCGGGACCGCCGGCCCGGCCAGCGTGCGCCGGGTGGCCCGGCAGCCGGAGCGGCACCCCGGCAAGGTGGCCCCGACCACCACGGGCGACGCCACCACCGGCGGGATGAGCACCCCGGCGGGCGGCTCCACCAGCGACCAGTCCGGCACCGCCAGCCAGGTCGGCGACTTCACCGACGAGTGACCGCCCCTTCACCCTCCGCCGGGGCGAGGGGGTCAGGCGGGGCGGATGACGCCGAGGCGTTGGGTGGCGCGGGTGAGGGCGACGTAGAGGTCGCTGCGGCCCCGCGGGGACTCGGCGACGATGCGGTCGGGGTCGACCAGCAGGACCGAGTCGAACTCGAGCCCCTTGGCCTGGGCGACGGTGAGCACCACCACCCGGCTCTCCAGCTCCGGGTGCTCGCCGACGGCCGCCTCGGGCAGGGCGGCGGTGAGCGCGCCGCCGAGCGCGTCGACCCGGCCGGCCGGCACGATCACCCCGAGCCGGCCGTCGGCGAGGCCCGCCGCCTCCCGGGCCGCCGCCTCGACCACCTCGGCCGCCAGCCGCTCCGCCGCCACCGCGCGGTCCCACGGCGGCACCCCGCTGGAGCGTACGGAGCGGGGCGGGCGCAGCGCCGGGTCGATCTCGGCGAGCACCTCGGCGGCGACGGCCATGACCTCGGCCGGGGTGCGGTAGCTGACCGTCAGCTCCTCCAGCCGCCAGCGCTGCGCCACGTACGGCTCCAGCGCGTCGGCCCAGGACGGCGTGCCGGCCAGCGCCCCCGTCTGCGCCACGTCGCCGACGATGGTCATCGAGCGGCTCGGGCAGCGCCGCATCAGCAGCCGCCACGCCATCGGCGACAGCTCCTGCGCCTCGTCGACGATCACGTGCCCGAACGCCCAGCTCCGGTCGGCCGCGGCCCGCTGCGCGGTGGTCAGCCGGTCGACCTCCTCCTGCCGTTCCAGCAGCCGGTCGGCGTCGATCAGGTCGGTGACACCGAGGATCTCGCCGCCCTCGGCCTCGTCCTCCACGTCGATCGAGCGGGAGCCCCGGGCGATCTCCAGCACGCCCTCGGCGTACTCCCGCTGCATGGCCCGGATGCGCTCCCGACGGGCGGCGGCGGCCCGCTCGTCCTCGCCGAGCAGCTCGGCCGCCTCGTCGAGCAGCGGCACGTCGGCCGGCGTCCAGCCGCCCGGCTCGCGGCGCAGCAGGGCGCGCTCGGCGTCGGTGAGCATGGGCGCGGCGGCGGCGATGCGGTCGGGCGAGGCGTACAGGTCGGCGAGCAGGCGCTGCGGGGTGAGCACGGGCCAGAGCTGGTCCAGCGCGGCCCGCACCTCGGGCTCCTCCCGCAGCTCGCGACGGATCTCGGCGACGTCGGCCTCGTCGAGCAGGTTCTCCCCGCCGAGCGGGTCCGCGCCGATGCGCTCGGCGACCTGGGCCGCGAGCGCGTGGACGATCTCGACGTCGAACAGCGCCCGGGCCAGGTTGTGCGGGCGGCCCGACCGGCGGGCCCGGTCCCGGACGTCGCGGACGGTCGCCGGGTCGAGCCGGAGCACCTCCTGCTGCGGCAGCTCGATCTCCAGCGGCTCGTCGGGCACCCACTGCCGGTCCCGCACGGCGGCGGCCAGCATGTCGGCCATCACCGCGCGGCCCTTGAGCGCGGCGGTCTCGGCGGTCTCGGCGCGCCGGGCGCTGACCCCGGGGAACAGGTCGCCCTGCGTACGCAGCAGCACGCCCGTCTCGGCCAGCGCCGGGAGCACCTGGGAGATGTAGCGCAGGAACGTGGCGTTCGGGCCGACCAGGAGCACGCCCCGGGTGGAGAGCTGCTGCCGGTGGGTGTAGAGCAGGTACGCCGCGCGGTGCAGCGCCACGGCGGTCTTGCCGGTGCCCGGGCCGCCCTGCACCACGAGCACGCCCGGCAGGTCGGCGCGGATGATGCGGTCCTGCTCGGCCTGGATGGTCTCGACGATGTCGCGCATCCGGCCCGTCCGGCCGGCGTTGAGCGCGGCGAGCAGCGAGGCCTCGCCGGTGAGTTCCTCGTGCGCGGTGGGGGAGGCGGTCGCCAGGTCCAGCACCTCGTCGTTGAGCGCGACCACCTTGCGCTCCCGGGTGCGCAGGTGCCGCCGCCGCCGTACGCCCTGCGGGTTGGCGGCCGTGGCGAGGTAGAAGGCGCGGGCGGCCGGGGCGCGCCAGTCCATCAGCAGCGGGTCGTAGTCGCCGCTGGTGTCGAAGATGCCGATCCGGCCGATGTAGTGGGGACCGCCCTCGTCGGTGTCGAGGCGGCCGAAGCAGAGGCCGTTCTCCACGGCGGCGAACTGCTCGACCTGTTCGGCGTACATCCGCACCGCGCTGTCGCGCTGGGAACGGGCCTGAAGGGTGCCGCCGGTCGCGCGCAGCTCCTCGGTCAGCCGACGGGACGCCTGCTCACGCAGCCCGTCGAGGCGCCGGTAGAGCATCGAGACGTATTCCTGTTCGCGGCCGATCTCGTCGTCGGGCCGCAATTCCCCGGAATCGTCGGAATGCCTTGACAAGCCGTCTCCCAATTGGTTATCATCGCTCTCGGAACGGCTATTCGAGAGCCGTTCCTTTTTGTTGCCTGAACTGAGAAAGATACCGCGCGCCGCGTGCCCGGACCAAGCGCGTCGGGGTCACGTCACGGCCGGGTCGCGCGGCCGGCTACCCACCGCCCACCGCCCACCGCCCACCGCCCACCGCCCACCGCCCACCCGCCGCCCGCGCGCCGTGGCCCTCGTGCCGGCGTGTCGTGGCCTCCCCGCACAACTATCGGGGGCCCGCCGTGCGGCGGACCCCCGGACAGGTGCGACTCGTTCAGCCCTTGGCGACCTCGTAGAGCCGCTCCGGCGTCACCGCTCCGGCGATCACCCGGCCGTCGTCGGTGAGCAGCACGCTGAACAGCTTTCCGGTGAGCAGCCGCCCCTTGCCCCAGTCGCCGCTGACCGCGGGCAGCGCGCCGAGCAGCGCCGCGGCGTCGCCGGTCGACCCGGCCCCCGCCGCCGGCGCCCGCTCCCGGCCGCCGCGCGCCCCCGCCCCGTCGAGGCGCGCCACCACCACGGTGGCCCAGCTCTCGCCGACGGTACGCACGTCCGGCCGCTCGCCGTCGCCCGCCTTGCGCGCGCCGCCCGGGCGGTCCCCGACGGTCTCCTCGGTGACCTTCACCCCGGGCGGCGGGTTGAAGGTGAACCGGTCGGCGTCCGGCCGGGCGTACGACACCTGGGTGAAGGCCATCTCGAAGGCCGGCTTGTCGCTGCCGTCGGCGAGCACCTCGAAGCGCAGCGGCACGTGCTCGCGCGCGTCGATGGCGATGCGCACCTGGTGCACCAGCGAGGCGGCGTCGCGGGGCGCGAGCACCAGTTCGTACGCGTCTCGCCCGGCGACCGTGGCGGACCGGCCGACGCTCACCTCGGTGCTGGGGTCGATCGCGGCGAGGGCCCGGTCGGCCGCGTCCTGCGGCGTGGCCGGCAACTCGGGGGCCGCGGTCTCGTCGTCGCCCGTCGGCAGGGTGCGGTGCGTGGCGGAGTTGGTCCGGCTGTCCCAGGTCCAGACGTCCCGGCCGTTGCGGATGATGTCCCGCTCGCCGAGCGTGTCCAGCAGGGCGACCCGCTGCCGGTCGGGGCCGGAGTGCCAGACCCGCAGCGTGTGCGTGCCGGTCAGCAGGCTGGTCAGGTTGTCGCCGCCGGCCAGCCCGGCCAGCCCGGCCAGCGGCGGCAGGCCCAGGTCGGCGCGCTGCACGACCGTGCCGGAGAGCCCTTCCAGCCGGGAGGTCTGCAGGTCGACCAGGAGTTGGGCGGCGGTACGCGGCGGCAGGCTCGGCTCGGCCTGGGCGGCGAACGTGCCGAGCGCGGCGCCGCCGCCGATGACGGTCGCGACGGCGGTCACCGGGACCAGCCACCGCAGGACGGGACGGCTCTTCAGGACGGACATGTGGCACCTCCTGGTGGACATCCTGCCCGGTCGACCCTGTGAGGGTGCTGAGGACGACGGTACGGCCACCGGCGCGCGGGTGGCACCCTTGAGCCGTGCGGTTGCTGGTGGTGGAGGACGAGTCGCGGCTGGCGTCCGCCCTGCAACGCGGGCTGCAGGCCGAGGGCTTCGCGGTGGACGTGGCGGAGACCGGCCCGGCGGGGCTCGACGCGGCCCGGCACGGCGGGTACGACGCGATGATCCTCGACGTGATGCTGCCCGGCCTCTCCGGCTACGAGCTGGTCCGCCTGCTGCGCGCCGAGGAGCACTGGCTGCCGGTGCTGATGCTCTCGGCCAAGGACGGCGAGTACGACCAGGCCGACGGGCTGGACTGCGGGGCCGACGACTACCTCACCAAGCCCTTCTCGTACGTGGTGCTGCTGGCCCGGCTGCGGGCCCTGCTGCGTCGCGGCGCGCCCGAGCGGCCGACGGTGCTCGCGGTCGGCGACCTGCGGCTCGACCCGGCCCGGCGGCGGGTGACCCGGGCCGACGCCGAGATCGCGCTGACCGCCCGCGAGTTCGCGCTGCTGGACTACTTGATGCGTCGGCCCGGCGAGGTCGTCTCCAAGATCGAGCTGCTGGACCACGTCTGGGACGCCAGCGACGAGACCGCGCCCAACGCGGTCGAGGTCTACGTCGGATACCTGCGTCGCAAGATCGGCCGCGAACGCCTGGAGACGGTCCGGGGCGCCGGCTACCGGCTCGCCACATGACGGCCGGCGGCAGGGCCCCCTCGGATCGCCTCCGGTCCCTCCGCGCGCGGCGGCTGCGGGCCGCGCTCGGGCTGCGCGGGCGGCTGATGGTGGTCGGGGTGCTCGGCGTCTCGGTGGGGCTGGCCGTGGGCGGGCTGGTCCTGCTCGGGGTGCTCGGCTGGGCGCTGCAACGCGCCGTCGACACCGAGGCGTTCCGGACGGCCGACGCGGTCGCGCTGCTGGCCGCCGAGGACGCCCTGCCCGACCCGTTGCCGGTGGCCGGAGGACAGGTCCGGGTGCAGGTGGTCGACGCGCGGGGGCGGGTGCGGGCGGCCTCGATCGACGCCGACCGGCTCGTGCCGATGATCCCGGCCGACCGGATCGACGTCGGCGCGCGGCAGCGGCTGACGGTCTCCGGCGAGCGGATCGACCTGGCCGGGCCGGTCCGGGTGGTGGCCGTACCGGCCGGCACCGCCGCCGACCCGCTCACCGTCCTGGTGGCCCGCTCGCTGGCGGACGCGCGGCACAGCACGCACGTCGTCCGGACCATCCTGCTGGTGAGCTTCCCGCCGCTGGTGGCCGTGCTCGCCGCCGTGGCCTGGCGGGTGGTCGGGGCGACCCTGCGCCCGGTGGAGACGCTGCGCCGGGGCGCGGAGGAGATCACCGGGCGCGACGGCGCCGGCCGGTTGCCCGTACCGGCGTCGCAGGACGAGATCCACCGGCTGGCGGTCACCCTCAACGGGATGCTGGGCCGGCTGGAGTCGGCCCGGGACCGGCAGCGCGCGTTCGTCGCCGACGCCGCCCACGAGCTGCGCAGCCCGCTGACCAACATGCGTACGGAGCTGGAGGTGGCCCGGCGGCTGGCCGACCGCACCGACTGGACGGCGGTGACGGCGAACCTGCTCGCCGACACCGAGCGGCTCAGCCGGCTCGTCGACGACCTGCTGCTGCTGGCCCGCCTCGACGAGCGCCCGCCGGCGCGGGCCACCGGCCCGGTCGAGCTGGGCGCGCTGCTGGCGTCGGTGGCCGCCCGGTACCCGTCG
Source organism: Micromonospora citrea (assembly GCF_900090315.1). Taxonomy (NCBI): domain Bacteria; kingdom Bacillati; phylum Actinomycetota; class Actinomycetes; order Micromonosporales; family Micromonosporaceae; genus Micromonospora; species Micromonospora citrea. The sequence goes on along the minus strand of NZ_FMHZ01000002.1, from coordinate 1,593,796 downwards.
CCGCCGGTGCGCCTCGACGCGCCGGCCGGCCCGCTGTGGACCGAGGGCGACCCCGACGAGCTGCGCCGGATCCTGGCCAACCTGGTCGACAACGCGGTCCGGCACGCCCGCGCCGAGGTGGTGCTGGCCGCCGGCCGGGAGGACGGCGCGGCGGCGTACCACCTGGTGACCGTGACCGACGACGGGCCGGGGATCCCGGCCGCGGACCGGGAGCGGGTGTTCGGCCGGTTCACCCGGCTGGACGACGCGCGGGCGCGCGACGACGGCGGCGCGGGCCTGGGCCTGGCCATCGTGCGCGAGCTGGTCCGGCGGGCCGGCGGGCGTGTCGAGCTGACCGACGCCCACCCGGGCCGGGACGGCGGGCCGGGGCTGCGCGTGCGCCTCGCGCTGCCGGCCCTGGCGGAGCCGGAACAGCCCTGACCGGCGCCCGGGCCGACGCGTCCCGCGACCGGCCGGGGGAGCGCGGGGAGACCGCCGAGAGTCCCCCCGCACCTCCCACTCGCGGCGGGGTCAGCCGCCGACCTCGGCCGCGACCCGGGCCGGCGCGGCCGAGGGCGACCTCCGCCGGCCCGGCATCCACCAGTTGGCCTTGCCGCACAGCTCCATCACGGCGGGAACGAGGACCATCCGGATGATGGTGGCGTCGATGAGCACGGCGACGGCCATCCCCAGCCCGCCCTGCTTGACCGCGACGTCGGGGCCGAGCAGGGAGGTCGTGAAGACGGCGATCATGATGGCGGCGGCGGCCGTGATGACCTTGGCGGTCCCCGCCAGGCCGGCGGTGACGGCGGCGCGGGTGTCGCCGGTGCGCTCGTACTCCTCGCGGACCCGCGAGATCAGGAAGACCTCGTAGTCCATCGACAGCCCGAACAGGACCGGGAAGATCATCATCGGTACCCAGGTCGTGATCGGCATCTCGGTGGGGAAGCCGAGAGCAGTGCCGAACCATCCCCACTGGACGATCGCGACCAGGACGCCGTAGGCGGCGCCGATCGACAGCAGGTTCATCACGGCGGCCTGCAGCGCGATCGTGACCGACCGGACCAGCGCGACCAGCAGCAGCAGGGACAGCACGACGACGACCGTGATCATCAGGGGCAGGCGCGAGCTGGTGTCCTCGGCGAGGTCGATCGCGGCGGCGTTCGGGCCGCCGAGATGGACCTCTTCGTCGCCGGCCCCGGGCAGCACGTCGTCGCGGAGCCGGTGCACCAGGTCGGCGGTCGCCTCGTCCTGGTACCCGGTCTCGGGGAAGGCCATGAAGACGGCGGCCCGCCCGTCCTTGCTGACCCGGGGTTCCGTGGCATAGGCGACGCCCTCGGTCCTCCTGACCGCCTCGACGACGGGCCGCAGGTCGGCGTCGGTGGAGTCGACCTGGGTGGCGAAGATCATGGGTGCGCCGTAGCCGGGACCGAAGCCCTCGGAAATGATCTCGTGCGAGGTGTAGCTGCTCCTGTCGCGGGGCTGGACACTGGCGTCGGGCAGGCTCAGTCGCATCGACAGCGCGGGGGCGGCCAGCACCAGCAGCACCGCGGTGGCCAGGACCGCGGCGACCAGCGGCTTGCGTTGCACCATTCGGGCCCAGCGCTCGGCCGGGGTGCGGCGCGGCCGGGACGGGACGCCGTCCGCCCGGCGGGACGTGCGGCGGGGCAGGCGCAGTGAATTGATCCGGTGGCCGGTGAAGCCCAGGAACGCCGGCAGCAGGGTCACCGCGGCGAACATCGTCACCAGCACGATCACCGACGTGGCGACCGCCACGCCGGTCATCAGCCGCTGTCCCATGGTGATCAGGCCCAACAGCGCGATCACGACCGTCGTGCCGGCGAACAGCACCGCGTGGCCCGCGGTGGTGATCGCCTTGACGGTGGCGCTCTCGGGATCGCCGCCGTCCCGCAGGACGTCCTTGTAGCGGGTGACGATGAACAGCGCGTAGTCGATGCCGACACCGAGCCCGACCATCGCGGCGAGGATCACGGTGAAGTCCGGCGCGGGGACCAGGTACCCCACCAGCTTCATCAGGGCGATGCCGCCGAGGATCCCCAGCAGCGCGGTCACGATCGGCAGGCCCATCGCCACCAGCGACCCGAAGGCGATGAACAGGATGATCGCGGCCGCCAGGAGGCCCACGCCCTCGGCCGAGCCCTGCGGGGGCGTCTCGGCCTTCTCCGCCTTGTCGCCGCCCAGCCCCAGCGTCACGCCGTCGCCGGAGGCGTCCCTGACCGCGTCCACCAGCGGCTTGACGTCGGTCTTCGCCACGTCCACGTCGGTCAGCGGGATGGTCGTGCGGGCGATGCGACGGTCCGCCGTCACCAGGCTCGCGTCCTGGTACGGCGAGGTGACCGGGCCGGTGACGGGTGAGGCGTCCAGGTCGGCGATGACCTTCTCGATCTTCCGCCGGGCGGCGGGATCGTCGATCCCCTTCTCCGCCTTCACGGCGAGCGTCAGCGTGTCCCCCCGCTGCTCGGGGAAGTGCTTCTCGATCAGCACCTGCGCCCTGGCGGAGTCGGAGTCTCCACCAGAGTAGTCGTTGTCGGCGGCGGCGCCGTAGCCGAAGCCGACGAACGCCACGGCGACGACGCCGGCGATCCAGGTCAGGAGGACCAGGCGACGACGCCGGTAGCAGAACCGGGCCAGTCTCGCCAGGATCCCGTCCGTGGGGGCAGTGTCAGTTCTCATCGGTCTCTTCCTGAAGTGGTGGGCGTGGGACTCGACCGGCGTGCGCACCGGCGCCGGAGACGCGTGTCGGCAGGGGCGCTGCCCGCCGCAGGTGGCTGGCGCGCGGGACTGTCCGCCGTGATCTGGCTCGCGACGGGGCTGTCCGCGGCGGTGCGACTCGCGGCGGGGCGGAGGTCGCCGGTCCGGCGCGCTCCGCCAGCCGGCGGGTGGCGCGGCCGGGATCAGTGGCCATGGCCGGGGCTTGCGCCGTGCGCGTCGCCGAACGGCGTCGTGACGCCGTCGTAGCGAAGCCGCAGCATCATGCCCTGGTGGGCGTGGGGCAGGTTGTGGCAGTGGTTCATCCAGATCCCGGGATTGGTGGCGCGGAACGCGACCTCCCACGTCTCGCCCGGCCGGACGTCGAACGTGTCCATCCACAACGGGCTGCCCGTCGACGGCGTCCCGTCCCGGGACAGGATCAGCACGGGATGCCCGTGCAGGTGCCAGGGGTGGGTTTCCAGGCTCCGGTTGACGACGGTGAACCGCACGACGTCACCCCGGGCGACGAGCTGGTCGGGGATGGCGGGGTGGCCCCGGCCGTTGACGGTCTGCGCGTACGCCGGGCGACCGTCGACCATGGCCACCGCGCGGTCGAGGACCATGGTGAAGTGCCGGTCGACGGCGCTGCGGAGCCCGAAGGGCACGGCGGCCGGGGTGCCGTAGCCCAGCAGGTCGAGCTCGGGCAGACCGGACGTGTCCCCGACGCGCGCCCCGGCGCGGGCGTCCCCGGGCGGGTGCAGGCGCAGTCCGCCGTCGCGATCGTCGTCGACGACGAGCGTCACGGGCGTGTCCGGCATGGGGAACACCAGGTCGTGGCGCCCGCCCGCGGGCAGGTGCAGGGCGACGCCGCTGACCTCGCCAGGCTGGTTGAGGTCGCGGCCGTCGACCGCCGCCACCCGGAAGGGGGTGCCGGCGAGGACTATCCGGTGCGGATCCGAGTCGGTGTTGACCAGTCGCAGCCGTACGGGTACGCCGGGCGGGGCGGGGTGTGCGGTCCGGCCGTCCCTGCCCGCGATCACGACGGCGCCGTCGAAGGTGTGCACGGGCAGGGTCAGGTCCACCTGCTCCGCCGCGACGCTCCCGTCGGCCCGCCGCCCGTCGCGCGGTCTCACGACGAGGGTGCCGTACAGGCCCTTGCGTACGCCGACGTGCGACGCGTGGTGGGTGTGGTACCAGTAGGTGCCGACCTGGCCGGCGCGGAAGCGGTAGACGAACTCCTCGCCGGGCCGTACGGCCGGCTGGGTCACCCCCGGCACCCCGTCCTCGCCGCACGGCACGTCGTAGCCGTGCCAGTGCAGGGTCACGCCGTCGTCGACGTCGGCGTTGCGCAGCCGCACCTCGACCAGGTCACCTGCGGTCGCGGTGATCGCCGGCCCCGGGACCTCCCCGTCGAAGGTCCACGCCTCGATCACCCGCCCGGACGCCAGCCGTACGGTCGCCTTCCTGGCGGTGAGCACCTGCCGCCGAACGGTGCCGCCCGGCGCCGGTGGGCCGGAGCCACGCAGGTCGGCCACCGAAACCGGCACCCCCGACGCGCGTCCGGGACCGCCCCCCAGGGCCACCGACCCGGCGGGGAGGAACGACAGCCCGGTGCCGGCGCCGGCCGCCGTCACCACGGCCGCGCCGCCGGTCCAGCCGATGAACCGTCGGCGCGAGACCGAGCGTCGCGGCGCGTGCGCGACGCCGGCGTCGGCGGCCGTCTCGTCGGCGGGCGTCTCGGTGGCAGTCGTCTCGGTGGTAGGCGTCTCCTCGGCGGCCGTCTCGGTGGTAGGCGTCTCGGTGGCGGCCGTCTCGGCGGGTGCGACCGCCCGCGCGGTCAGCAACGCGCCGGCACCCACGAGCGAGACCGCGATCAGTGCCGCGCCCGGGGTGAGCGGGTATCCGGCCACCAGGGTCACCACGAGACCGGCCAGCGCCGCGTAGGCCGCGGTGAACACCGAGACCACGCCGCCCGCCGACGCGCCGTCGCCCCGCCCCGGCCTCGCCGCGAGCAGCCGCGGGCCGACGAACAGCACGGCGCAGGTCGCGACGACCAGCAGCATCGGCAACCCCAGGAGCACCTTCTCCTGTACGAACCACCAGCCCCGGCCCGCCAGGACCGCCACGCTGACCACCCGGGCCAGCGTCACGAGCACCGCCGCGACGACGACGGCGAGCGCCAGCCGGGTGCGCCGGAGCGTCAGCGTGACGCCGGCCGCGAGCCACGCCGCGACGCCCAGCAGCGCCACGACGTGGTCCAGGACGATCAACAGGCTCGTGCTCACGGCGCCTGTTCCGTGGGCGCGGCCGGCCGGGACAGTTGCCGGGCCTGACGGAGGATCCTGCCGGTCACCGCCACGATGGCGAGACCGTTGACGGCGTGCAGGCCGAAGACGAGGTCGCCGGCGGTCGTGCCGCCGCCGGCGCCGTCGAGCGCGGTGGCGATCGCCTTGATCACGAACTGGACGACCGCGAGCCCGGCGACCAGGCCGCTCATCCCGATGAGCCGCCCGGGCATCCGGGCCGTCGCGGCGACGACGACGGCCAGCACCGCGATCAGGACGACCGCCGGGCCCAGCACGCGGTGCGCCCGGAACGCCTCGTCCCTGGGCGCCGTGTCGAACGCGCCGCTGGCGGCCAGGAAGAACTGTGCTACGACGGCCAGCATCTGCAGGGCCGCCAGGCCGAGGAAGAATCTACGCATGGCGCGCTCCCCGGCGACGTGGGTGAGGATGATCGCTCATGACGGCGATCCTCACGCCGGGGCGACCGCCGGGGCCTCGGACAGCGGACGGCAGCGTCTACGCAATCGGGCGTAGCCCGCCCCCTGCCCGGCCGCAACCGTCGCAGTAGCGGGTCACGCGTCCGGGCGTAGCGGTGACCCGGGCGAGGAACCCTAGGATCACGGCATGGAACAGCGTGCCGTGTCGTTTCCCCTGCGGGGGGTGGCGCAGGACGTGGCGCTCGCGCTCTTCATCACCGTGATGCAGGTGCAGGGCACCATCGCCCGCGTCGCCGTCGACGGGGCACCGCGTCCGCTCGCCGACCTCGGAAACCTGGGCTACGCGCTGCTGGCGTTGACCGGCCTGGTCGTGGCCGTCCGCCGCCGGTGGCCGGTTCCGGTGTTCGTCACCACCGCACTCGCCAGCCTGGTCTACTTCAGCCTCGACTTTCCGGACGGGCCCGGCTGGCTCGGGCTGTTCGTCGCCCTCTACACGCTGACCGCGTACGGCGACGGGCGCCGGTCACTGGTGATCGCCGGCGTGGGGACCACGGTGCTCGCCGTCGTGTGGCTGGTCGCCGCGGCCGACGTCGAGCCGCGCGCCGCCATCGGCTGGGTGTTCTTCCGGATCGGCGCGTCGGTCATGAGCGCGGCCCTCGGCGAGTCCGTCCGGTCCCGGCGGGTCATCGCGGCCGAGGCCCAGGCGCGCGCCGAGCTGGCCGAACGCACTCGCGAGGAGGAGGCGCGGGCGCGGGTCGACGCCGAACGGCTCCGGATCGCGCGCGAGGTGCACGACACCGTCGCCCACGCCATAGCCATCATCAACATCCAGTCCGGCGTCACCGCACACGTGCTCGACAAGAGGCCGGAGGTGGCGCGCGAGGCGCTGCGGACCATCGAGCAGACCAGCTCGCGGGCGCTGCGGGAGATGCGGGCCATCCTCGGGGTGCTCCGCGACGACGACGGGCGCGTGCCGTACCCCGGGCTCGGGCAGGTCGACGAACTCGCCGCCAAGGCACGCGACGCCGGGCTCGACATCAGCCTCGAACAGGCCTCGTCCCCGGCGCCGGTGCCGAGCGCGGTGGGGAGCGCCGCCTACCGGATCCTCCAGGAGTCGATCACCAACGTGATCCGCCACGTGGGCCCGACCCGGGTGACGGTGGCGTTGAACCCGGGGACCGACGCCCTGGAGATCCGCGTGACCGACGAGGGCCGGCGTACCGTCCCGGGCGGCGACCTCGGTGGGCCGCGGCAACCGGACCGGTATCCGAACGGCGGTGGGCAGCCGACCGGCAACCCGGCCGGGCCGGGTCGGGGGATCCTCGGCATGCGCGAGCGTTGCCAGCTGCTGGGGGGAGAACTGGACGCCGCGCCGACCCCGGGCGGCGGGTTCGAAGTCAGGGCCCGGCTGCCCCTCGCCCCGACCGGGTCGGGCCTGTGACCGCGCCAGCGGGGGCGGGCCTGTGACCGCGCCGGCCGGGTCGTCGCCGACCGACGCTCCGATCAAGGTGCTGCTCGTCGACGACGAGGGCCTCGTCCGGTCCGGTTTCAGGGTCCTGCTCGACGTCGAGGACGACGTCATGGTCGTGGGAGAGGCCGCCAACGGCGCCGAGGCCGTCGAGCGGGCCTGCGCAACCCGGCCCGACGTCGTCCTCATGGACATCCGCATGCCGAAGCTCGACGGGATCCAGGCCACGAGCCGGATCACCCGGACGCGCGGGCTGGAGCGCGTCCGGATCCTCATCCTCACCACCTACGACACCGACTCCTACGTCTTCGAGGCCCTGCAGGCCGGCGCCAGCGGCTTCCTGCTCAAGGACGCCGGCCCGGCCGAACTCCTGCACGCCATCCGGGTGGTCGCCGCCGGAGACGCGCTGCTCGCACCGCGGATCACCCGGCGCCTCATCGGCCAGTTCACCGCGCAACGCACGGCCACCCGGGCCGCCGAGGACCGGCTGGCGGTGCTGACCCAGCGCGAGCGGGAAGTGCTGGCCCTGGTGGGGCTGGGCATGAGCAACAACGAGATCGGCGCCGAGCTGTTCCTCAGCCCGGCCACCGCGCGTACCCACGTCAGCCACGCGATGGCGAAACTGGGGGCGCGCGACCGCGCCCAACTGGTCGTCATCGCCTACCAGACGGGGCTGGTCAGCCCGAACACGGCGTGAGGCGCGGCGCACCGTGACGTGACCGTGGCGGGCGGCCCACGGCACGCCCCGGGCGACCGGCGTCGGGAACCGTCCGTCCCACCAGGCCCTCCGGGCCACCACCCCGCGGACCATCGGCCTCCACGGTGCGCGCCCGCCACAGCGAACCCGCCACCTCCCGACCCGGCCCGCCGGCCCGCCACCCGTCGGTCGCGTGCGGGGGGCCGGGTCAGCGGCGGTCGGTGCAGACCTGCTCCGCCCGGGCGATCGAGTCGGTGGACCACACGACGGCGACGGTGAAGCAGTAGTCGGTGCTGCGGTTCAGGCCGTAGACGACGAAGTCGGTGGTGCCGGCGGGCAGGTTGGCGAACGCGGTCTGCGCCTGGCCGACCCGGCCGCCGGAGATGACGACGGGGCCCTCGCCCCCGGCGGGGTAGGTCCAGCGCAGCGCCACGTTGTCCCGGTTGTCGCGCAGCGTCACGCCGCCCGGCGGGGTGCCGGGGGAGGCGACGCCGGCCGTCGGGGCGGCCGTGGTGGCCGGCGGAGCGGTGCCGGCCCCGGTCGCAGGCGCCCCGGTCGCGGTCGGCGGCGGCTCGTCGTCTCCGTCCATCCCGGCCACCCCGGCGATCACCGCCGCCGTGCCGAGCAGCACCACCGCGACGCCGCCGACGACCAGGGGCAGCAGCCGGTTGTCGCGCCGGGTCGGCGCGCGGTGCACCGGCACCGGCAGCAGTCGCGAGGGCCGGTACGACTCCTCGGGCGCCCCGTGCCGGTGATCCGGCCCGTGGGGTTCCTCCGGCGGGCCGTAGGGTTCCTCCGGCGGCCTGTGGGGCTCCTCGGCCGGGCCGTGGGGCTCCTCCGGCGGCCCGTGCCGGTGGACCCGGTACACCCCGTCGGCCTCGTCGGCGCCGGCCAGGGGCACGACCGACGGCGGCACGGCGCTGTCGGCGGGCCGTTCCCCGGCGGCCGGCTCGGGGGGCCACCAGCCCCGCGCCGGGTCCTCCGCCGGCTGGCGGGGCGTCGGCACCGGGTGCGGCTGGTCGGCGGCGGCCTCGTACGGGTCCGGCTCGTACGGATCCGCTCCGGCCGGACGGTAGCCCGGCTGCGAGGGGTGGAAGGCCGTCGGCGCGTCACCGGGGGGCGGCGTGCGCGCGGACGGCACGATCGGCCCGTCCCGCCCGACGGGGGCGGTGTCGGCGCAGACGTGGTCCGGGTTGGCCGCCGCCCGCGCCAGCGTCGCCACCTGCGCCGCCAGCGGGTCGTCCGCCGGGAGGTGCTGGCGGCAGAGCTCCCTGGCCAGCGCCAGGTTGTCGTGCGCCTCGGCGAACTGCCCGCAGTCGCGCTGCATCCCCCCGAGCCGCGCCAGCATCTTGATGCCGCTGGGGTGCCCGTCACCGTAGACCTCGCGGTGCAGCTCCCAGGCGTCCTGGAGCCGGTCGCGGGCCACCTGGCACTGGCCGCGCGCGTATTCCACCGTGGCCAGGTCGGCGTGGGCGGCGAGCACCCGCAGCGACTCCGGGCCGTCCAGGGCGGTCAGCTCGATGATGACCTCCTGGTAGAGCCGCGCGGCGCGGGACCAGCTCCCGACCCGGTGCAGCACCGCAGCCAGGGTGGCCGCGGCGGCCACGGTGCGCTGGTCGGAGCGGCCGTGCAGCCGGTTCGCGGCCGCGTACGCGAAGGCGGCCCAGCCCCGGGCGGAGTGCGGCTCGCCGAGGGCGACCAGCACGCGGGCCTGGAGGCCGGCGGCCTCGGCCAGCTCGGGTGTCGCGTTGGCCGGTCGCGGGTCGGCGTCGGTCAGCGCGTCGGCGAGCAGCCGCTGGGCGCCGGCGAGGTCGCCGGTGGACACCAGGTGGTGGGCCTGGTCAGTCAGTTCCCCGAAGCCGGAAGGCACGCCCCATCGTGCTCATCCGACGACGGTAAGTACAAGACCCGGGCCGGGGTGGATTGGTCAGGATCCGGTCAGGTGGTCGACGAGCGCCTCGCTGATCCGGCGCAACTGGTCGACCTGGGCCGGGCTCAGCGCGTCGAACAGGTGCCGGCGCACCCCTTCGACGTGGCCGGGCGCGGCGGCGGCGAGGGTGGCGAAGCCCTCGTCGGTGAGGACGGCGATCTGGCCGCGCCGGTCGGTCGGGCAGTCCTCGCGGCGGACCCAGCCGGCCGCCTCCAGTCGGGCCACGGCGTGCGAGAGCCGGCTGCGCGAGGAGCCGCTCGCCTCGGCCAGGTCGCTCATCCGCAGCCGCCGCTGCGGCGCCTCGGAGAGCCGGACCAGGATCTCGTAGTAGGCGTGCGGCATTCCGGCGTCGCGTTGCAGCTCGCGGTCGAGCGTCTCCATCAGCGCCCGGGAGGCGGTCAGGAACGCACGCCAGGTGCGCTGCTCGTCCGGGTCCAGCCAGCGGGTCATGACCACCATCATACGTCGTTTGGTTGAAGGCTCAACCAAATCGCGCTAGCGTCGGCGGCATGGGAATCCACCGCCTCAACCACGCCGTGCTCTACGTCAGTGACCTCGCCCGCAGCGTCGCCTTCTACCGCGACGTGCTGGGCTTCCGCCCGGTGGCGATGACCCCGGACGGCTTCCGGGGCGCCACCTTCCTGCAGGCCCCCGGGTCCACCAACGACCACGACCTCGGCCTCTTCGAGATCGGCGCCCGGGCCGGCCGCTCCACCGCCGGCCGCTCCACCGCCGGCCGCGCCACCGTGGGCCTCTACCACCTGGCCTGGGAGGTCGACACCCTCGACGAGCTGGCCGTCACCGCCCAGCGGCTCGTCGCCGCCGGCGCCCTGGTCGGCACCTCCGACCACGGCACCACCAAGAGCCTCTACGGGCAGGACCCGGACGGCCTGGAGTTCGAGATCGTCTGGCTGGTGCCCGCCGACCGGCTCGACGACGCGGCGCTGGCCGCCCGCAAGCGGATCGGCCGGCTCGACCTGGACGCCGAGCGGCGCCGCTACGGCGGCCAGACCCGCGGCGGCGTGGGCATCTCCGTCCCGGCCTGAGCCGGTCCGCGCCCGCCTGCGGCCCGACCCGGCCCGGCCGCGGGCTTCCGTGCCGGTTCTGCGCCGACCCAGCGCAGGCCCCTGCGACGCGGCCGGTTCTGCGCCGATCGAGCGCAGGCGCCTGCGACGCGGCCGGTTCTGCGCCGATCGAGCGCAGGCGCCTGCGACGCGGCCGAGCCTGCGCCGATCGAGCGCAGGCGCCTGCGACGCTGCCGGGCCTGCGTGGATCCCGCGCAGGCGCCTGCGACGCTGCCGGGCCTGGGCGGGCGCTGCGTCCTGCGCCGGCGCGGCCGGGCCCCGGGCGGTCCGTCCGCACCCCGGGGACCGGCCGGTGCGGGGAGCGGCGTTCGCGCAGGGGCGGCGTGCGGTAGAACGGCACCATGCCGACCGACGCCGTCCTGCGCGAGCTGCTCGTCCGACACCTGGAGATCTGGCTGCCGGGGGCGCTGCACCGCGCCCGCCGGGCCACCGTCGCCCTCGCGTACGCCGACGGCGACGCCGACTCCGCCGAGGCCGCGCTGCGGGCGGTCGCCGAGTACGCCGACCGGCTGCGGGGACGCCAGCTCACCGTGCTGGTGCTCGCCGACGGCGCCGAGGACCTGCCGGCCAGGCTGGGCGCCGTGGAGGCGAACCTGCCGGCGGAGGTCACCGTGCACCTGGTGCCCGGCGGCCCGGCCCGGCTGCCGGTGGCGGTCAAGGCGGCCGGCGCGGCCGGCGCGCCCCTGCTGTCGTACGTGGACGGTGCCGCCGCCGATCCGGCGGTGCTGACCGCCACCTCGGCCGGCAGGCCCGCCGAGGCGCTGCTCGTCACCGCCGCCGGCACGTCCGCCCGGGACGCCCTCGCCGACGCCGGCTACGCGCTGTCGACCGAGGTGGAGCTGGTGCCCGCCGACGGCACGCCCGCGCGGCTGCTCGCCTACGCCACCGGGTCCGACAAGAGCCTGGAGGCGTTCAAGGAGGCGCTGTGGGCGGTCGACGAGTTCGCCGGGGTCCGTTACCGCGACCCGGCCGACCCGGCGGGCCGGCTGCTCGACATCGCGCTGGCGCCCGAGCCCGGCCCGCTGCGCCGGGAGCTGCTGGCCGAGCTGGCGCGCTCCGGCCCGCGTACGGTCACCGAGCTGCGCCGGTACGCCCTCACCGCGACGGTCCACCGGTCCGCCGACGCCGTCCGGGCCCTGACCGGGCTCCTCGCCGCTGGTGAGGTGACCCGCGACCCGGAGCACGGCCGGCTCGGCGGCGACGTCGTCATCTTTGGCCCGGCCCGCTGCCCGGCCCCCTGACCGCCGGCCCTCCGTCCGCGCGGTTCCGCACCGCCGGCGGAGCGGCCGGCGGTGGTCCCGAGACGCCGAGCGGGGTGCCGGTGGACCCACCGGCACCCCGCTCGACCTCGGGACGTCACGCCCGGGACTTGTCCTGCTTCCAGGACAGCGGTCCCGGCAGGTCGACCCGGTGCGCCTTGGCGCGCGAGTTCCAGGACCAGCGACCGATCTTGATGCTCCACGACGAGAAGCCGTTCTCGGTGAAGTTCAGGATGATCGGGCCGTACTTCTTGCGCTTGCGGAACATCAGACCCATCGCGGGGCTCCCTTCGATTCCCTTCCCTGCCCTGACGGAACCGAACATGCCCGGATCGCCGATTCGTGAAACCGGGCGCGGTCGCCGTGGAAGGACAAAGCGGCCGCCCGGCTGTTGGCCGGACAGGTGTCGCGCGGAGATCGACGCCCCCGTGTGGCCGCGCCGCCCGCCTGTGCCGGCCGGGGCTCAGCGCGCGTCCGGGATGCGTGTCGGTCCGGCGTGCCGCAGACAGTGGGTGCGATCGGTCGAACGCGGGGTGGTGCCGAGATGTGTGCCGCCGAGGAGGTTCGGTGGGCCGGTGCCGGTCGCGTCGGCGGTGCCGGGGGAGGAACCGTCCTCCTGAAGGCTGCGGAGCCGTCAGGCGTCGTACCGGAAGTGTGCCGGCGGACCGCCCTCCGGGCAGGCCCGGCGGGGCGTCTGCGCACACTCGATCCAGTGGTCGCCGCCTGGGGGTACCTGGTAGGTCCGGGGTCCGGGTGCTGCGGTCGTGACGAAGCTCCGACCCCGGTTGGTCACCTCGACCCGCTTGCGTTTCCCAGCGACCACCAGGTCGAGTTCGAGAGTCCACTCCACCGTGCCGGTGGTGAACGCGGTCAGGTCGAACACCTCGGTCTCGCCCTTGGCGAGGGTGAACCCGAACAGTGGCCTGCGCCCCTCGACCAGGGTGCGGTAGCGGGCGGCCGGCTGGGGAGCGTCCAGGTCCATTTCGATGTCCCGTGGTTCGGCGGCTCCCTGCTGGCCGCCGCAACGCAGTTGCACGCCGGCCGGTTCCGGAGTTTGGCTGCGCCGGATCACGCGGGCACGCAGGTTGTCGATCAGCACCCCCTGGTCGCCGGCGCCCTGCACGACGACGCGCACCCGGCTCACCTTGTGATCGACCGCACCGAGGGTGCGCGCCCAGTCGATCAGCGTCGCGCAGCCCACCGGCGGATCGTCGGAGGGCCGGGCGTCCTTCGGCAGCACCATGGCGAACTCAGCGGTGCCCCACGTGTCCACGGTGGCCGGATTCGCCACGACGTGTACCGCGACGACCTGCGGGTCCAGTCGGTCAATCCACCTGGGCACATAGATGCTCGTGACGGCGCCGAGGAGGGCGGCCACCGCAGTGCCCAGCACGAACCACCAGGCCCGATGCAACGATCCCAGCACTCGGCGCAGCCGCGGTGCAGGCTGATCGTCGCCCGGTTTGTCCCGCTCCGCTGCCGGGCGCCCGCCCCGGACCGCCTTCTTCCGGTCCGGACCGCCGGTGTCGCGCCGCCGTTTCGGTTTGCCGCCGCTCACGACCCGGACCCCTGCCACGAACCCGCCAGCCTGCCGTCCGGGACCGACCACACGTGGCCGTGCTCCGGGCCGGCCAGCAGCCAGCCGCCGTCTTCGGTGAACTCCAGCTCGGTGGGGTTCACGGCCGGTTTGGCTCCAGGGGCCACGGCCGGCACCTTCCAGTCTCCAACCTCCTGGGGAGGGCCCGGATCCCAGAGCACCACTTCGCCGTTCAGGGTCAGGAATGCCACGTGCCGAGCCTGCCGGTCCACGGTGCTGGTCAGGGTGCTACCGCAGGCGCAGGGCCGCCACTGGAATGTCTGCTCGTCCGGCACCCAGACCAGGAAGCCTTCCTGACCGGCGACCACCACCCGCTTCCCGCCGTCGACCACGGCCAGCCCTGACACGTACAGGATGACACCCGGATCACTCGGGACCTCGATGCCCGACGGAAGCGGCGAGACGATCTGACGGCGACTGTGCAGATCGTGGAGCCAGTAGCGACTGTTGTCCCGTTCATCGAACAGTTCGACCACCAGATGGCCGCTGTCGGCCGAGAAGCGTAACTTGCCGGTGCGCGGCAGGGGGCCGCCGTTCGGCCGCTTCACCACCTCGGGCAGGGGCAGCGCCGTGGGGTCCTTCGTGGAGAAGTCGTAGAGGACCACCGAGTCCGGTAGTCCGACCGCGAGGTATCGCCCGTCGGGAGAGAAGTCCATGCTGATCCGGGCGCCTTCGGCGCCGGTGCCGAACCGGTCGAACTCGGCACCGTCGGCGGTGGAGACGACCACCCAGTCGCCGGCCAGCCGGGCCTGATACTTACCGTCCCGGGTGAGCCGGGCGCCGGCGAGACTCCGACGGGCCAGGTCGAACTCAGGACCGGGCGGCGCCGCGCTGCTGACCGTCGGCTCGACGATCTGATCGGTGCCGTCCAGTCGGGTCGGCTCCGGTTCGGAGGTGCAACCGGCAAGCAGCAGACTCACCAGTCCGGCGATCATGGCCCGCGTTGGCCAGGCTCTCGCCGGCGCCCGGCAAGCCGACGGTGCCGCGCGCGGGGGATGACGCCGACCCGCCGGAGCGCCGGCCTGCTCGGACAGCCGGAGCGGTTGGCGCGGGTCGCACATCGCCGCCGATCGCCACAGCACCAGTGCGCCTCCAGTGATCCACTATGGCCACTCGTCGAGCTCAGGCATTCTATCCTCCGGCGGTGATTCGTCCGGATGACGGATTGCTGACAGCCCGCTGCTCGATGGTGTCGACAGTCCGAACGACCCGGGGTCTCCCGGTAAGCCGTGCACCGCTGGCTGGCCCGGTGCCAGAACGAGGGACTGGAGGGGCTGACCGACCCACGCTCTCCCACTCGACATCGGTCAGGCCGGACGGGTACCACCGCGCTCGATCCGTCCCCGCCTGTCGACCGCGGCCAACCCATCGATCGCACTCACTGTTCGGCGCACCCGGCCAGCACGCATCCCGAACGCGGGGTCAGGGGCGGTCGACGGCGAGGACGCGGGTGACGCCGCCGTCGTCCTCGGTGGTGTCCCGCTCGTGGACGAAGCCGATCCGGCCGAGCAGCGTCAGCGAGGCGTGGTTGGCGTCGGCGACCGTCGCGTAGACCCTGGGCAGTTCGAGGGTGTCGAAGCTGTACCGGACGAGGGCCCGGGCCAGTTCGGTGCCGAGGCCGGCGCCCCAGGCCGGCTTGATCAGCGCGTAGACGATCTCGTGGCCGTCGACCTGGTCGGTCCGCTTGATCTCGGCGTGCCCGACGTACCGGCCGTCGCGGCGGACCGCCCAGACGTCGAAGAGGTCGTTGGCGTACACGTTGGCGAAGAGCCGCTCGAAGAGCGCGCCGGCCTCCTCGGCGCTCAGCGGGCCGTCGCCCATGAACCGGCCCACCTCCGGGTCGGTGAGCAGGGCGATGGAGTCCTCGGCGTCGTCGGGCCGGTAAGGCTCCAGCAGCAGGCGGTCGGTGCGCAGGGTGGGGGTGGGCATCAGCGCGGCTCCCAGGCGTCGGGCAGAGCGGTCAACCTACGCACGTGGGCGGGGAGCCGACCACTGGTCATCTCCGCCAGGCTCACCTCGTCGACCACCCGTCGCACGGCCGCCCGCACCGCGACCCAGAGCCCCGGCAGGTGCTCCGCCGCGCCCTCGTAGCTGGTCTCCTCGGGGCGCAGGCCGCGTACCCCGGCCAGCGGCCCCTCCACCGCGCGCAGCACCGCGCCGACGGTGACCTCCCGGGGCGGCCGGGCGAGGGTGTAGCCGCCCTCGGCGCCGCGCTGCGCCCGGACGATGCCGGCCCGCCGCAGGTCGGCCAGCACCGCCTCCAGGAACTTGCGCGGCATGTCCTGCTCCGCCGCGATGGCCTGGGTGGAGAGCAGCCGGGGGTACGCGGTGGCGAGGCTCAGCGCCGCCCGTACCGCGTAGTCGCCGCGCGCGGAGATCTGCACCCCGCCATCATGCCCGGCGGCTGCCGCCCAGCGCCTCGGTGGGCGGCCGGGGCCGGACGACCGGGCCGGGCGCCGGGCGCTCCCGGGCGGCGCGGAACGCCCCCGGGCTCATCCCGACCTCCCGGGTGAAGAACCGGCCGAAGTTCGTCGGCTCGGAGAAGCCGAGGCGCCGCCCGATCTGGGCGATCGGCTCGTCGGTGGCGGCCAGCAGCCGGCTCGCCTGGAGGGCCACCCGCTCGTCGACGACCTGCTTGGCGCTGCGCCCGGTCACCGCCAGGCAGGCCCGGGTGAGCGTCCGCACCGAGCAGCCCAGCCGGGCCGCGTAGTCCTCGACCCGGCGGGTGTGCTGGTAGCCGCGCTCGACCTCGCGGCAGAGCCGATGGAAGGTCGCGGCCTCCGCCCGGGGCACCGGGCGGGAGTGGCCGGGCGTCAGGGACAACCTGAGCAGCAGCACGGCGAGCTGGTGGCGGAGCAGGCCCCGCGCGGCCGGGACGCAGTGGTGCCGCTGGCAGTCCACGGCCAGTTGGCTCACCTCGTTGATGACCGCGTCCTCGTCCTCGCCGGCGAGCTGGATCCAGGCGGGGGCGGCATCCGGGTCGACGTCGAGCCCGCGCAGCGCGTCGGCCTCCCAGCGCACCACCGTCGCGTCGAGGTGCGGGCCGGCGCAGCGCAGCACCTGACCGGCGCGCACCCGCAGCAGCGTGCCCGGGCGGCAGGGCAGCGAGCGGAAATCCAGCTCGGCCGTGCCGTGTCCGCCGGTGGTCAGCACGAGCAGGTCCCGATCGAGGAGCACCGGGCGCCGCCAGCCCGGGTCGGACGCGAGGTCACCGAGGGTGAGCGTGTCGATCTCGGCGGGGACGGTCGCGCGGGCGGCGGACGACGCGGGGGAGAGCTGACCGGAAGAGACCATCGCCTGCGACGGTAGCCCGGGGCCACGATCATTGCACCCCGAGCCGGGTGCGTCCGGGCTGGCCGGGGGTTGTCGAGGCGGTCCCGGGCGGGCTACGTTACCGGGCGGTAGCGCCGTCCGGTCGCGGCCCGCCCGGAGCCGGTCCGCGCCGGCGGGTCGGTCGCGTCGCCCGGCGGCCCCCGGCGGACTCGCGATGGGATGGGCATGACGGATCTGTTCTCGGTCGAAGGCAAGACGGTCCTGGTCACCGGCGGCTCGCGGGGGATCGGCCTGATGATCGCCCGGGGCTTCGTCCGGGCCGGCGCGCGCGTGATCATCTCGTCCCGCAAGGCCGACGTGTGCGAGGCCGTCGCCAAGGAACTCTCCACCGAGGGAAGCTGTGAGGCTGTCCCCGCCGACCTCGGCCACGACGCGGGCGCCGAGGGCCTCGCCGCCGCCGTCCGGGAGCGCGTCGACCGGCTCGACGTGCTGGTCAACAACGCGGGCGCCACGTGGGGCGCGCCGCTGGAGTCGTACCCGGAGAGCGCGTTCGACAAGCTCTGGGCGGTCAACGTCAAGGCCGTCTTCCGGCTCACCACCGCGCTGCTGCCGGCGCTGCGCGCCGCCGCCAGCGCCGACGACCCCGCCCGCGTGATCAACATCGGCTCGATCGACGGCATCCGCGTGCCGATGATGGAGGTGTACGCGTACTCGGCGACCAAGGCCGCCGTGCACATGCTCACCCGCAGCCTGGCCCACCAGCTCGCCGGCGAGCGGATCACCGTCAACGCGATCGCGCCCGGCCCGTTCGAGAGCAAGATGATGGCGTTCGCGCTGGACGACCCCGCGTCCCGGGCCGCCATCGAGGGGCAGGTGCCGCTGGGCCGGATCGGCCGCCCGGAGGACATGGCCGGCACCGCGATCTACCTGTCGTCGCGCGCCGGGGCATACCTCACCGGCGCGGTGATCCCGGTCGACGGCGGCATCACCACCCACGGCTGAGCCCGGCGGAGGGCGGAAGGCTGCCCGCGTACCCCCGGGTGGGACGGAGCCGCGCGGACTCGGCAGATCCGCGCGGCCCCGGACGGCCGGTGAGGCCGGTGGTTCAGCGGCCGGCGAGCAGCCGGTTCACCGCGGTGTCGACATCCAGGTGCTCGGCCTCGCGGCCGCGCGGGACGACGACGTAGGTCCGCCGCAGGAAGCGCACCAGGACGCTGCGCGGCACCTCGAACAGGGCGTTGCCGTCGGGCGACGACAGCGCCAGCGCGACGAAGTCCCCGCGCGGGGTGGCCCAGGGCCAGACCCGCACGTCGCCGATGCCGGCCGGCTCGTCGAGGCCGGTGACCAGCAGCTCGCGGGCGAAGGACCAGCTGACCGCCTCGCCGCCGGCAGATTCGGCGTGGAACAGGACATGGACCGCATACGGATCAGCAGGGTCGTAACGCAGGCTGGCACGCACCGGCAAGGCGGTGGCGTCAGGCGCGACGAGCCTCAGCGACGTCTCGACCTCGACGGTCGTCGGTCGGATTACACTCATGGACGATCTCCCCCCGGCACCGCTGCGGAACGCGCGTGTCCCGCTTTTCCCATACTCAGGTGCTACTCCTGGCTACGCTCCGCCATACGCTGACTTCACCCAGTGGTGGGAAGGGGGTCGGAAAGTCCGCGTGAATGTGAGGATTCATGTAGGGTTTTCCGGTTCTGCCCAGTGCGCGATCCCGCCCGGCATCGGGTGGTTCAGTCGTCGACTTACTCCGGTAACGTCCAGTCGACCGTTGCAGTGACGGGCGCGAGCCACACTGGGGGAGGAAATGGTGGCGAAACGATCCTCAGTGGATCCGATGGCCGCGCCGGGCCCGCCGAAAGTCGTGGTCGGGGCAGCCGAAAGGCGGGGGTACGGAGTGCCGATGGAGCAGCACGGGCGGCCCGGTCGGCCGGCGTCCGACCGGAAGGGCGTCGGCGGCACGGCGCTGGCCGAGCGACGCCCCCGGCCACGCTGGCGGCAGCGGCTCGCCACCACCCTCGACCTGATCCGGGCCAACCCCACCGGCCGGGTCACCCTCAAGATCTTCATCGCTATCGCGGGCGCCCTCGTGGTGACCATCGGCATCGCCCTCATCCCGCTGCCCGGGCCGGGCTGGCTGCTGGTGATCGCCGGCCTCGGCATCTGGGCCGTCGAGTTCCACTGGGCCCGCCGGCTGCTCGGCTTCACCCGCCGCCACGTGCACAACTGGACGCAGTGGGTGAAGCGCCGATCACTGGCCGTACGATTCGCGCTCGGCGCCGTCGGCATGGTCTTCGTCGGCGCGGTGGTCTGGCTGTCGCTCAAGTACAGCTTCGGCATCGACGTGGTCGCCGAGGCGCTGCACTACCTGGCGACGCACTGACCCCTCGCCCGGCCCGGGGTCCGACGCGCGGACCCCGGATTTCCGGTCCGGTCCCTCGATCAGGTAGAGTCATCGGCGCTGAGGGCGATTAGCTCAGCGGGAGAGCGCTTCGTTCACACCGAAGAGGTCACTGGTTCGATCCCAGTATCGCCCACGCAGGTCAAAGGCCACTTCCCGGAAACGGGAGGTGGCCTTTCTGCTGTCGTACAGCAGTTAAGTACAGCAGTTCCGTCAGCGGTCGAGTGAGTCACCGAGGCACTTGAGTGCGTCTCTGGTCGCTTTGGTCGATACCTGGGAGTAGATCTCCATCGTCACGGCGAAGCGGGCGTGCCTCAGCACCTGCATGGCAACTCTCGGGTGGACGTCGAGGTCTGCGAGCAGCGAGGCACAGGTACGCCGGGCGTCGTGGACGGTGATCGGCCGTGTGCCCGCCTTGCCGCACCGGTCTGCCAACTCCGTTGGAAGTTGCGTGGCTCGATCGGTATGCCATAGCGGGTGGTGAATACGAGTGGCGCGTGCACGGGCGGGCATCAGGCGGCCTCCTGGCGTTCGACCTGTTCGCGGATGTAGTCGTCGACCCATTCGGAGAGGATGCGGCGGTACTTGCCGTCCTTGATGGAGCGCAGTTCGCCGGTGGCCATCTTCATCTTGACCTTGGAGATGCCGAAGCCGAGCAGGACGGCGACCTCGGCGGGGGAGTACCAGCGGGGGCGGAGGTCATGGCTCATGCGGCGGCCCCGATCAGCCACTCCTGGTGGGCGAGTTCTTCGCGGCCCACGCGTCTGCGCTCACGGAGTTTGGCGGCGGCGGTGTTAGCCAGGAGCGCGTCGCCGTCGGTCAGCCAGCCGGACCCGGAGTAGGAGAGGACACCGACGGTGATGGTGTCGGCGGTGTCGTCCTCCGCGCGGCGGTAGGTGGCGCGGGTGTCGCGGAGCAGGCCGAAGGTGACCGAGTAGCGGCGGGCCTTGGGCGAGGAAGTGGCCGCCGAAGCCGAGCATGTGCGCCCAGCGGCGCAGCCCCGCGTAGGGGGCTCGGTGTGATGTCAACGTGGCCTTGACGCTCGCCGCTGGTGCGGCGCCGGTGGCTGTCGTGATGTGGGTGGGGCGGCCGAGTCGCCAGCAGGCGTCGATGAGGCGGGCGAGGTGGTCGCCTTCCGGGTCGGCGTAGGCGTCGAACCTCGACGCCGGATTTGATCGCTTTCGCGCGGAGGCCGCCGACAGCAGCCGTGACAGCAACCTGCCGAGAGGAGGGCAGCCGCTGCCGGCCGGACGCAGACGGCCGTCCGAGGTCGCGGACGCGGACGCGGACGGATTCCGCCGGACGGAGCGCCCAGAACCTACAAGCGAGGCATCCGGGCCGCGCGGCTAACTGTACCGAGGGCTACTCGGCGACGAAGACGCCCACGCCTGGCAGGGTCTCGGTCATCCCCTTGATCCTTAGCACCTGCATCGCTCGGTCGATCACGGGCTCGGTGACGCCGTAGTGCTCGATCAGCTCTCGTCGGCTGGGCAGCTTGGAGCCTGGCGGGAACTCACCGGACGCGATGCGTTCGGCGAGGTCGTCGGCGATCTGCTCGTAACGGTAACGCGGTGGCACGGTGTTCCCCTCGGTTGGCAACACGAGTAGACCACCTACGTCAGCCCTTGACTACCCAACGGTAGCTATGGGAGGTTGCCGAGGAGGCCGATTCCCCCGGTTGGCGCTGTGGGTCGTCCTCGCCGGCGTGGATGTCCGGCGCACCCCCGCGATCGGGCATCCACGCCTCCCGACACCTGCGGCACCAGGAGGCGGCAGTGCTCCCTTCCAACTCCCCAGCTCGGCGGTTTCGTGGCCCCGGCCGTTGGGGCGAGCCGATGAAGCGCGTTTCCTACGACGAGTACGTCCTGGCGGCAGCGCTCACCCTCGCCCGTCGCCATCGGCCCGTGTGGTCCTGGCGGCACTGGCGCCACATCTGCCGCTGCGGCGCGATCCTGCCGTGCCGCAGCCTCCACCGCATCCCTATCAACCGCGGCCACTGGCCCGGCCAGGACGGCCCGCGATGACCACCCACCACCCGATCAAGCCCGTTTGGACCTGCGGCGGCTGTGCGGGGGAGTGGCCCTGCCAGACCCGGCGGCGGGAGTTACGGGCCGAGTACGACCGCGCTCCGGTGTCACTCGCCCTCTACCTGGCCGCCCAGCTCGTCGTTGCCGCGCAGGACCTGGCCCACGTCCCCGCCGGTCACCTGCACTACCGATTCCTCGGCTGGACCCGATGAGCATCCTTCGTCGCGGCGACGAGAAGTTCCACTACAGCGACGGCTCCCACAGGTGGATCCCGCCCGACCCGGACTACGATCAGGAGGTCTGGGACGAGCAGGTCCGCCAACACAAGCAGGGCCACCTCAGGAACGAGCAACCCAAGGTTCGCATCCAGCGCCTCGTCTGATGCCAGCAGTACAGCAGCGAAGTACAGCAACGGTGCCATCCGAACGAGGCCGAGAAGCGCCTCAGCGCGCCGTTTGACCTTGTATCGGACCCGATCCGACCCGCTCGCCGAGAGTTCACACCGAAGCAGACCACCCCTGTTGGTGGTCGACGGGTCTGTGGATCTAACGGTGTTTCCGGCCTGACCCACCGGGCGTTGTGCCTGGTGAGGAGGGTGCCGTGATGACCGCGACACTGAACGACGTGACCGGACGGAAGAAGCGGCCTGAGCCGTCTGCGGAGGAGCAGGCCGCTGCCGAGCTCGTTCGGGCGGCCAAGGAACAGGGCCTGTCGTTGACCGGGCCGGACGGTCTGTTGAAGCAGTTGACCAAGACGGTCCTGGAGACCGCGTTGAACGAGGAGATGACCGAGCATCTCGGCTACGCCAAGCACGATGCGGCCGGTGCGGGGTCGGGCAACATCCGTAACGGCAGCCGGCCGAAGACGGTGCTGACCGACACCAGCGGGCCGGTGCAGATCAACGTGCCACGGGACCGGGCCGGCACGTTCGATCCTCAGATCGTCCGCAAGCGGCAGCGGCGCCTGTCGGGGGTCGACGAGGTGGTGTTGTCGTTGTATGCCAAGGGATTGACGACCGGGGAGATCTCGGCGCACTTCGCTGAGATCTATGGAGCGTCGGTGTCGAAGGAGACGATCTCCCGGATCACCGACAAGGTCATCGAGGAGATGACCGACTGGTCCCACCGGCCCTTGGACGCCATTTACGCGGCGGTGTTCATCGACGCCATCGTGGTCAAGGTTAGGGACGGGCAGGTGGCGAACCGGCCGTTCTACGCCGCGATCGGCGTCTCTCTCGACGGCGAGAAGGACATCCTCGGGCTGTGGGCCGGCACAGGTGGTGAGGGCGCGAAGTTCTGGATGAGTGTACTGACCGACCTGCGCAACCGCGGCGTCAAGGACGTGTTCTTCCTCGTCTGCGACGGGCTGAAAGGGCTGCCCGAGGTGGTCACGAACGTGTGGCCGCAGACGGTGGTGCAGACGTGCGTGATTCATCTGATCCGCAACACGTTCCGGTTGACCTCCCGCAAGTACTGGGACGAGTTGAAGCGTGACATCAAGCCGATCTACACCGCGGTCAACGCCACCGCCGCCAGGGCGGCGTTCGACGACCTGGCCGACAAGTGGGGCGGCCGGTATCCGGCGGTGATCCGGTTGTGGGACAACGCCTGGACGGAGTTCATTCCGTTCCTCGACTACGACGTCGAGATCCGCACGGTGATCTGCTCGACCAACGCGATCGAGTCCCTCAACGCCCGCTACCGGCGAGCGATCAAGGCCCGCGGCCACTTCCCGAACGAGCAGGCCGCGTTGAAGTGTCTGTACCTGGTGACCCGGTCCCTGGACCCCACCGGAGCAGGCAGAGCCCGATGGACGATGCGCTGGAAACCCGCGTTGAACGCCTTCGCCATCACCTTCAGCGACCGCTTCCCAGCCGCTGAAACCTACTAACCAAGATCGCCGGAAACACCGTTGGCGAGACAGCCCCGTGTCGACAGCAACGGTGACGGCAACGGGGCTGAACAGTGAGCGTCGAAGCCAGCCAGCGACGGATCAACGCCCGACGTCAGAGACGTGGTGGTTGTGGTGGACCTGCTTCGGTTGAGCGGTACGGTCCGTTCGTCTCGAAATTTGCCAAGATGGCATGGACCCTTGCTGTGGGCGGACGCTGCTCGCACGCTGGTGGCATGAGCGATGTCGAGTTGCTGCGGGCCGATGAACGGATCTGGGACGTGGTGGTGGTGGGTGGCGGTGCTGCTGGTCTTTCCGGAGCGTTGAACCTGGCCAGGGTGCGCCGGTCGGTGTTGGTGATCGATGCGGGTGAGCCGCGTAATGCGCCGGCAGTCAATGTCGGTGCGCATGGCTTGCTTGGTCGTGAGGGGATCTCCCCGCTGGAGTTGCTGCAGCGCGGGCGGGAGGAAGTCGCGTCGTACGGCGGCCGTGTCGTTTCGGGCCGGGTGGCTCGGCTCGGTCGGGACGGCGAGACGTTCTCGGTCGTCGCTGAGGATGGGCAGCGGGTGCGAGCGCGGCGGGTGCTGGTGACGACGGGGTTGGTCGACGAGTTGCCGGACGTGCCGGGGCTGGCTGACCGGTGGGGCCGGGATGTGCTGCACTGCGTGTACTGCCACGGCTGGGAGGTCCGCGACCGGGCGACCGGTGTGCTCGGCAGCTTCCATCAGGCGCTGTTGTTTCGGCAGATGTCGGAGGATGTCACCCTGTTCCGTCACACCGGGATGGAGCTGACCAGCGAGCAGTGGGAACAGCTCGCGGGCCTGGGCGTCGCCGTGGTTGACGGGGAGATCGCCGGCGTCGAGGTCGATGCCCAGGATCGGCTCTCCGGCGTCCGGCTCGGGTCGGGCAAGGTGGTGCCGGTGCGCGTGCTGGCGGTCGCTCCCCGGTTCGTGGCCCGCGCCGGTTTCCTCGAGGGACTGGGTCTGAGGTTGCGGGAGCACCCGATGGGCCTGGGGGAGCAACTCCAGGTAGATGCTTCCGGTTTCACCGGGGTGCCCGGCGTGTGGGCGGCGGGCAACGTCAGCGATGTGCTGGCTTTGGTGCCGGTCGCTGCCGCGGCTGGAGTCACCGCGGCCGCGGCGATCCACATGGATCTGTTGATGGCTGACGCAAAGGCTGCCGCCGCGTCCCGGGTCGCGGGCGCAGGTGTGTTCGATGGCCCGCTGGAGGCCGAGGTGTCACGGCGTGTGCTGGGCGCCGGTGCGCACAGCCTGGATTCGTTCTTGGGCGAGCAGTAAGGACCTCGGGCGTCAGGTGGTGCGGGCCTTGAGATGGGCTCGCTCTCCCTCACGCCCGAAGAGGACGAGTAGTTCGACAGGTTGGTCGCCGTCGGGTCCGAGCCAGTGCGGCACGTAGGTGTCGAACTCGGCGGCCTCGCCCGGTGCGAGGATCAGGTTCGCCGAGCGCAGGTGGATACGCGGGTCACCGGAGCGTGGCGCGCCGACGAGCTGGTCGAGAGGCACTGCGTAGACCTCGGCGAGCGGTAGGAGCAGCGCCACGATGGACACGATCACGCTGATTCGCTCGGCGGTGCGCGGGCTGCTCACCGCGGCCGGCCGCGACCTGGCCATCGAACTGCGGGCCGTGTTGACCAGCGGCGACGACTACGCCAGCACGGCGTGACCGGTCGTGGACTGGGACGACAAGACCGCCCGGGAAGCGTTGATTGACTCACGGGCCCGGGACGGGTAGGCCCTGCTCGCCGCCCTCGCGGCCGCAAGAAGCTGCCCGAGGTGGTCACCGAGGCGATGCGGTTGCTGGCCACGGTGCTGGGCCAGGACCTGGAACCCGGCGGCGATGGGGTGCTGCGGAGTCCGCAAAGTCGCCGCGGACCGAGTGATCTCCACCGTCGCCCCGCAGGCCCGGCACGGGCACAAGATCAGCCACCGCGGCTTCGACGGCTACAAAGGGCATATCACGTCGATCCGGACAGCGAGATCATCGCCGCCACCGAGGTCACTGCCGGTAACACCGACGACGCCGGCCCGGCCGCCGACCTCACCACCCCGGCCGGCGATCAGAACACACCCGGAGCGACGCGGTGGTCTAAGGCGATTCGGCCTACGGCGCCGGGGAAGTACTCGAATGCCTGCATACTGCCGGGATCGACGCCAAGACCAAGGTCCAGCCACAGGTCGCGCCGGGTGGCAAGTTCGCCAAGGGCCAGTTCACCATCGCCCTCGCCGCCGGCACGGTCACCTGCCCGAACCAGGTCACCCTCGCGATCCGGCCGATCACCGGTCACAACCGTCACGCCGGGAAAGCAGACTTTGCCCGGGCTTGCACCGACTGCCCACTCCGCACGTAATGCACCGAGTCGAAGTCCGGCCGGCAGATCGCCATCAGCCACTGGGAAACCCACCTCACGTCCGCCCGGACCCGGCAAACCGACCCGGCCTGGCGGGCCGACTACCGCCCACCCACCCCAAAGCCGAACGCAAGATCGCCCACCTATGCGCGGCCAGCTCCTGTCGACGTCCGCTCGTGCGCCATCACCTTCGCCACGTCGTTGATCGGTACTCCGGCCGAGCTGATCGACCAGGCGGTCAGGGCAGCGTGACCGCCCCAGCGTAAAAGCCAGGCCGGCCGGCTGCCGGCGTGTGGTCCGTCAGCTGATGTGCGACGCATCTCTGCCAGGTGATCTGCGGCAGGGTCAGCGATCTAGAGGCGGCAGGTTGGCCGTCGACGAGACGTCCGCTCATGTCGATGTGCGCTCACCTGATCCGTCGGAGGTGGTCGCATCGAGACAATTGTGTCGCCGATCACCGTCGGACCCCAGCCTGACCCAGAGCGACGCCAGCAACCGGTACCACCGGATGAACGGCCGCCGCGAGCCGGTAGCCGACGTGCGCGCTCTTCGGGACGTTGCGATAGCGGCGTTGCCCGGCGGTGCGGTGGCCGTTCGTGCTTCCTCCGACCACCGGAGAGTGCTCGTGTGGCTTGTTCGGGTCTGCCGGTCGCGGGGCGTGGCTCGGGACTGCAAGCGGGCGATGTGAGCGCCCCGGCCGGCGCGGCACCAGCGCCGTTGCACCATAGTCAGACAATCTTTATATTGGCGGTCATGTCGAAGGCCATGCGAGAACCGACGTTCTGGATCCTGACCGCGCTGGTCGATCAACCGCGGCACGGGTACGGCGTGATCCAGACGGCTGAGGCGCTCTCCGAAGGCCAGGTCAGGTTGCAGGCCGGCACCCTCTACGCGGCGCTGGACCGGTTAGCCGCCCAAGGACTGGTCGCGATCGACAGAGAGGAGACCGTTGAAGGGCGTCCTCGGCGCTACTACCGCCTCACCGACGGCGGCGCGGCGGCACTCGCTGAGGAGACAGCGCGACTGGCCCACAATGTTCGCACCGCATCGCGGCTGCTGAACGCCTCGCGGCCTGGCCCGGCGTTCGCGTGAGCCGCCGCCTCGCCACCCCATATCGCCTGCTGCTGCACGTCTACCCGAAGGGCTCACGTCGCGGAGAACTGGCAGACACGCTGCTCATGGCTGCCGAGGCCGGACACGTCCGGCCCGGCCTTGTTGAGACGCTCAACCTGCTTCGGCAAGGCATGCGGGCCCGACTCGGTCGTCCACTCAGCAGAGGCGTGGTCGTGCTGGCAATCTTCGCCTCAATCTTCTCCGGCTTTCTGAGCGCGTCGCTGGCGAACCGTATTGGTTGGGAGGCGGCGCCGGCGCTACCAAGCGGCGCAGCGCGGACTCAGCTGGCCGAGATGCTCACCCCAGGCTTATCGGCACGATGGTACGAAAGGTCGGACGGCCCCTTCCGCAACAACGGTGGTGAGACCGATGCGGCGTCGGTCAGCTACAGCACCGATCGAACGCCTGCGACCGAGGACGTCGACGCCTATCTAGCCGGCCTGCAGCAACGCCTGGAGGCGGCCGGCTGGACCGTCACCGACACCTACTCGACCAGCCCGACCGACATCGAAACCGGCGCCCGGCAAAACAACTCGCAGGCGTTGACCGCACGCAACGACGCACTCGTGCTGTCGTTCGAGGACTACTTCGACGCAGCGTCCGCCGAAGGCGGGCTCATAGTCTCGATCTACCGGGCGGAACCGCGCTGGCTCACCGGTTCGACGCTCGCCGTCGGCCTGCTCGGCATGCTGGCCGGATGGCTGCTAGCCGGCTGGGCCAGCCGCCGTCTCGAGCACCGTCCGTTGGCAGCCGCTCTCGCGGCCACCGCCGTCATTGGCGGTCTCGTCTTGCTGATCCCCGCCTGGCTGCTCGGTAGTCTGCAATACCTGGGCACACTGTCAGGCACGGCCGTGCCTGACTCGCCGTTCTGGCGTGGCCTGGTGCCCACCGACGAATTTGGCGGCATGGCCTACCCCGCCGGGGCGGCGATAACAGCAGCCATCGCCGTGGCCGCGCTCTGCCCGCCCCGGCCCGCACCCGCCACCGACCCCGGCCCAGCCAGTCATCTGACCCACGAGGCCAACCTCGACCAAGATCAGAAGTAGCCGCCGAACGGGCGCGGCGTCGCGCCAGGACGCCGATCACCATCTGCGGCCGCCTCCCTGCCGGTGGGCACATCCGGCTTTGCCGCGTCGGCTACGGCATACAGCTGGACGCGGACGGCGTCGGCGTCGGGCTGGTCGAAGATCGTCCGCACCAGGGTCGCGATCCACGGCTGCGCGGGCTTGGGCGCCTTCGTCAGGTTGCGCAGGTAGTGGGTGCGGCAGCGCTGCCATGACGCGCCGGGCAGCGCGGCGCTGATCGCGATCAGTGCATGGACGTTGATGGTGCGTCGGGCCGCCTGCCCGACGGGTAGGGCGGTGAGCAGGGCGGCCGCGGTGGTCAACGCCAGCCCACCGGCGGCCGGCGGCGGCCACCAGGCCAGTACGTCGATGCCGACAGCGGTGAGCCCGGCGACCGCGATCGGCAGCGCTCGACGGGCCACGGTCACGGCGCCGTCGGCCATCCGGGTGCGCAGCGCGGTGGGCCGCAGGGTGAGCAGGGTGGCCAGCATGATCAATGACACCCGGCCCAACAGATTGACGTGGGCGTGGAAGAGCAACAGTCGCGGCCTGCCGTCATTGTCGAGGTACTCGTTCCGAGCGCGTCGCACTGTCCCGGCTGGCAGGTGCGCGAGTCGCCCGCCTCCGCGTCCGTTCGCTGGCGGCGAGGTGCCGAGTCAAGCGGTCACCACCTCTACTTGTACGATGGTTCTAATAGTGCGATCGTTCAACTATCGTTCCGGGGCCGAGGAGGATCTGGTGACAGGACGGGCAGCCGCGCCGGCGGGCGCGCGAGCATGGGCGGGCATGGCGCTGTTGGCGTTGCCGACGGTGCTGCTGGGGCTGGACGTCACGGTGTTGTACCTGGTGCTGCCGGCCATGGCGGCCGACCTGGGGCCCACTGCGACGCAGACGTTGTGGATCATGGATGCCTACGGCTTCCTGCTGGCGGGGTTCCTCGTCACCATGGGGACGCTGGGGGACCGGTTGGGGCGTCGCCGGTTGTTGATGATCGGCGTCTCCGCGTTCGCGGCGGTGTCGGTGTTCGCTGCCTTCGCGCCGAATGCGGAACTGCTGATCGCGGCGCGGGCGCTGTTGGGGATCGCGGGTGCGACCCTGATGCCCTCGACGCTGTCGCTGATCTCGAACATGTTCACCGACGCGCGGCAGCGGGCGGTGGCGATCGGGGTGTGGGCGACGATGTTCGCCGTGGGTATGGCCGCCGGTCCGATCCTGGGCGGGGTGCTGGTGGACAGGTTCTGGTGGGGGGCCGCGTTCCTCGTGGCGGTGCCGATCGCGGCCGTCGTGCTGGTGCTTGGCCGGGTGCTGCTGCCGGAGTACGCCGACCCGCGGGCGGGGCGGCTCGACCTCGCCAGCGTGGCGTTGTCGCTCGCGGTGATCCTGCCGATCGTCTACGCGGTCAAGCATGCGGCCGCCGAGAGGCTCGATGCGAGCGTCGTTCTCGCCGTGGTGGTGGGGTTGATCGCCGGGGTGGCGTTCTGGCGCAGGCAACGCCGCCTGGATGATCCACTGCTCGATGTCACCCTGTTCCGGAACCGGGCGTTCAGCGCCGCCTTGACCGTGCTGCTCATCGGGCTCGTCGGGGTGGGCGGCACGATGTACCTGGTGACCCAGTACCTGCAACTGGTGGAGGGGCTGAGTCCGTTCGTGGCGGGCCTGTGGATGGGGCCACCGGCACTGGCGATGTTCGCCGCCGGTATCGGTGCGCCGATGTTGGCTCGCCGCATCCGACCCGGCTACGTGATGGGCGGCACCCTGGGTGTCTCGTTGACCGGCTACGGGCTGTTGGCCGCCGCCGGTCTGGGTGACGAGTTGCCGGTCGCGACCGCGTTCGCCTTCGTCTACCTCGGTCTCGGCGCGATCGCCGCCCTGGGCACGGACATCGTGGTGGGTGCCGCTCCGGCGTCGAAGTCCGGCTCCGCGGCCTCACTGTCGGAGACCGTTCAGGAACTCGGCATCGCCATCGGCGTCGCGATCCTGGGTAGCCTCGCCACGGCCGTCTACCGTGCCAACCTCACCGAGCCCGGCGCCCTCTCCGAGAGTCAGGCGGCCGCGCTCGCCGACAGCCTCAGCGCGGCCGTCGCCATCGCCGACGACCTACCCGCAGGCGCGTTGGTCGACGCACAGTCGGCCTTCACCACAGGTGTGAACATCGCCTCCCTGGTCGCCGGGCTCGCGATCGCCGCCGCCACCGTGCTGTGCCTGCGCATGCTGCGTCACCTGCCGCGACTCGGACACGAGCAGCACGAGCAGCACGAGCAGGAGAAGGAGGCGATTGGTTGAACGATGGTCCGACTAACCTGAGGGTGGTGGGAGGAGGTGGCATGACCGACGACGACGGTGGCGAGCACGTCGACGGGCGTTTCGCCCGTGGGGCCAGACGCCGAGCCGAGATCATCGAAGCCACCCTGGCGGTGGTCACCCGCGACGGTGCCGCGGGGGTCACCCATCGCACCGTCGCCAAGCAGGCCGGCATCACCACGAGCCTGAGCACCTACTATTTCGCCACCCTCGACGACCTCCTCGTCGCCGCCCTGACCAGCGTCGCCGATGCCTACACCGCCAAGATCCGTCAGATCATGGACGCGCCCGGGGACAAGCTCACCGGCCTGGCCGAACTCATCGCGGAGACCGCCGGCCCGGGACGTGAACGTGCGTTGGCGGAACGTGAGCTAGCCACCCTCGCCGCCCGCCGGCCCGCCCTGCGGCCGGTGGCGCGTCGGTGGCGGGAGAACGTCGCCGAGCTGGCCGCCACCCTGACCGCCGATCCGACGGCCATCGCCGGAGTGGTCGCCGCCTCCGACGGGCTCTGCACGGCCATCCTGCTCGACAACGGCCCCGCCGACCCGGGCTACCTCCGCGCCGTCCTGCAACGAGCACTGGTGAGCTGAGCCGCTCGGCGCCATCAGGCGGCACCGAAACACCCGTCGAGACCCAGCCCGATCTTCGGCCACCGCCCACTGCCCGTCCGTCGTACGCCGGTTCACGGACAAGGCAGCACAGCGCAGGTGCGCCTGGCGTCGTGGACGGTGACCGGCCTGACGTTGGCCTTCTCGCACCTCGTCCGCCACGGCCGCCGGCAGCCGTGGTGCTGTGACACCCGCTCAACTCCGCGCCGCGACCAGTCGGCCCAGGACGCCGATCCCCTCCCGGATCTGCCGAATGGTCACGTTGCCGAATCCGATGACCAGCGCGGGGTGAAGGGGGTCGCGGGGAGCCTCGTCATCGGGCGTGACCCGGTAGTCGCCGAGCCCTCGCACGCCGACACCTGCGGCGCGTGCGTGGGCGACGAGCTGCTCCTCGTCCACCCCGGACGGCAGCCGGAGCAGGACGTGGTGACCGGCGTCGAGACCGGTGATGGTCGCTCCCGCCATGCTCTCGGTCACGGCCGACACGAGTGTGTCGCGCCGTTGGCGGTAGCTGTCCCGGACCTTGCGGAGGTGCCTGTCGAAACGGCCGGTCTGAATGAGTCGCGCCAGTGCCGCCTGGTCGAGCTGGGGAACGCCACGGCAGGAGAGGCGCTTCTCGGTCAGGATGCCGTCGCGGAATCGCGGCGGCGTGAAGACCCAGCCGATGCGCAGGGCGGGCGCCAGGGTCTTGCTGACCGATCCCAGTGCCACGACCCGCTCGGGCGCGAGGCCCTGGAGCGAGCCGACCGGTTGCCGGTCGTAGCGGAACTCGGCGTCGTAGTCGTCCTCGAGGATCACCCCGTCGACCTCGTGCGCCCACTGCACCAGCTCGTGGCGGCGGGTCGGGCTCAGCACCGCCCCGGTCGGGCACTGGTGGGCAGGCGTCAGCAGCACGGCGCGAGCGCCGCTGGCGCGCAGGTGGTCCACCCGGACCCCATCCCCGTCGACGGGGACGGCCGAGACCCGCAGGCCGGCACGGCGTGCGATGTGGTCGTGGTCCCGCGGCCCCGGGTCCTCCAGCCCGATTCGCTCGATGCCATGCGCGACGAGGGCACTGAGGACGAACGTAAGCCCTTGTCGGAATCCCGCCACGACGACCGTGTGCGCGGGGTCGACGCAGCCGGCCCGCACCCGTTGGTGGTAGGCGGCCAGTACGGCGCGAAGCTGCCCGTCTCCCTCGACGGCGCCGTCGCCGAGGTCGACGTTCCGCATCGTCCTGATGGCATCGCCCAGCGCCCACAGCCAGTCGCGCCTGGAAAACGCCCGCAGGTCGGGTACGCCGTAGCCGAAGTCGATGGTTGGCGCGGGGACCCGGGGCGCGGGGTCCACCTCGGCAGCGTCGGACAGGGTGAAGCCGGCCGACTCGGTCACCCCGTCGGCGACCCGGGTGCCCGAGCCGACGGTGGCGACGACGTACCCCTCGGCCAGCAGCTGCTCGTACGCCGAAACCACCAGGCCCCGGGACACACCCAGCTCGTCCGCCAGCTGACGGGTCGAGGGCAGCCGCTCGCCGGAGCGCAGCCTCCCCGACCGGATGGCGCCCCGCAGCGCGTCCTGGACCTGATGCCCCAGCGGCACGCCGGCGGACCGGTCCACTTCGAGCGCGAGCCCCGGCACCAGCCCGGAGAAGTCGACGGTCATGGGTTCAACGTAGCCCGCTGATCAACCGAAGTGGTCTCCTCCCATGCCGTTTGAATGGACCTTCACGTCGGACCGATTCCGGCAGACGCTTGACGCCATGCACTACGACCGATCGAGCAGGCCACAGACATGAGCATGGGGATCACGCTGGCGCTCCTCGCGGCGCTCGGTTACGGCGCGGCGGACTTCGTCGGCGGCGCAGGTGCTCGCCGGGTGCCCTCCATGTCCATCGTCTTCGCCGGCCAGCTGACCGGCGCTGCAGCGATGCTGACCGTCGCGCTCGTCTCACCCGGCGCACCGACCCTGGCCCACCTCGCGTGGGGGCCGCTCGCGGGAGTCGGCAGCGCGGCGGGAAGCATCTTCCTGCTTCGCGGACTGTCCCGGGGACACATGTCGGTGGTCGCTCCCACCTCGGCGGTCGGTGCCGCCGTCCTGCCGGTCCTGGCCGGGCTCGCCGGCGGCGAGCGACCGGTCACCCTGGCCTGGATCGGCCTCGCCCTCGCGATGCCGGGGATCTGGCTCCTCTCGCGACAGGTCCCGAACCACACTGAGGCCGTCGGCTCCGAAGCCTCGGCCGCGGGCCGCGGTGCCTTCGTCGACGGACTGCTGGGTGGCCTCGGGTTCGGCGTGCTCTTCGTGGCTCTCGGCCAGATCCCCGAGTCAGCTGGCACTCTGCCCTTGGCGCTCAATCAGCTCACCGGCGCCCTCGTCACGGTCGCCTTCGCTACGGCAGTTCGCCAGACCTGGCGACCCGGCAGGAGCGCCGCGGGTTGGGGGATCGCGACGGGGCTGCTCGGCGTGTCCGGCAGTTTCGCGTTCGTCGAAGCCCGCCACCTCACCGACCTCGGCGTGGTCGCCGTGCTCGCCTCGTTCTACCCTGCCGTCACCGTGCTGCTGGCACGGACGCTGCTCGGCGAGCGCCTCGGCATCGGGCAACGCCTCGGCCTGGTGTTCTGCTCGGCGGCCGTCGGGCTGATCGCCGCCGGCTGACCCACCCTCGAGAAACTCACCACCCATTAAAGGAAGAACGCCGGCTTCACGGAGTACGGCCCCGACCGGCGGCGGCGAACCACGAGCGGAAGGAGCCACCCGTGCTGACACAGGTCGCGGAGGGTGTACTGATCCACCGGAGCGAGTTGCTCCAGAACAATGCCGTTGTCGTGCAGGGCCGGGCCGGTGTGTTGATCATCGATCCGGGGCTCACGGTCGGCGAAATGCGCTGCCTCGCGAATGACCTGGCGGATTCGGGACGGCGCGTCGTCGCAGGTTTCGCGACCCACCCGGACTGGGATCACGTGCTCTGGCACGCCGAACTGGGCGAAGTGCCCCGGTACGGCACAGCGCGCTGCGCGGATGTCATGCGGGATCTGCGGTCCCGCGCGGACTGGAAGGCCCGTGCCGCCGAGGGGCTA
The DNA here is from genome assembly GCF_900090315.1 of Micromonospora citrea. Taxonomy (NCBI): domain Bacteria; kingdom Bacillati; phylum Actinomycetota; class Actinomycetes; order Micromonosporales; family Micromonosporaceae; genus Micromonospora; species Micromonospora citrea. The sequence goes on along the minus strand of NZ_FMHZ01000002.1, from coordinate 1,560,245 downwards.
CCGCCGGAGATCGCCGAGGAGGTACCGCTGGACCTGTTCGGCCTGATCACCGGTCTGCCCACCGGAACCGTGCAGATCCCCTGGGACGGCCCTCGGGCCCGGATCATTGAGCATCCTGCTCACTCCCCGGGCCATGCGGCACTCCTGATCGAGGAGCGGGGGGTTCTCGTGGCTGGCGACATGCTGTCCGACGTCTTCATTCCGATGCTCGACGACTTCAACGGCACCAACGACCCCGTCAAGGACTACCTCACGGGGCTGAGCCTGCTGGAGGGAGTGGCGGACGAAGTCGACGTCCTCGTTCCGGGTCACGGTTCCGTGGGCAGGGCTGACCAGGTATCCGCACGGATCGAACAGGACCGCGCCTACCTGCATGCTCTGCGGGACGGGCACGCTCCCGACGACCCGCGGATCGGCCCGTCGGCCAAGCCTGGCTGGGAGTGGGTCGGCGACATACACGCAGGACAGGCCCAGCGCCTCGCCGAGAGGCGCGGACGCGACGCGACCACCGGCTAGCGATCGTCCTCTTGTGGAGTGACGCTCGCACCCGAGAGGAGGATGACCCGCGGGAGGCGTGCTCACGTCGGGCCGCGCGAATAGCGGTTCCCCTCTCCGGGATGTCGGCGCCGGGCCGTGCCACGTGGTCGACGTGCGGGTCTGTTCGTGGTCGGTGGGGCTGAGGGGGAGGCCGGGAGGGTGGCAGCGCCGCGCCCTCAGCGCTCGGCACCGGGGCAAATGAGTGGCCCGGCCGGCCCGTCCCGTCCTACCGTGCAACTGCATCGACTTCTCTCCCCGACTCCCGAGAGGACTTCACCCCGCGTGACGCCGCCTGCTCTCTAGACCTGACAACTTTCCCGTGCATCGGTCACCGACGTCCCCGTCGGCTCCTTTCCATGCCTTCTGTCAGGTCCTCAGGGAGATCATGTCTACGCGTCCTCATATCGTGCCGTCCTGGACCCCTCGGCGCACGAGCCTTGTCCTGCTCCCGTTCCGCTGCGTCCACTGCCATTCCGACCTCGCCGACATCGGCGACGGCAAGTTCCGCGTCGATGCCGACGGCGAACTTCTCGACATCTGGCGCCCGGCCGCCCGCGTTTCCAGCGTCCGCACCAGCAGAACGACGGTCCACGATCGTCGCCCGGTCCGATACCTGAATCCGGTGAGCCGCCGTGGGCCTCAGCCGGGGCGAGGGGCACGGTGGCCTCACCCCGGACTGCATCGCGCGGCGGTCCGTGCGCGGTCGCTCATGACCGGGCGCGATCGAACGTCGGGGGCGGCCCGATACCGGCGACGGTGAACGCCCGGGTGCGTACGTCTGTGCGTGCCGATGAACCGATGCTGGTAGCGGTACCGGCCTGCGGCAATGGACCTCGGTCCGCCGCCGGCCGGTGCCGGCGGCAGGTCGGCCCGTAGGGCGACGGCCCTCTTCGCCGCCCGCTCGGCGGCGTCGGCGGTCCCGGCCAGGTCCACGGGCGTTCGGCGGGGCGGGCCGGCCTGGCTGCGCGCCGGGACCAGGAGCCCGTCGGGGGTACGCTGGGCGGCTTCGACGGTGCCGGCGATGTCGCCGGCCGTGCGCGGTCGTGGTCGAGGCCGCGCAGTACGTTCCGCGGCTGGACCGGGTGTCGTCCGTGGACGGCTTGCTGCTCAACGCTGCCGGGGCCCCTGGCGGGCCGCGCTGGCGTCACGCCACTGGTGGCGCCCCGCGCCTGCCGGGTCGGCGGCTTGACTCGATCGCCAGCCGGCACCGGGACGCTGACCCGCGCGTGCGGCTCAGCGGTCGGCGATCGCCGCGACCGCCTCGACCTCGATCAGCAGATCCGGTCGGATCAGACCTGCCACCTGGACGAGTGAGCTGGTCGGCGGCCGTTCGACGTTGATGAACTCGTCCCGCACCGTGCGTACGGTCGCCAGCGCGGTGGTGTCGACGACGTAGAAGGTCAGCTTGAAGACGTCGTCCCACGTCGCGCCCGCGGCGGTCAGGGCGGCCCCGATGTTCTGCATGGCCTGGCGTGTCTGGGCCTCCCAGTCGCCGGCGGGCGCCGCGGTGCCGTCGGCGGCGATGGGCACCTGACCCGACGTCCAGACGAGCCGATGGCCGGGACCGATGGTGGCCACGTGGCTGTATCCGTTGGTCTGCGGAAGCGTCGGCGGCGTCGTGAGTTCGATGTCGGCCATGACGGTCACCCTAGGACCCGGCACAGGCACCGAACTGGACGGGGGTGCCGCGCTCGCTCCGGCTCGGCAACTCGCTGCGCCCTGCCCTGGCGACTTACCCGCCTGCCTCCGCCACCTGCCCGAAGGCGTGGACGATGCTCGCGGCGCGCGTCCTGATGAGCTGCTCCGAATCGTCCTGAGCCATCTGTCGCAGGCGAGGACTGCCAGATCATCTGGCCGTCGACACTTTGAACCTGATCCCTCGGGATCGAGCGGACCAGCGGCCAACCGAGGGCGTCAGCGAACGCGCCGACGTGACCCCAGTGTTGTCCGGGCGCAGCACGTAGCGCTGGGTCTGATGGTTCGGCTCGTTCACCGGGCTGCTCCCGACGCGCATGGTGGACGCCGGCGTGCCCGTGCTGCGGGCCGCCACGGCGGCTACCAGCTAGCGCAGCAGCGGGCCCAGATCGGCGACGATCCGGGCCATCGCCCGGATGATCTCGGTCTCGGTGCGCCAGACCAGGGCGTAGTTCAGGCGGGGCAGGTCGGTGATGGGCAGCCACCGCACGTCCGGCATGGCCCAGTGGTCGGTGACATGGATGGGGAATACCTGGACCGTGTCGCCGAGGGAGACGAGGTGGATGAGGTCGTCGCTGTTGGTGACCAATGCGCCGCGCTCGATCACCTGGCCGCGTGGGCTCCGGAACGGCAGGTACGCGTCCTCCCAGTAGTCCGGCAGGCGTTGGCCCATCCCGTTCGGGAAGTCGGCGAGCGCCTCCAGCGACACGGACGGTCGTCGGGCCAGCTCGTGATCGGCTGAGACCGCCAAGATCCGCCGGTCGCTGAACAGGACCGGCCCCACCGTGAGGTCAGGTTCGTCGATGGGCAGCCACGCGACGAGGATGTCGTGCTCGCCGGAGCGCAGAGCGGCGAACGGGTCAACGAACGAGGCTCGACGGATGTGCAACGACCACTGCGGATGCTGACGGCGAAACGTGTCCCAACACGGGCGCAGGTCGTACGTGTTGAAGGGGATCATTCCCACGCGGAGCGCACCGGTGACACCTCGGGCGACCCGCCGGGCCCTCTCGATGCTCTCCTGCAGGTCGGCGTAGACGGGTCGCAGATCGTTGCGCAGCTGCTCGCCGAGCGGGCTCAGCCGTACGGTACGGGTGGAGCGGTCGAACAGCAGACCACCGATCTGCCGTTCCTGTCGCTTGATGGCTTGGCTGACCCGAGCCGTGCTGACATGCAGCCGCTGGGCAGTTCGCCCGAAATGCAGCTCTTCGGCGAGTACCAGGAAGGTCTCGATGTCCCGCAGCTCCACCCATGTTCCGTTCACGAGGCACCTGTCCCTGCCAGCCGACCTTATCCGACCTGTCGTCGGCACCAGCGACCCTCCTCTGATCGCGACGCGACCGCGTCTCGACTTGCGTCAGCCGTGGGGTGTGCCAGCTCACGAGCTTCGCCACCGACAAGAGCCTGCTGCGGCGCGACTCCAGGGGCGGATTGTCAAGCGTGGCTGAACAGTGCGTTGCGGAGGACGCCGTTGATCACATGCATGCCGTGACGGACGCTGTGCGGGCCCACAACGTCGCTGATGAGGTTCGGAGGACCGGTGTGGGTGGTGCGGTCCGCGAACGTGCCAAAAAGGGACACGGTCCCGTGCTGAGAGGAATCCGATGACAACGTCAGGCAGCGCAACTTCCCGGGTCTGGTTGATCACCGGAGCGAGTCGTGGCCTTGGCCGCGCGTTCACCGAGGCCGCGCTCGCCGCCGGTGACCGTGTGGTCGGCGCGGCCCGCGACGTCTCGCCGCTCGACGACCTCGCCGCCCGGCATCCCGGCCGGCTGCTGGCGCTGCGCCTCGACGTCACCGACCGCGCGGCGGTCTTCGACGTCGTCGCCCGGGCGGTCCAGCACTTCGGCCGGCTCGACATCGTCGTGAACAACGCGGGCGCGCTGTATGCCGGGATGGTGGAGGAGTTCACCGAGGCCGAGGCCCGCGCCCAGTTGGACCTCAACTTCTTCGGCGCGCTCTGGGTCAGCCAGGCCGTCCTGCCGCACCTGCGGGCCCAGGGCAGCGGGCACCTGGTGCAGATCTCCAGCATCGGCGCGCTCGGCGGGTTCCCCAGCACGGGGCTCTACAGCGCGAGCAAGTTCGCCCTGGAGGGCATGAGCGAGGCGCTGGCCGCGGAGGCCGCCCGCTTCGGCGTCAAGGTCACCATCGTCCAGCCGGGCGGCTACTGGACGGACCTCTACACCAGCAGCAGGGCGACCACCCCGAACCCGGCCTACGACGCCCTGCGCGAGGAACTGGCCAGGCAGTGGGCGGAGGGGTCGGTCGACAGCGAGCCGCGGCTGGCCGCCGAGGCCGTGATGAAGCTGGTCGCCAGCGACGACCCGCCGCTGCGGCTCCTGCTGGGCAGCATGGTCTACGACGTCGCCTTCGACATCTCGAAGCGGCGCATGGAGACCTGGGCGGCCTGGGAAGAGGTGAGCCGCGCCGCCGAGAAGGCGATCCCGGCGCCGATCACCGAGCCGGCGTGACGGCGTCGCGGCGGCCGGGCGCAACCTCAGCGAGTGGGCAGTTGCAGGTGCGCGGTGATCGAAGCCGGCGATGGTCTGGCCACGACCAGAACCAGAAGACAAGGGAGTAGCTGGAGCTCGTGTTGTTTTCGATGACCGGCTCGTGCGGGAACGCGACGAGAGCCCCGGAGGGGAGTAGCGAGTGATGGAAACCGACGTGATCATCGTGGGTGCCGGTCCGGCCGGCCTCATGCTGGCCGGAGAACTGCGCCTGGCCGGAGTCCGGACGCTCGTGCTCGAGCGGCACCCGCGGCCGCGGGACATCCCGAAGGCGAGTGGCCTCGGCGGGCGGATCCTGGACCTGCTGCGCTACCGGGGCATCCTGGAGCGATTCGAGGAGGCCAGCAGCAACCCCCATGTGGCCCCCCGATTTCCGTTCGGCAGTATGCATCTGGACTTCACGCACCTGGCGGATCCGCCGATGCGGGCGATGCCAATACCGCAGCACGAGGTCGAGCGACTGCTCGAGGAGCGCGCGCGTGAACTCGGCGCCGACGTCCGCCGCGGACACGACGTGGTCGGGGTGACCCAGGACGACGCCACGGTGACCGCGCATGTGCGGGGACCGGACGGGCCGGCCCGAGCGACCGCCCGATACCTGGTCGGTTGCGACGGTGGGCGCAGCCGAATCCGCGATCTCGCGGGCATCGCGTTCCCCGGCACCACCTACCCGGAGGTCAACAGGTTGGGCCAGGTCACCGTGCCTGACTCGGTGAGAGTGCTCGACAACGGCGACATCGACGTCCCTGGGCTGGGCAGGATCCGCGCGGGTTTCACGCGGACGGACCGCGGTGTGTTCGCGTTCGCGGTCGCCTCCGGGGTCCTGTCCCTGCAGACCACCGAAGACGAAACGACCGAGTACGACGACGACGAGCCGCTGACCCTGACCGAGCTGGCGGACAGCGCTCGCCGTGTGCTCGGCGCGGATCTCCCCCTCGGGGAACCCATCCGGCTGTCGCGCTACACCTACAAGGATCGGCAGGCCGAGCGGTACCGCCACGGGCGGATCCTGCTGGCCGGCGACGCGGCTCACCTGTTCCCCGCCACCGGCACGGCGCTCAACGTCGGCATGCTCGACTCGGTCAACCTCGCCTGGAAGCTGGGCGCCGACGTCCACGGCTGGGCCCCGGCCGGCCTGCTGGACACGTACCACGACGAGCGCCACCTCGCCGGCGCACGTGCGCAGCTGCAAACCCGAGCCCAGGCAGCCCTGAGGCGCGGACACGACCCGGCCGCCGAGGCGCTCCGGCAGGTCTTCCAGGAACTGGTCGTCGACGAGCCGGCACTGCGCCGGATGGGAGCACTCCTCGCCCACGCCGACATCCGTTATCCGACGCAGGGCGCCGGCCAGCACGCCCTGGTCGGCACCTTCGCACCCGACCTGACCCTGCACACCGACCAGGGCGTCACCAGCGTCGCGGAACTCATGCACGCGGCCCGGCCCGTCCTCCTCGACCTGGCCGACCGCGCGGACCTGCGCCGGACCGCCCGGGACTGGCAGCCGCGCGTCGACATCCGCACCGCGAAGGCCGACAACCGACCAGCCGACGCCCTGCTGATCCGTCCCGACGCGCACATCGCCTGGGTCGCAACGCTCGACGAACCCGTCGCCGCCGCCGAACCCAATCTGCGAGCAGCACTCTCCCGCTGGTTCGGCACACCCCCGACGACCACGGTCCCCGTCCTCCAACCGGGCTCATGAAGACGCGGTGAGGGTACCGACGGCTGGGTGAGGTGAGGCTCCCGGTGAGACAGGCAGTCGACCAGGACAGTCGCCCTCACCGGGAGCCTCGTTGCTGTCCCGTTCTCTTCAGTCGCGAGCGCCACGGCGTCCACGTATAGGTCGTTCGGGCAGACTATGGCTTGTCGACCCACTGGACGTTGGTGGGCCGACGGCCGGTCCGCAGGAATTCGTGGCCTGCCTGGCGGGCCTGTCCCTCCGTGATCTCGAAGGGGTCGGCGCCGTCGGCGGTGAACCACGGGTCGGCGAACGCGTATTCGGCGTCGCCGGCTGTCAGGCCGGGTGGGGCGCCGGGCGGTACCGGCCCCCAGCCGAGCATCACCTCGTCCTCGTCCTCCCACACCAGCCCGGACTGGTCCCCGGCAAGGGTGATGTGCAGGGACCGGACGCCGTCCTCGCTGACCAGCGACAGGCCGCTGGAGGGTACGCGGTCGAGCACGGCGTCGAGGTCGGCGGCGCCGGCCACGGTGGTGCGGGTGCCATCGATCCACGCCTGCACGGACGCGTCCACCGGCTGCTCGCGAGCCGTGGGGTCGCGCAACCAGTCGGGCAGTACGGTGAGCCGGTTACCGGCCAGATCCAGCCGAGTGAGTGCGGCCAGGGAGCCCAGTGACTCCGGCAACTCGATGAGCTGGTTGTCGGTCAGGTGCAGCCGGGTGAGAGCGGTCAGGCCACCCAGCGACTCGGGCAGCGTGGTGAGCTGGTTGCCGGTCAGGTCCAGCCGGGTCAGCGCGGCGAGGCTCCCCAGCCATTCCGGCAGCGTGGTGAGCTGGTTGTCGGCCAGGTCCAGCCAGGTGAGCGCCGTCAGGCCACCCAGCGACTCCGGCAGCACCGACAGCCGGTTACCGGAAAGGCCCAGCCAGGTCAGGGCGCTCAGGTTACCGAGCGACTCCGGCAGCACGGTGAGCCGGTTGCCGCCCAGGCCCAGCTCGGTGAGGGCGGTCAGGTCACCAAGCCATTCCGGTAGCGAGGACAGCTCATTGCCGACCAGGATCAGCCGGGTGAGGGTCGTCAGGCCGCCCAGTGACTCCGGCAGGGTGTCCAACGAGCGCCCGGACAGATCCAACGACGAGGCGCCACTGCGCCGTGCCGCCTCGATCTGGTCGTCGATCCAGTCCATCTCACGCCCACATCCCGTCGTCATCGGCGGTCATGATCGATTGTCGGAGCCGATACGGCGCGATTAGACCACTTCCGCGAGCGGCACTGTCGCCACGGTCCGTCCGACCGATCACGCCGACATGATCGTGCACAACGACGAGCCCGAGCAGCCGTCCTGGGAGAGTCGGGCCCGCTGACGCACTCAGGCCGGCCCGGCGCGGCGCACCGCCGTGGCGGTCTCGGCAGCCCCCGTCGCCCGGTCGGTGTCATAGGCGTGCCGGGACCGCTCGACCTGCTCCAGGTGGGTGCTGGCCCACTCCGCGAGGTGGGCGAAGAGGGGAGCGAGGCTGGACCCGAGCTCGGTGATCTCGTATTCGACCCTCGGTGGGACCTCGGGATGGTAGGTGCGCGCGACGAGGCCGTCGCGTTCGAGCTGCCGCAGCCGCTGGGTGAGCACCTTCGGGGTGATCGTGGTCAGTCGGCGTTCCAGCTCGACGAACCGCTGCCGGCCGTAGGTGTGCAGCGCCCACAGGATCGGGGTCGTCCACCGGCTGAACACGATGTCCACGACGGGGGCGATCGGGCAGGCCTGCTCCGGGTCGCCGGAGATCGGGGGCTGCCACGTCGCCTGGGTCTGGGGCATGCCGGCTCCCTTTCGGGTAGTCACTTTCCTCTAGGTACCTACTATATCGGCGCTGCTACGGTTCCCCGCGTCCACCGCCGCACCACGGGCTGCGGAGGCATGACCAGGCCGTTTCCGTCCGGAGGCGACCGACGCGCAGGAATGGGGGACCGACATGATCGTCGTGACAGGAGCCACGGGCAACGTGGGTCGTTCGCTGCTGAAGAACCTCGCGGGCACCGCCGCCGTGACGGCGGTGTCGCGCGGGCAACTGCCCGTCGACGTGCCGGAGGGCGTACGTCACCGGCGGGCCGACCTGGCGGAACCGGAAACCCTCCGGCCAGCGGTGGCCGGGGCCCACGCGCTGTTCCTCCTCGTCGCCGGCGCCGGCGCCCACCTGGACGTCGACCAGATCCTCCAGGTGAGCCGCGCCGGCGGGGTCGAACGGGTGGTGCTGTTGTCGTCGCAGGCGGCCGGAACCCGCCCGGAGTCGGTGTCGCACGCACCGCTGCGCGACATCGAGCGGGCGGTCGAGAACTCAGGTCTGGCCTGGACGATCCTGCGGCCCGGAGGGTTCGCCTCCAACGCGTACGCGTGGGCCGAGTCGGTCCGCGCCCGCAGGACCGTCGCCGCGCCGTTCGGCGACGTGGGCCTGCCGGTCGTCGACCCGGACGACATCGCCGGTGTGGCCGCCACCGTCCTGCGGGACGCCGCGCACGCCGGCCGCCGCTACGAGCTGACCGGACCCGCCCTCAGCACGCCCCGGCAGCGCGCCGCCGACCTCGCCGCCGCGCTCGGCGAACCGATCGAGTTCGTCGAGCAGTCGCGTGACGAGGCGCGCGCACAGATGCTGCGGTTCATGCCCGAGCCGGTCGTCGACGGCACGCTGTCCATCCTCGGCGAACCGACGCCGGCGGAGCAGCGCGTCAGCCCGCACGTCCAGCAGTTGCTCGGCCGGCCCGCGCGCACCTTCGCGCACTGGATTGAGCGGAACGTCGACGCGTTCCGCTGACGACCGGAACCGATGGGAACGCCGGCGGCGGCCCGTGGAGATGTCACGGGCCGCCGCCGTGCGGCGGAGCGACGTGCGCCGGGCAACGTGTTCCGTGGCGGCGACTCCGTCGGCGTCCCACTGCCGTACGAGACGAACGGGCCGACCGAGCGGCCGGGACGCCTGAGTGGTGGCGCCCGGCCCCTCGGTCAGTCGGCTCAGCGCACCCGGTCGTAGACGAGTGCCAGCGTGCCGTGCTCGCCCGCGGTCTGGCTGACGAGCTCCCACCGGCCCGAGGGCAGGCCGTCGTCGAAGAGGCGCGGCCCGCCGCCGAGGAAGACCGGGAAGACCGTCATCGCCAGCCGATCGACCATGTCGGCCGCCAGCAGCGCCTTGATGACGCTCGCGCTGGCGAGTACGAGGATGTCGCCGCCCTCGGTCGCCCGGAGTTCCGCGACCGCTTCGGCGGTCGGCTTGTCGACGATCGTCGTGCGCTCCCACGGCGCCTCGCCGAGGGTGGCGGAGAGGACCACCTTGTCGGTGTCGACGAGCCACTTCGCGAAGCCGACGTCGCGCGGATCTGCCCCGGCCATGCCGATGACGGTGGGCCAGAAGCTGAGGAAGCCCTCGGCGTTGACCCGCCCGAGCAGGGCCGTCGTAGCCGGCTCCCAGAGGCTGGTCAGGTGGTCGCGGGCCACGTCGGTGTGGGCGTACGGCATCACCCAGCTCATGTCCTGCGGGTCGCGCGGCCCGGCGTAGTGGCCGTCGAGGGAGAGGGCGATGTTGGTGACGACCCGGCGGCCGGTGGTCTGCTCGGTCACTTCGTGCTCCTTGTGTCGGTGCCGACGCGGTCGGCGGCGTCGGTGGCGTGCGGGTCCGCGGCGAGGATCGCCGCGAGCTTGTCGAGGCTCTGGCCGAAGCCGATCTCGATGCCGGCGATGAAGTCGGCGGAGTCGACGGTGCTGTCGGTGATCCGCCAGTGCACGTCGAGGTCCGTGCCGGTGTCGGTGGGCCGGAGGTGGAGGTCGACGTGGGCGGTGAAGGCGACACCGCCGCCGGGAAGCTGGGGCGACAGCCGGTAGGCGAGGCGCTCGCCGGGGCGGACGTCCTCGACGGATCCCTCCGCGCGCCCGGCGACCGGGTCGGAGCCGTCGGTGTCCTCGGCGTCGCGGTATTCGTGGACGATCCGCCCGCCCGGCCGCGCCTCGAATACGAGCTCGGAGATGCGCAGGTCGTTGGGCGTCCACCAGCGAGCGAGCAGGGCGGCCTCGGTGAGGTGACGCCACACCGGCTCGGTGCCGGCGGCCAGCGGCCTGCGGAACCGGAACGAGCGGCCGTCGGCCCATCCCGACTCCTGCGCGGCGAGCCGCTCCGCGTCGAGGCTGATCCCGTAGCGCTCGTAGGTCGCGTGCGGGCCGTCGACCTGCTCCGCGGTGTCGGCGAGCCGGCCGAGCACGGTCGCCAGGTCCCGCAGGGCGGCGGGGCGGAGCGCGTAGACGCGGCGCTGGCCGGTGCGTTGTGAGGTGACCACGCCGGCGCGTTCGAGGGTCTGCAGGTGCTTGGTCGTCTGCGGTTGGCGTGCGCCGGCGAGCTGGGCGAGGACGCCGACCGGGCGTGGGCGCTCGGCCAGCAGTTCCACGAGCCGCCAGCGGACCGGGTCGGCCAGCGCGGTGAGGAGTCCGTCCATGACGATCACTATTCTCCGCAAAGAATATTCCTGTCAAGGAATAATTTGCGCGTGCTCCGGTGGCGTGTCATCGCCGGGTCGTGCTCGCCTGGGGGACGGGTGCGAAAGAGGCCCAGGTCCTGGTGGGAGGGCGGTCGCCGTCGGGGGGCCGGTGTCAGTGGGCCTGGGAACGGAAGGCGATGGTGGCGCCGAGGGCCGCGCTGGCCGGTACGGCGATCTCGCCCGCGCGGGGCCTGGCGTGCGGCACCCCGGCTGCCCGCAGGTGGTCCTCGGTCTGGGTCAGGTCGCGCACGGCGATCGTGTAGCCGGCGAAGCCGGGCAGGGCCGGCGGCCCGCCCGGCACCGCGGAGGCGGCGACCAGGGTGAGGGTGGCGTCGTCGAGGTCGAAGGTCGCCGTGGGGCCCGCGCGGCGGGCGGCGCGGCCCAGGTAGGTCTCGTAGCGGCGAGCCGCCTCGGGCAACTCGTCGTCCGCCACGCACAGCGTGCATCCGACCAGGTCGACCGCGCCGTTGGCGTGCGTCGGCCGCTGTTCCCCGTCGACCGGGGCGTTCTCGGCGATGCCGAGCCTGCCCTCGGGCAGCCGCCCGGATGGCGCGCCCGGCACGTCGCCGTCGAACTCCAGGTAGCGGGCGGGGACCATCCTTGTGCCGTCGCCGGTCTCGATCGGGCGCTGGATCGCGTGCACGCCGCCGTGGCCGACGCCGACGGCGTCGAGCCGACGGGCGGCGCGGTCGATGTCCGGCGAGTCGAAGATGAGGATGTGCAGGCCGGGGAACCGGTCCAGGCAGGCGGCGAGGTTCGCGGCGGCGCCGCGGACGGCGGCGAGGAGCCCGGGCAGCCTGTCGTCGGGGACCTCGATGGGAATCGTCCGGGAATCGTCCGGGAGCGGCTGGCCGTCCCCGACGGGGGTCACGATCTCGACGAAGTTGCGGCGCAGGTAGACGTGGGTGTTCGCCGCGCCGACCGGACGGGCGAGGGCTCCCGGCGCGGCCGGCAGCGCCGGGCACGCCGGCGGTGGCACCGTGAAACCGAGCCGACGGTACGTCTCGACGGCCGCGGACATGTCCGCCGCGACCAGGCCCACGTGGTGCAGGCCGCCGATGTCGTCGCCCATGGTCGTCACCTCTCGTCGGTCGACGCGCCGTAGGCGGCGCGGCGGTAGTCGTCGGTGTGCCGGTCGAAGATCTCGATGACCGCCGGGGCGGCGGCGGCGAGCCGGGGCGGCGGCGGTGGCTTCGCCGGCTCGAAGGCGTGGCGCAGCGTGTCGGCCAACCGGTCTGCTCTGCCCGGGAGCCCCGGTTCGATCTCGGGGGAGAGGAACGGGTCGATGCCGAAGAAGCCGAACATGACCGCGGGCAGGGTGTAGTCCAGGTCCTCCGGCCGCAGGCCCGGGCGCAGCAGGCCGTGGTCGGCCAGGACGTCCAGGTAGTCGCGGGAGGCCAGCAGCTTGGCGCTCTGCAGCGGCCGGCGGGCGGGGCTGGACAGGAACCGGTCCAGCACGTCGGTGTCCCGCGTGAAGATCGCGCGCAGGACCGGCCGCGACATCGCCTCCAGGAAGAACCGGCGCATGTACCGGTGGAGCGCGATCTCCTTCGGATCGTCCCGCATGGCGGCGACCACCGCCGAGAGCATCGCGACGGCCTCCCGCGCGCCGACGGCGAAGAACAACTGCTCACGGCTGCGCCAGTGCAGGTAGACGGTGCCCTTGCCGACGCCGGCGTGCCGGGCGATCTCGTCGATCGTCACCCGCCGGTAGCCCCAGCGCAGCAGCAGATCCCTGGCCGCGTCGAGGATCCGGTCGGCGCGACCGGTCTGGTCGGGCTGCCGCTCGGCCATGACTGCTCCTTCCGATGACTGATGACCAAAATAGCATTCTGGTCATCAGTCACCAAGAGGAGCCGTTGATCGGTGTGGTGCGCGCTGGACCGTCCCGGGTCCTGCTTCAGGTGATCCAGGTTTCGTGCAGGTGACGCCAGCGCAGGCCGTTGCGGCCGTCGGGCGCGGAGGTGAAGATCACCACGGCTCGGCGGGCGTTGGACGAGGTCGGCGTCCGCTGATGCTCCTCGTAGGCAGCCACGACCATCCCGTCCTCGTTCAGCAGTACGCGCGGGTCGCGGATCTCCAGGACGAGGCCCGGGGCGGCTCCGTGGGCCTCTGTCATCATCGGCGCCATGTCGGGCAGGGTATTGAGTGAGCCGTCCGGGTCGTACCACGTGAAGTCCGGCGTGTGCATGTCGAGAAAGGAACGGACGTCGGCCGGGTCCGCCTCGCCGCGCAGCCAGCTCTCGATGAAACGATGATGCTGGACGATTTCGTCGACGGCGCCGTTCACAGCATGGCCCCGGCGTTCCGCTCGGTCCTGATGTTCCTCTCGATCCAGGTGCGCAGAGGTGTCAGTTCGACGCCGAAGAGCGCTTCGACCTTGTCCGCGTCGCCTTCGTAGAGACCGATGCCCTCGGGCGCGGCGAGCCACCGGTATGTGTCGGCCACGCCCGCCGCGACAGCCGCGCCGAGCACGGGTGCCATCTCTTCCTCGTACGTGTCGGCGTGCACCGACACGTACCGGATCTCCCGGCCGAGCACGGAGGCGAAGGCGGCCGCCAGTTCGGGGCCGGTCACCGCGTCCCTTCCGCCCACGTCGATGGCCGTTCCGGTCAAGTCGTCGCGGTCGAACGCGGCGGCCGTGAGGGCGCCGAGATCGTCGTGGGCCAGCCAGGCGACCCGGTGGCCCTCCGGAAGCGGGTAGGGAAGGAAGCCGTTGGCCAGGGCTGCCCGTGCCCAGGGAGCGGCCAGGTTGTCCAGGTAGACGGGTGGGCGCAGCACGATGGTCGGGACGCCGGACGACAGGAAGGCCTCGACCGCGTCCCGTTTCGACTCGAAGGCCGCAACGCCCGTCCGTGCCACCGGGATGCGGTTACCAGTGTTGTACACCAGTCGTTCCAGGCCATCGGCCGCCGCGACGATGTTGTCCACGTGCCGGGCCACCGCTGCCGGCTCGAACTCCATGGGCAACGTCACCGAGGCCCGCGTCACCCCGTCGAACGCGGCCCGTACGGCGGCGGGGTCCGCGAGATCCCCGCGCACCCAGTCCACACCGGACGGCCCCGCCGTGCTCCGGCCGAAGCCGCGCACGCGGTGCCCGTCTCTCAGCAGTCGCCGTGCGACCGCTCCGCCCTGCGTGCCGCCCGCACCGATCACCAGGTAGGTATCGCTCATGTGCTCCAGACTGCCGGGAACCCCCTGTACGTTCTATAAGAATGAGTCCTGTCTCCTTTAAGGATCGTCCGAGACCGTGGAGGTGCGGCAGATGTCCTCGCCCGGGGCCGATCTGCTCGGAGAACTGCTGGCGCCGCTGCGTCTGGAGGGCGTGTTCGCCAGCCGCTGGAAGGTTCGCGCGCCCTGGGGCCTGCGCGGCGACCAGGAACGGAACGCGATCCTGCACTACGTGCACTCCGGCGAGTGCGCGATCACCATGCCCGGCAGATCCGATCCGATCACCCTGGGCGCGGGCGAGCTCGCGGTCTTCCCGTACGGCACCGCGCACGAGTTGGCGGACCGGCCCGGCCGCGCCACGACCCCGATCGACCTGCTGCTCCCCGGCCGCCCTGCCGGGACGACCACCGAGGTCCGCGTGGACGGCCCGGGCCCGGCGACCGAGCTGCTGTGCGGCGGGCTGCACTACGACGAGAGCGCGGTGTCGCCGCTGTATCGTGCGCTGCCGGAGGTCCTCGTGCTCGACCGTGAGATGCTGGCCGGCGAGCCGCTGCTGGCCGGCACCCTCGACTGTCTGGCCGACGGAACGCGCGACGACGCGCCCGGCGCCCAGCTGGTGGCGCTGCGCTCGTTCGAGCTGGTCTTCGTGCTGGCGCTGCGGGTGGCGGTGGGCAGGCTCGCCGACGCCTCGCCCGCGCTGCAGGCGTTGCGACACTCGGCGATCGGCCGTGCCCTGCTGGCGATCCAGACCCGCTTCGACGAGCCGTGGACGCTGGAGTCACTGGCCCGGGAGGCGAACATGTCACGGTCGGCGTTCGCGACCACATTCACCCGCCTCGTCGGCGAGGCCCCGGCCCGCCACCTGACCGGCCGCCGGATGCGCGAGGCGGCCCGCCTCCTGAACGAGACCGCCCTGCCGCTCGGCGTGCTCCCCGGACGGGTCGGCTACCGCTCGGCCGTCGGCTTCCACCTGGCCTTCCGGCGACATTTCGCTGTGACGCCCGGCGAATACCGCCGCACCCGCACATCACCCCGACAAACCACCGAGCATCCGGACGCGGCTCTCTCATGCTGATCTGCAGCGAACCCAACTCGTCCTCGGGCGGAGCGTTCCGGCGTCGCCGCCGGAGGCCGGGCGACGGCAGGCTGGTGACCCGTCGCCCCGCCTCGTGCCGGCTCACCCCTGGACGGGTGCCGGGTCACCCCTGAACGGCGCGGGCGATGCTCTCGCGGATGGGCGCGTAGTGCTCGGCGACGGCGGCCCGCAGCACCGCCGGATCCCCGGCGGTGACGGCGTCCACGATGGCGCGGTGCCGCTGGGCGGTGATGACCCGGTGTTCGGGCTCCGTGCGCAGGGTGGGGGCCACGATGGCCTGCACCTGCCAGAACGCCTCGGTGAGCTGGAGGATCAGGTCGTTGCCCAGGGGTTCCATCAGCTTGACGTGGAAGGCCCGGTCGACCTCGAGGAAGTCCTTGTCCTGGGCGGCCAGGTCCTCCATCTGGTCGACGAGCGCGGAGAGCTGCGCGCGGTGGTCCCCGTCGAGGACGGCGATGATCTCGGCCGCCAGTCCCTGTTCGAGGGTCTGCCGGACGTCCACGACCTGCCCGAGTACGTGGTGGTCCTCCTCGCCGCTGAGCAGGCCGCGGAAGGCCAGGCTCTCCACGAGGGCGTTGAGGGACATGCGGCCGACGAAGGTGCCGTGCCCGTGGCGCACCTCGACGATGTCGAGGGCCGAGAGGATCTTGACCGCCTCGCGGACGCTGGACCGGCTGGCGCCGACCGCCTCGCACAGCTCCGTCTCGGTGGGCAGCAGGTCGCCGGGCTTGAGGCGATTGCGCAGGATGTAGTCCTTGATCCCGGTAACGACCTCCTGCCGGCGGGGACCCGGGCGCTCCTGCCCGCGTAGCGGACTCGCGTCGATCGTCGTCATCTGCCCCTTGCCCTTCGTTCACGGATCTGTCACGCTCAGCGTATCGGCATCAGACGTCAGACGTCAGACCCCATACACTCGAATCCCCCGCAGCGCTGAGCGGTCACGCGGAGCGCATGAAGAGCCTATGGAGGCAATCACGTGAGCACCACCCACAAGCCGTCGAGGGGGCGGTTCGGCGCGCCGCGCCGGATCCGCCCGCTGGCCACGGCGGCCACCGCGGCGACCCTGGCGCTCGGGCTGGCAGCTTGCAGCGGCGGCCCCGCGTCGACCAACGCCGTCTCCGACGGCAAGGGCGGAAAGTCGATCGAGGCGACGATGGCTTTCACCCTCTCCAGCGGGTTCGACCCCGGCAACGCCTCGTCGGCGGTGGCCACGGCGGCCAACCAGCACATCTTCGAGGGCCTCGTCGACCTGGACCCGATCACCCGTGAGCCCTACCTCGCGCTGGCCAAGGCCTTCCCGACGCCCAGCGCCGACGGTCGCACGTACACCGTGTCCCTGCGGGACGGCGCCAAGTTCTCCGACGGCACCCCGGTCACGGGCGAGGACATCGCCTGGTCGTTCAACCGGGTGCTCAAGCCGGCCGACCCGGCG
Organism: Micromonospora citrea; assembly: GCF_900090315.1. Lineage (NCBI taxonomy): Bacteria > Bacillati > Actinomycetota > Actinomycetes > Micromonosporales > Micromonosporaceae > Micromonospora > Micromonospora citrea. Next base: position 1,543,620 of record NZ_FMHZ01000002.1, on the reverse strand, counting down.
GCACCGCCGCTGATGCAGGGGTTCATCCCGTTCATCGAGACGGTCACCGCCAAGGACGCGTCGACGGCCGAGTTCAAGCTGAAGTACCCGTTCGCCCTATTCGCCGAGCGCATCTCCGTCATCAAGATCGTGCCCAAGGCGAAGACCGCCGACGCGGCCGCCGCGAAGGCCTTCGACACCGCGCCGATCGGCTCCGGCCCGATGAAGCTGGACAGCGCGTCGAAGGAGTCCGGCATCAAGATGAGCCGGAACCCGAACTACAACGGCCCCCGCCCGACCAAGGTCGACACGATGACGTGGAACACCACGTCGGAGGCGGCGGCCCGGGTGTCCGACCTGCAGGGCGGCCGGGTGCAGGCGATCGAGTCGGTGCCGTACCTCAACGTCGACTCGCTCAAGGGCAAGTACACCGTCGACGTGAAGCAGGCCTTCAACCAGGTCTTCCTCATGTTCAACACCCAGGCGGCGCCGTTCAACGACAAGCGGGTGCGCCAGGCGCTGCACTACGCCATCGACAAGGAAGCCGTCATCAAGACGGCGCTCAACGGGTACGGCAGCCCGGCGACGAGCTACCTCGACGAGGGCAACAAGGGCTACCAGAAGGCCGCCACGGTCTACGACCACGACCTCGACAAGGCCAAGGCACTGCTCGCCGAGGCCGGGGTCAAGAACCTGTCGATCCAGCTCGACACCACGGACAACTCCGTCGTGAAGGACGTCGCCCCGCTGGTCGTGGAGCAGTGGAAGAAGATCGGCGTCAACGCCAGCCTCAACACGGTGCCGTCCGCGGCCATCTACGGCGACGTCGTCCCGAAGGACACCTTCCGGGTGCTGATGGCCACCGGCGACCCGAGCGTCTTCGGCGTCGACACCGACCTGCTGATGCGCTGGTTCTACTACGGCGAGACCTGGCCGGGTAAGCGTTACCGCTGGAACGACGCCGACCGCAAGGCGATGGCCGCGCTGCTCGACAAGGCGGCGCAGACCTCCGACGAGGCGGCCCGGAAGGCCCTGTGGAAGCAGGCCCTCGACATGGTGGCCGACGAGGTTCCGCTCTACCCGATCCTGCACACGAAGGTCGTCACGGCCTACGACCCCGCGAAGATCACCGGATTCTCCGGCGCGGCGACCACCGGTCTGTACTTCCTGGACAGCAGCCGCAGCGGCTGAGTCCGGGACCGGGGGTCCGGAACCACCCCTTGCGTCCCGCCCCGCCCCGGCCACCCGGGGGCGGGGCGGGGCCTCCGGCGCCCCGTGACGAGAGAGAGACACGATGCTGACCGTCCTGAGCCTGGTCGCGCGACGACTCCTGACCCTGATTCCCCTGGTGCTGGGCATCACGCTGTTCGTCTTCGTGATCATGCAGTTCTCCCCGATCGACCCGGCGCTGTCCGTCCTCGGGGACCAAGCGACCCCCGCGCAGGTCGCGGCGTTCAAGGCCGCCAACGGCCTCGACGACCCGCTGCCGCTCCGCTACCTGCACTTCCTGGGCGACCTGCTCCGGGGCGACCTCGGCATGACCTTCCCGCCCTCGGTGCCGGTCGCCGACAAGATCGCCACCGCGCTGCCGCTGACGATCCAGCTGACGGCGCTGGGCGTGCTCGGCGCGCTGGTCATCGCCCTGGCGCTCGGCATCCCGGCCGCGCTGTACCGGGACCGCTGGCCCGACCAGGTCATCCGGTTCGTCTCCATGGCCGGTATCGCCATGCCGTCCTTCTGGCTGGCACTGTTGTTCATCCAGGAACTCGCCGTCCGCCGCCCGATCTTTCCCACCGGCGGATACGTCAACCCGGCCGACTCGCCCAGCCTCTGGTTCCAGTCGCTCGTCATGCCCGCGCTCGCGCTCGCCGTGCCCGTGGGGTGCTCGCTCGCCCGGATCGTGCGGACGTCCATGGTCGAGGAACTCGACAAGGACTACGTCCGCACCGCGATCGGCGCCGGCCTGCCGCCCCGCGTGGTGATCGGCCGCAACGTGCTGCGCAACGCGCTGGTCAACCCGCTCACCGCGCTGGGCCTGCGGATCGGCTACCTCATCGGCGGCACCGTGGTCATCGAGGCCATCTTCTCGCTGCCCGGCATGGGCACCCAGATCATGAGCGCGGTGCAGCAGAACGACACCGCGCTCGCGCAGGGAACCGTCCTGACGATCGCCCTCGGGTTCGTCGTGGTGAACCTGATCGTCGACATCCTCTACCTCTTCGCCAACCCCCGACTGCGCGGAGGCCACTGATGCGCCGGACGCTCACCGCCCAACTCTCGCGCCCCGGCGTCGCCTTCCGACGGCTCGGCCTCACCGCCCGGATCGCGCTCGGCTTCGTCCTGCTCATCGTCGTGGTGGGCCTCCTCGCGCCGCTCCTGCTCCGACACGACCCGGCGCAGGCCGGGCTGGGCCCCGCGCTCACCGGCCCCAACGGCGACTTCTGGTTCGGCCTGGACAAGCTGGGGCGCGACGTCTTCTCCCGGCTGGTCGCCGGCACCCGCCGCTCCCTGATCGTCGGGTTCGGCGCGGCCGGCATCGCCCTGCTCGTCGGCGGGATGCTCGGCGCGATCGCCGGCACCAGCCGGACCGCGGTGGACGAGGTGGTCATGCGCTGCCTCGACGTGGTCATGGCGTTCCCCGCCATCGTGCTCTCCGCCCTGCTGATCATCTCGTTCGGCAAGAACAGCCTGCTGGTCCTCGTGCTCGCGATCGGCTTCGTCTTCACCCCGTCCATCGCGCGCATCGTCCGGGCCAACGTGCTCTCGCAGTACCGCGAGGACTACGTCTCGGCCGAGCGGATCATCGGGGCGCGCCGGCCCCACATCCTCTGGCGGCACGTGCTGCGCAACTGCGCCGCCCCGATCATGGTCTTCGTCACCGTCATGGTCGCCGACGCGATCGTCTTCGAGGCGTCCCTCTCGTTCATCGGCGGCGGGCTCGCGCCCCAGGAGGCCGAGTCCTCGTGGGGCTCGGTGATCGCCTTCGGCAAGGAGATGGTGCAGATCGGCGGCTGGTGGGCCACCTTCTTCCCTGGCCTGCTGATCCTGCTCACCGTGCTCGCCCTCAACGTGCTCTCCGAGGGGATGTCGGACGCCTGGGCCGCCCCGGCGGCCCGACGGGCCACCGCCGCGTCGGCCGCCGACCCGGTCGAGCGGGCGCAGCCGGGCACCGGCGAGGTCGTGCCCCTGCCCGGTCTCGACCTCGCGGCGCAGCGCCTCCGCGAGCGCGCCCGGCCCCTTCCGCAGGGCGAGCCCGTCCTGCGGATCAAGGACCTGTCCATCGGCTTCGAGGGGCGTCACCAGGGCGTCGACATCGTCGACGGGATGACGTTCGACGTCCGTCCCGGCGAGGTGGTCGGCCTCGTCGGCGAGTCCGGCTCGGGCAAGTCCCTGACCGCCCTGGCCGTCATGGGCCTCCTGCCGCAGGGGGCGCGCGTACGCGGGGAGATCCACTTCCGGGGCGAGAACCTGCTCGCGATGAGCACGAAGCGCCGGCGCGCCCTGATGGGCCGGGAGATCACGATGGTCTACCAGGACGCCCTCTCCGCGCTGAACCCCGCGCTGCGCGTCGGCGCCCAACTGGCGCAGATGATCCGCCGCGGCGGCACCCGGTCGGCCGAGGAACTGATGGAACTGGTGGGCCTGGACCCCCGGCGCACCCTGACCGCGTACCCGCACGAGCTCTCCGGCGGGCAGCGGCAGCGCGTGGTCATCGCCATGGCCCTGTCCCGGGACCCGAGCCTGATCATCGCCGACGAGCCGACCACCGCGCTCGACGTCACGGTGCAGGCGCAGGTGATGGAGCTGCTGCTGCGGCTGCGCGAGCAGCTCGGCTTCGCCCTGATCCTGGTCAGCCACGACCTCGCGCTGGTCAGCGACGTCTCCGACCGGGTCGTCGTGATGTACGGCGGGCAGATCGTGGAGACCGGGGTGACCGCCGACGTGATCGAGGCGCCGGCGCACCACTACGCCCGGGGACTGCTCGGGTCCGTCCTCTCCCTGGAGTCCGGCGCCGAGCGGCTCACCCAGATCCGTGGCGTGGTGCCGTCGCCGGCCGACTTCCCGTCCGGCTGCCGGTTCGCCGACCGGTGCCCCAAGGCGACCGAGATGTGCCGGGAGACGGTCCCCCGGCTGACCGGCACCGCCGGGCACGGGTACGCCTGCCACCACCCGGCCGTCACCGTCAGCGACAAGGAACTGATCCGATGAGCGGGACACCCCTGCGCGAGCCGATCGTCGAGCTGCACGACGTGCACGTGCAGCACCGCACCCGCGGCGGCGGCCTGTTCAACCGGGCGCGGGTGCACGCCCTCACCGGCGCGGACCTCGCCGTGCGCCCCGGCGAGACCGTCGGCATCGTCGGCGAGTCCGGCTGCGGCAAGTCCACCCTGGCCAAGGTCCTCGTCGGGCTCCAACGGCCGACCAGCGGCGTGGTCAGCTTCGCCGGCAAGGACGTGTGGTCGATGAGCGCGGCGGAACGCCGCCGGCACATCGGCGCGGGCGTCGGCATGGTCTTCCAGGACCCGGCGACCTCGCTGAACCGTCGCATGCCCGTCCGCGACATCCTGCGCGACCCGCTCGACGTGCACCGCCGCGGCACCAGGGCGCAGCGCGAGGCACGGGTCGCGGAGCTGATGGCCCTGGTGGGACTGCCGCGCTCCGTCGCCGAGGTGCTGCCGAGCCAGCTCTCCGGCGGCCAGCGGCAGCGGGTGTCCATCGCGCGGGCCCTGGCCCTGGAGCCGGGACTGGTCATCGCCGACGAGCCCACCAGCGCCCTCGACGTCTCGGTCCGCGCCCAGATCCTCAACCTGCTGCTGGACCTCAAGGACCGGCTCGGGCTGGCGATGGTCTTCGTCTCCCACGACATCCAGACCGTCAAGCGGATCAGCGACCGCGTGATCACCATGTACCTCGGCCGGATCGTCGAGCAGGCGCCGGCCGCCCTGCTCCCCGAGGGCGCCCGGCACCCGTACACCCGCGCGCTCTTCTCCGCGACGCCGGGTCTGCTCTCGCCGATCGACCCCATTCCGCTCGTCGGGCCCGTTCCCTCCGCCACCCGGCCGCCCAGCGGCTGCCCCTTCCGGACCCGGTGCTGGAACGCCACCGACCACTGCGCCACCGAGATGCCACCGCCTGAGCGGGCCGACGCCGACGGCGACGACGCCCACGAGTTCCGGTGCCATCACCCCGTCCCCGCCGGGACCAGCAACGCGGAGCTGGTCGAGCTCGCCGGCGCGGCGACGGGCCGCACCACCCCCCTACATGTCGAGGAGACAGCGTGACCACCCCAGCCCCGCGGTTCGCCGGAGTCGTGCCGCCGACCGTCACCCCCCTGACCCAGGAGGGCGAGGTCGACGTCAACTCCCTCGAACGGCTCGTCGAGCGGATGCTCGCCGCCGGCGTCGACGGCATCTTCGCGCTGGGCAGCTCGGGCGAGACCGTGTTCCTCACCGACCGGCAGCGGGACCAGGCCCTCGAGGCCATCGTCAAGACGGTGGGGGGCGTCGTACCCGTCATCGCGGGCTGCATCGAGCCGACCACCCGGCGGGTGCTCGACCGGGCCGAGGCGTCGGCGCGGCTGGGCGCCGACGCGCTGGTGGTGACCGCGCCCTTCTACGCCATCGTCGGCCCGCACGAGGTCGAGCGGCACTTCCGGTCGGTCGCCGCGTCGGCCGAACTGCCTACGCTCGCGTACGACATCCCGGTCTGCGTGCACACCAAGCTCTCCACCGGCCTGCTCACCCGGCTCGCCGCGGAAGGGGTGCTCGCCGGGGTCAAGGACTCCAGCGGCGACGACGTGGCCTTCCGGCAGCTGGTGCTGGCGGTCGCGGAACACGCGCCGGACGCCGGCTTCGGCCTGCTGACCGGGCACGAGGTGGTCGTCGACGCGATGATGCTGGCCGGCGCCTCCGGCTCCGTGCCCGGGCTGGGCAACGTGGACCCGGCCGGCTACGTCCGGCTGCACCGGGCCTGCGTCGGCGGCGACTGGGACGCCGCCCGCCGCGAGCAGGACCGGCTGACCCGGTTGTTCCGCATCGTCGAGGCCGCCGACCCCGCCACGGCGGCCGGGGCGACCAGGGGCGTCGGCGCGTTCAAGACCGCCCTCGCCCTGCTCGGCGTCATCGACAGCAACGCCGTCTCCCTTCCCCTGCGGCCGCTCGACGCCGACGAGACGGCGAGGGTGCGCACCCAGCTCGAACTGGCGGGACTGCTCTGACCATGCCCGAGGCAAGCACGCCGCGCGCCGTCGAGGCGGTCGCCGCGCTCGACGTCGGCGGCACCAAGACGACGGCCGCCCTCGTGACGAGGCAGGGCCAGGTCGTCGACCGCGCCACCGCCCCGACGCCCGGCAGGGCGGGCGCGTCCGCCGTCCTCGACACCGCCGCCGGCCTCGTCGACCGGCTGAGGGCGCGGTCGGCGGGGACGTCCGTCCGGGCGCTCGGCGTCGGCAGCGCCGGAGTGATCGACCGTACGACGGGGCGGGTGCTCTCGGCCACCGACGTCCTGACCGGCTGGGCCGGCACCGACCTGCGCGGGAGGCTGCGCGAGCTGCTGGGCCTGCCCGTGGCGGTCGTCAACGACGTGCACGCCCACGCCCTCGGCGAGGCGCGGCACGGTGCCGCGGCGGGGTGCGAGACGGTGCTCTTCGTCGCCGTCGGCACCGGCGTCGGCGCCTCGTTCGTCGTGGGCGGCACCGTGCTCGTCGGCGCGCACTCCGCCGCCGGCCACGCCGGTCACCAGCCCTCCCGGCACGCCGGGTCGCTGCCCTGCACCTGCGGCCGGCGGGGGCACCTGGAGGCGATCGCGTCGGGGCCCGGGCTCGTCGACGAGTACGCCCGGCGCACCGGCCGGCCGGTCGAGGACCTGCGGGCCGTCGCCGCGCTCGCCGAGGGCGGCGACGAGGCGGCGGGGGAGGTCGTCCGGCTGGGCGGGACCGCCGTCGGTTCCGCCGTGGGTGGGCTGGTCAACATGCTCGACCCCGACGTCGTCGTGATCGGCGGCGGCGTCACGGGCCTCGGCGAGCCCTGGTGGCGGGCGCTGCGGGCCGCGGTGACCCGGGAGACGCTGCCCGGCCTGGACGCCGTGCCCGTCCTGGCCTCGGCCCTCGGCGCGGACGCACCCCTGCTCGGCGCCGCCTCGCTCGCCTGGGAGACCCTGTCGTGAACCTGCTGATCGAACGGTTCCGCCACCGGCTGGTGGTCTCCTGCCAGGCATACCCGGGCGAGCCGATGCGCGACCCGGACACGATGCGCCGCGTCGCCCTCGCCGCCGCCCGGGGCGGAGCCGCCGGCATCCGCGCGCAGGGGCTCGACGACATCGCCGCCATCCGTGACGCGGTCGACCTCCCGGTGATCGGGCTGTGGAAGGACGGCGACGACGACGTCTTCATCACCCCAACGCTCGACCACGCGGTGGCCGTGGCCCGGGCGGGCGCCCACATCGTCGCGCTCGACGCCACCGCCCGGCCACGGCCGGACGGCCGCACCCTCGCCGAGACGATCGCCGCCGTCCACGAGCGGACCGGCGCCCTCGTCATGGCGGACTGCTCCACCTTCGACGAGGGCGTCGCCGCGGCCGAGGCGGGCGCGGACCTGGTCGGCACCACGCTGGCCGGTTACACGGCCTACACGGTGAAGGGCGACGGCCCCGACCTCGACCTGGTCGCCCGGCTGGCGGCGGCCGTCGACGTGCCGGTGGTCGCCGAGGGGCGGATACACACCCCGGCCCAGGCGGCCCAGGCGCTGCGGGCCGGCGCGTGGTCCGTCGTCGTCGGCACCGCCATCACCCACCCGACCACCATCACGGGTTGGTTCGCCTCCGCCGTGGCCGACGCCGCGGCGGCCTGACCCGCCGACTTCCCCGGCAGGGCGCCCCGGTGGGCGTCCCGCCGCCATCGACATCGCCGTGCCGGAGGTTACCCGTGGCCCTGACCGACCTCACCCTGGCCGAGTGCCAGACGTACCGGCCCGAACTGGCCGTGCCGTCGGACCTGGACGACTTCTGGGCGCGGACGCTGGGCGCCGACGAGCCCGGCCCCGCGGCGTACGAGCCCGTCGACACCGGGCTCACCCAGATCCGCACGTTCTCCGTCACGGTGCCCGGGTACGCGGGTGAACCCGTGCACGGCTGGCTGCACCTGCCGGCGTACGCCGAGGGGCCGCTGCCCTGCGTCGTGGAGTACCTCGGCTACGGGCGCGGCCGGGGCCTGCCCCACGAGAAGCTGTTCTGGGCCGCCGCCGGCTTCGCCCACCTGATCATGGACACCCGGGGGCAGGGCTGGAGCGCCGCGCCCGGCCTCACCCCGGACCCGCACCCGTACCCGGCGGGCACCGTCCCCGGGTTCCTCACCCGTGGCGTCACCCACCCCGACACCTTCTACTACCGCAGGCTGGTCACCGACGCCGTACGCTTCGCCCGGGCCGCCCGGGAGCACCCCGCCGTCGACGCCGACCGGGTCGCGGTCACCGGCATCAGCCAGGGCGGGGGCCTCGCGCTGGCGGTGGCGGCGCTGTTCCCGGGCGTCGCGGCGGCCATGCCCGACGTGCCCTTCCTGTGCGACTTCCGGCGCGGCGTGCGGGTCGCCGGTCGTGGCCCGTACCTCGAGATCGCCGAGTACCTCAAGCTGCACCGCGACCGGGCCGACCAGGTGTTCCGGACGTTGTCCTACTTCGACGTGGCCGGGCTCGCGCCCCGCGCCACCGCGCCCGCGCTGTTCTCCGTCGCGATGATGGACCAGGTCTGCCCGCCCTCGACCTGCTTCGCCGGCTACCACCGCTACGGCGGGGAGAAGGAGCTGCGCGTGTACGAGTTCAACGACCACGAGGGCGGCGAGGGCCACCACCAGATCGAGCAGCTCGCCTGGCTGCGCGACAGGTTCGGCCCGGGCGTCGCGGCGGGTGGGGGAGAGGATCGCGCGGCGCTGTCGAGCTGAGTCGTCTGTGACATCGGCCCGAGTGGGTCAGCCGACAGAATCGGCAGGGGGTGGGCGCGGCCCCGGCGGGAACCGCCATGATGAGCGGGTGAAGATCCTGTCCATCCAGTCATCGGTCGCCTACGGCCACGTCGGCAACTCGGCGGCCGCCTTCCCCCTCCAGCGGCTCGGGCACGAGGTCTGGCCGGTGCTGACGGTCCACTTCTCCAACCACACCGGGTACGGCGCGTGGCGCGGTCCGCTGCTGGCGCCGGCCGACGTGGCCGAGGTGATCGAGGGCATCGCGGACCGGGGGGTCCTCGGCAGCGCCGACGCGGTGCTCTCGGGCTACCAGGGCGACCCGGCGATGGGCGCGGTGATCCTGGACGCGGTGGACAAGGTCAAGACCGCCAACCCCGACGCGGTGTACTGCTGCGACCCGGTGATGGGCGACGCCGGCCGGGGCATGTTCGTCCGGCCCGGCATCCCGGAGTACATGCGGGACGTCGTCGTCCCGCGCGCCGACATCATCACCCCGAACCACTTCGAGCTGGACTTCCTCGCCGGCCGCGGCACGAACTCGCTGCCCGAGGTCCTGGCGGCGGTCGACGTGGTGCGCGAGACGGGGCCGCGGCACGTCCTCGTCACCAGCGTGCTCCACGCCGACCTGCCGGCCGGGTCGCTGGAGGTGGTGGCCGTCTCGGACGAGGGTGCCTGGGCGGTCACCACGCCGCTGCTGCCGATCAGTCCGAACGGCGGCGGCGACGTCACCGCGGCGCTGTACCTCGCGCACCTGCTGACGACGGGCTCGCCCGCGACGGCGCTGGAACGCACCGTCGCCTCCGTCTTCGCCGTGCTCGAGGCGACCCTCGCGGCGGGCACCCGGGAGATCCAGTTGATCGCGGCCCAGGACGCGATCGCCGAGCCGCCGGCCAGGTTCGCCGCCCGCCGGCTGCGCTGACCCGCCCCTCGCGAGGGCCGTCGCGGGTGGGTCGCATCCTCAGGCGGGAGCCTCGGGGAGGAGCAACGTCGGATGCTCCGCCCAGAGCCACCGGAGGTGCCGCCGCAGCTCCCCGAGGGTGGCGACCCATCCCCTGTCCGCGTACCTGAGGTCGGGGGCGACGGCGTCGGGCGAGACCGGCACCGGGTCCGGGACGAGGGGGGTCGCATTCGTGCGACTCGAAGCCTGCCGGAATCGCGCTGTCCCGCCCCGAGGCGGTCCGCTACGCTGCCCCGCATGACCAGCGTGACCGCTCAGCGCACCGGAACGTCGTACGACGTCCAGGTCGGTGCCGAGCGACGCCGGCGATCCGTCGCCCGCCCGCGCTGACCTGTTCCCGGCGACCGGCGGATCGAGCCGCCGGTCGTCCGCCGATCGTCCTCGGTCCGCCCGTGCCTCTCCCGTCCCAGTGACTCGCGTGGCAGCGCGGGTCCGAGTGAGATCGGCGTACCCATGGATCTTGAAAGGCTGCTCTCCGACCGGCTGGCGCCGGCGTTCGCGGCGGTCGCCGGCGCCCCGGTCGACCCGGTGGTGCGGCGTTCGCCGCGCGCGGACTTCCAGTCCGACGCGGCGCTGGCGCTGGCCCGGCGGCTCGGCCGCTCCCCGCGCGACCTCGCCGCCGACGTGCTGGAACACGCGGCGCTCGACGACGTGTGCGCGTCGGCGGAGGTCTCCGGGCCGGGCTTTCTCAACCTGACCGTCTCCGACCGGGCGCTGGCCGGCCTGGTCTCCGGGCTGGCGGGGGACGCCCGCCTGGGCGTGCCGGCGGCCCGCGCGCCGGAGACCGTCGTGGTCGACTACTCGGCGCCGAACGTGGCCAAGGAGATGCACGTCGGACACCTGCGCTCCACCGTCATCGGCGACGCGGCGGTGCGGCTGCTGGACTGGCTCGGGCACCGCGTGGTGCGGGTCAACCACCTCGGCGACTGGGGCACACCGTTCGGGATGCTGATCGAGCACCTGGCCGACCTCGGCGAGACGGAGGCGGCGCACGAGTTGTCGGTGGGTGACCTCGACTCGTTCTACAAGGCGGCCCGGGCGAAGTTCGACGCCGACGAGGCGTTCCGTGCGCGGTCCCGGCGCCGGGTGGTCGCGTTGCAGGGCGGCGACGCGCCGACCCGGCGGCTGTGGCGACTCCTGGTGCAGCAGTCGGAGCGGTACTTCCTGTCCGTGTACGACCTGCTCGACGTGACGCTGACCGGGGCGGACTTCCGGGGCGAGAGCGCCTACAACGAACTGCTCGCCGACGTCGTCGACGACCTGGACCGGCTGGGGCTGCTGGCGGCCAGCGGCGGGGCGCGGTGCGTGTTCCCGCCCGGGTTCACCGGCCGGGACGGCGAGCCGCTGCCGCTGATCGTGCGCAAGAGCGACGGCGGCTTCGGCTATCCGGCCACCGACCTGGCCGCGTTGCGGCAGCGCACCGGGGAACTGGGCGCGACGCGGCTGCTGTACGTCGTCGGGCTGCCGCAGCAGCAGCACTTCGCGATGGTCTTCGCCGTCGCCGGAGCGGCCGGTTGGCTGCGCCCGCCGGCCCGGGCCGAGCATCTCGGCTTCGGCTCGATCCTCGGGAGCGACGGGCGGATGCTGCGCAGCCGGACCGGCGGGTCGGTGAAGCTCGTCGGCCTGCTCGAAGAGGCGGTCGCCCGCGCCACCGACCTGGCCCGGGCCAAGAATCCCGACCTGGACGCCGCGACCGCCGCCGAGATCGGCCGGGTTGTCGGCATCGGCGCGGTCAAGTACGCCGACCTGTCCACCGACCGCGCGAGGGACTACGTGCTCGACTGGGAGCGGATGCTTGCCCTGGACGGCAACACCGCGCCCTACCTCCAGTACGCGTACGCCCGCATCCGGTCGGTGTTCCGGCGGGCCGGGGCGGTCGCCCGGCCGGACGCGCCGATCGTGCTCGCCGAGCCGTCGGAGCGGGCGCTGGCGATCGAACTGCTCGGCTTCGCCGGCGTGGTCGGCAGGGTGGAGCGGAGCCTGGAGTTCCACCACCTCGCCGGCCACCTGCACCGACTCGCGACCGCGTTCAGCGGGTTCTACGAGCGCTGCCCCGTGCTGCGCGCCCCCGACGAGCTGCGGGAGAGTCGCCTGCTGCTGGCCGACCTGACCGCCCGGACCCTGCGCCAGGGCCTGCACCTGCTCGGCATCCGCACTCTGGAACGGATGTGACGTCCCGTGCCGACGGCGTCTACCGTCCGGTCCGGGGCGGGTGTCAGCGGTGATCGCCCCGGGATGTCGCGGGACGTCCCGGGGCGTCGGCCGGGTCGGACGGCGGCACCGAGAGCAGGTCGAGGACGTCGGCGGGGCGGTGGGCCACCATCCGGGCCTCCGGCACGGCGGGGGAGGTGACGCCCCAGCGGGCGTGCACGGCCAGCGCACCCGCCGCCTCGGCGCACCCGAGGTCCACCGCGGCGTCGCCGACGTAAGCGGTCTCGGTGACGTCGACGCCCAGGCGCCGGCAGGCCAGCCGTAGCCCGTCCGGCGCGGGCTTCGGCGCGGCCACGTCGTCACCACAGACCACGACCGGGAACAGCCGGTCCAGCCCCGTACTTGCCAGCAGGAGGGGCGTGGTCCGCCGCGAGGCGGCGGTGAAGATACCGAGCCGGCAGCCGGCTCGGTCGAGGGCGTCGACCAGGTCGAGCACGCCGGGAAACGGTTGTACGTCCCCGGTGGCCGCCTCGAAGTGGCGCTGGAAGCAGTCGAGGTCGCCGGCGGCGACGGGCCGCCCCAGGAAGTGGGCCAACACCGCCGGCGTGGCGCCGATGTGCCAGGTGGCGACGACGTCGGCCGGCGAGACCACCGGCCCGCCGAGGGCGCGGATCGTGTCGGCGTACACGGCGGGGGCGATCGTCATCGAGTCGACCAGGGTGCCGTCGAGGTCGAACACGACGGCGGCCGGGCGACGGCGGGGCCGGCGGGTCACAGGCGGGTCCGCGTCGCCGACGCGCACAGCCGGACCACCGTCGGGTGGCCGGTGGCGAGACGCTGGTGGGGGAACGACGGAACGCGCGGGTGCCTCCGCCCGTCGACGAGCTGGACCCACGCGATCTCTGCGATCAGGTGACCGGGCACTGTTCGGAGCCTCCAGCGAGGTGGGGACGAATTCCTGTCGCAGGAGCTACCTGCTGCTTGAGCTGCCGCTCGGGCGCTGGGCCGGGCTGCGGGCGGTCGGTCGCCCGAAGCACCGTATCGGGTGCGTCCGACGGCTCACCGGCGGGCCGGCCTGCCGCTCACACCACGTCCGACCGCCGGCCTGCGGGCGGTCGGGTAGCCAGCGACCAGTTGGCGGAGAGGCCGGAGAGCAGGCCGGCGGCCCGACTGTTGACGCGATAGCTGCGGAGATTGGCCCGTTCACGGCGGCCATGAACGGCGATCGATGCACATACTTCAGGTCGCAGGTGACGGACGGCTCGGCGCCAGCCGTCGTTCGGCCCGTCGCACTGCTGTCCTACGTCTTCGGGGGGATCGATGCGCCGACGAAGCTTGCTCGCGGCCGCCTGCGTGGCGGTGGCGGTGGCCGCGTCGCTGACGGCACCGTTCGGACAATCCGCGGCCTCCGCCGCGGAACAGAGCTGCGTGGCGGAGATGCCACACGCGCCGGCCGCCGCGAGCATGGCCGCCGAGTGCGACCGCCGGGTCGAGGTGACGTCCCGGCGGACCGAGACCACTCAGGTGTACGTCAACCCGGACGGGACGGCCACCGTCGAGCAGTACGCCTTTCCCCAGCGCGCCCGGCGGGCGGGCGGTGGCTGGACAGCGTTGGACGCGACGCTGTCGTTCGCCGACGACGGCACGGTCAGGCCGGCGGCGTCCGCCGTCGACGTGGCGTTCTCCGGCGGCGGCTCGACGGAGTTCGTCCGGGTCCGCCACGACGGCGGCGAGGTGGCGCTGTCCTGGCCGGGAACGCTGCCGAAGCCGTGGCTGGACGGCGCCCGGGCCACGTACGTAGAGGTGCTGCCCGGGGTGGATCTGGTGGCCACCGCGCGCGGCACCGGGTTCTCGTTCGTGCTGGTGGTGAAGGACCGGGCGGCGGCGGCGAACCCGGGGCTGCGCCGCCTCGCGTTGGGCAGCAGGCTCACCGGGCTGAGGTGGCAGGGCACCCGGGTGGTGGACGCGGCCGGCCGGGCGGTTCTGACCGCGACCGCGCCCCGGATGTGGGACGCGGGCGCCGCCACCGGGGCGACGGTCGGCGACGGGGCTGCGGGTGGCGCACCGGCCGGCGAACGGGCCGCGTCAGGCGTGGCCGTCGACGGGCCCAGGCAAGGTGCGCGCGACGCGGCGGTGGGGCTGAGCGTGTCCACCGCCGGCAAGGTCGTGCTTGCTCCGGACGCCGGGCTGCTGCGCGATCCCGAGGCGACCTTTCCACTGGTCGTCGACCCCACCATCGGCTACGCGACGTGGACGATGATCAACAAGAACTCTCCGGACCAGTCGTACTGGAGTTACGACAAGTGGAACTGCACCGGCCCGTACAGCACCGAGTGCGCGAAGGTCGGCTACTACAACCCGGTCACCTACCGGTCGATGTTCCAGTTTCCCAACGGGGCCTGGCAGGGCAAGCAGATCCTGGAGGGCGACCTCGCGCCCGAGTTCACGATCGACCTGCTGCACTCGGCGAGCTGCGCCGACAGCTGGACCGAGCTGCGGGTCGTGCGGGCCACGCTGAACGCGGACACCGACTGGTACAACACCGCCGGGGCGTTCGAGGGCCACAACGGCGCGGCGGCGAGGAACAGCTCCTGCGGCTCGGTACGCAAGGGCAGCGAATTCCCGCTCACCGCGGCCACCCTGCGGCACGCGGAGCACCACGGCTGGGTGACGTTCGGGCTGGTCGCGGCCGACGAGGGGTCCAGCGCCGGGTGGAAGAAGTTCGACGCCACCACGGCCAGGCTGATCGTCAACCTCAACTCGTACCCGGACGCACCGACCAACCTGACCGTCGACGGCCGCCCCTGCGCCACCGGCCCCGGCCGTCCGTACGTGCCGACGGCGAGCCCGACGGTGCGGGCGTACGTCTCGGACGCGGACGGCAACTCGCTGCGGACCGTCGTCAAGCGCAAGCGCATCCGGTCCGACGCCTCGCAGGGGCCGGAGTCGGAGACCGCCCAGGACGGCGTGCCTTCGGGGACGACCGCGCAGGTGACCCTGCCGGCCGGGGCGCTGGACCAGGGCGACGAGTTCGTGGCCACGGCGGACTGGACCCGCGACGGCGTGCCGGACGTGCTCGGTCGTGACGGTGACGGCTACCTGTACGTCTGGCCCGGCCTGCCCGGGGGCACCGGGTTGCAGTCGCGCCGGCAGATCGGCTCCGGCTGGCACGGCTGGGCCTGGCAGGTCGCCGGGGTCGCCGACTGGGACGGGGACGGGTTCCTCGACGTGGTCGTCCGGTACAACCCCAGCGGCGAGTTGTTCATGTACGCCGGGGCGGACACCGCCAGCGGCTTCTCCGACGCCCGGTTCCCGCTCGGCGGCGGTTGGCAGGACTTCACCTACGCCGGGCTCGCCGACTGGGACCGGGACGGGCACATGGACGTCATCGCCAGCGACAGCGGCGGCGTGATGTGGGTGTACCCGGGAGAGAGCAGGCGGGGACAGGCGACGCAGGAACGCGCCTCGATCGGCACCGGCTGGTTCGGCTACACCTACTTCGGCACCCCGGACTGGGACCGGGACGGCAGGCCCGACGTCGTGGCCCGCGACCCGTCGTCGGGGCAGCTGTGGCTGTACCCGGGCAGCGGCGGCCGGTCCCACTCGGACGCTGCCCGCGCGCAGATCGGCGCCGGCTGGTGGAACTACCGGGCGTTGACCACCCCGGACGTCGACGGCAACGGCACCAGCGACATCGTCGCCGCCCCGCCGGACACCACGACCTGGACCGTGTACCCGGGCCTCGGGCAACGCGGCGGCGAGGGCGGTGCCCGCTGGACGGTCGCGGCGCGTGGCCTCTCCCACGACGGGACCTACCTCTACCGGGCGTACGCCTCCGACGGTCGGGTCAGCGGCGCCGACTCCGGGGTGTGCGAGTTCACGGTGGACATCGTCAAGCCCGCCCCCGCGACGGTGACGGCCGACGTGTACAAGCCGGGTGCCGGCGCCTGCGACGGCGGGCCGTGCGGATCGGTCGGACAGACCGGCCGGTTCACCTTCGCCAGCTCGCCCGACGTGACCTCGTACCGCTGGGGCTTCACCGACCCACCGACCACGGTGGCCACCCCGGCCGCCCTGGGCGGCCCCGTGACGGTGCACTGGACGCCGACCTGGGGCGGCGCGCGGACGCTGTACGTCGACGCGGTCGACCGGGCCGGCAACGAGTCCCGGCGGACCTACCAGTTCGTGGTCGCCGCGCCGGCGGGCCCGGTGGCGAGCTGGAAGCTCGCCGACGACGCCGGCGCCACCGTGCTGGCCGACGACAGCGGCAACGGGCGCGGCCTGACCGTTGCCGGCGGCGCCGCCCTCGGCGCACCCGGCCGGCTGGCGCCCGGCAACGACGGGGCGCCGCGGTCGGCGATGCTGCTCGACGGCGTCGACGACCATGCCGCCCGAGCCGACTTCCTCGACACCAGCCGCAGCTTCTCGGTCTCGGCCTGGGTCAAGCTCGGCGCGAAGGGGGCCGGCGACCAGACGGTGGTCGCCCAGGCCGGCGGCGCCGGCCAGTACTCCGCGTTCCACCTGCGCTACCTCGCCAACGAGGACCGGTGGGCCTTCCTGACGCCGTCGGGCCCGGCCGACCCGGCCGCCTGGTGGAGCGTCCGGTCCACGTCGGCGCCGCGGATCGGCGTCTGGACCCATCTCACCGGCACCTACCTCGCCGACGCCAAGGAACTGCGCCTGTACGTCAACGGGGTGGAGGAGGGCCTGACCACCGGCGCGACGACCTGGGACGGGAACGGCCAGTTCCTCGTCGGTCGGTCCGGCACCGGCGCCCCGTACCACGGTTCGATCGCCGACGTGCGGGTGTGGAACCGGCTGATCACCACCTCCGAGGTGGTCGAACTCGTCGAGCCCCTGACCACCGGTCGGGTCGGCGACTGGCACTTCGAGCAGGTCGGTCAGGGGCCGGCGTACGACTCGTCGGAGCTCGCCCACGACCTGAACTTCCACGGGGGGATGCAGATCCCGGCGAGCGGGGCCGGGCACACCGGCGCCGGCCTGCGGCTCGACGGGGTCGACGACCATGCCACGACCGACCGGCAGGTGCTGCGCACGGACCAGTCGTTCACCGTGTCGGCGTGGGTCCGAATGTCGGACAGCACCGTCTCGCAGACCTTCGTCTCGCAACGCAGCGCCGGTGCGTACCCGGGCTTCTACCTGCAGTACGGGGCGGCGAACGGCGGCGAGTGGCTGTTCGCGATGCAGGCCTCCGCCACCGAGGCGGCCCACGGCACGTACGCGACCACCCCGGCGACCAGCCCGACCGGCTGGCACCACCTGGTCGGCGTGTTCGACGCGCAGCGGGGGGAACTGCGGTTGTACGTGGACGGCGCCGCTCGGGCGACCGCGGCGATGAACGCGGCATGGCGGCCGTGGGACGCCACCGGCCCGTTGGTGATCGGCACGTCGGGTTCGGGAACCTTCGTCCGCGGCGACGTCGACGAGGTGCGGGCGTTCCAGGGCGTGGTCCCGGACCCCACCCGGTTGTTCCACGGCACCGACACGTTGACGGTCGGGCAGCGGCTCACCGCCGGTCAGTACCTGTGGTCCCGGCTGGACAACCACCGGCTGATCATGCAGGGCGACGGCAACCTGGTGCAGTACGAGGAGGGCGTCGCCGTCTGGGCCTCGAACACCCAGGGCAACCCCGGCGCCTTCGTGCAGATGCAGACCGACGGCAACCTGGTGGTCTACGGCGCCGACGGGGCCGCGCTCTGGTCGACGCGAACGCACGGGACCGACGCCCGACTGCTCGCCGTGCAGAACGACGGCAACCTCGTCCTCTACGCCCTCGACGGCCGGGTCATCTGGGCCAAGTGACGGCTCGCACACGACGAAGGGGAGTCCATTGACTGGCAGCACACGCTGGCGAGTGGGGTCGGCGTACTTGCTGATCATGGCGCTGGCCACGACGGTACTGACGGGTGTGCCCGGCACGGCCGCGGCCGCCGAACGTCCGGGCGGTGCGCAGGCGCACGGGTCGGCGCAGCGGGAACCGACGGTCGCCGGGCGGCGGGCCGTCCCCACGCCGGTCGCGCCGCTGACCACCGCACCCGACTGGCGGGCGACCCCGCCAGTCTGGCCGGCCCAGGCCACGGCGGAGGTGACGGTGCCCGCGGCCCGGCCGGCGGGCACGGCGGCGGCCGGGCCGGCCGCGCCGGTGCGGGCCGGCGACCTGCCGGTGTGGATCGAGGGAATGCCCGACGGGAGGGAGTCGCTGCGCCGGGTACGGGTCCGGCAGGTGGGCCGCGACCGGGTCGTGCTGCGAATGGACCGGACCGACGGGACGCGGGCCGGGGCACCGGCCCGGGTGACGATCGACGCGGGCCGGTTCCGGACGGCCTACGGCGGGGACTGGGCGAGTCGCCTGCGGCTGTGGTCGCTCACCGAGGACTGCCTGACCGGGCGGCCCTCCGACTGCCGGGCCACACCACTGCCGTCGCGGATCGACGCCGCGAAGGCCACGGTGAGCGCGCGGGTGGAGGTGCCCGGCGCCGTGACGGGGACGGCCCCGAGCGGCGCGCTGGTCGCGCTGGCGGCGGACGCCTCGGGCGCGGCCGGGGACTTCGCGGCCACGTCGCTGTCCCCGTCGGCCACCTGGAACGCGGGCGGCAACTCCGGCGGCTTCTCGTGGAGCTATCCCCTGCGGACGCCGCCGGCGCTGAACGGGCCGGCACCCGAGATCACGCTGAACTACTCCTCGGCCGGCGTGGACGGCCGGATGGCGGCCGGTAACAACCAGCCGTCCTGGTTGGGCGAGGGGTTCGACTGGCACCCCGGCTTCGTCGAGCGGCGCTACGTGCCGTGTGCCGACGACATGGGAGGCGGCGCCACCAACACGGAGCGCAGGGGCGACCTGTGCTGGCGGACCGACAACGCGGTGCTCACCATGCCGGGACACGCCGGCGAGCTGATCCGGGACGGGTCGGGTGCCGACCGGTGGCGGCTGCGGGTCGACGACGGCACCCGGATCGAGCGCCGGACCGGCGCGGCGAACGGCGACGACAACGGGGAGTGGTGGCTGGTCACCACCACTGACGGCACCACGTACTGGTACGGGGGACGGGCCGGGTCGCAGGCGACCCTGACCGTGCCGGTGTTCGGCAACCACTCCGGCGAACCCTGCGCGCGGGGAACGTTCGCCGCGTCCAACTGTCAGCAGGGCTACCGCTGGCAGCTCGACCACGTGGTGGACCGGCACGGCAACACCATGCGGATCGGGTACGCCAAGGAGACCAACCGGTACGCCCGCAACGCCGTGCTGACCGACGCCGCGCCGTACGACCGTGCCGGGCATCCCGAGGTCATCGAGTACGGCACCCGGACCGACTCGGCCGACCCCGCGCCGATGAGGGTGACCTTCGCGACGGCGGACCGGTGCCTCGTCGACTGCGGCAACCCGGCGAACTGGCCGGACCTGCCCAAGGACCGGGAGTGCGCCGCGAGCCCCTGCGGGTTCGCCCAGGTGGCGCCCACCTTCTGGACCAAGAAGCGGCTCAGCGCGGTGACCACCTGGATCCGCGACGGCGCCGGCTACGACGAGGTCGAGTCGTGGACGTTCACGCACGCGTTCCCGGACCCGACCGACAGCGTGGGCCCGGTGCTGTGGCTGGCGAGGATCTCGCACACCGGCGAGGCGGGGGACGGCACGGTCGCCCTGCCCGACGTGGAGTTCGCCGGTACGGCGTTGACTAACCGGGTCGACACCAACAACGACCAGTACCCGGCGATGCGCCGGTTCCGGATCAAGACCGTGCGGTCGGAGACCGGCGGCGTCACCGACGTCACGTACTCCCCAGCGGACTGCGTCGCCGGCACCCGCGTGCCGGACCGGAACAACCTGCACCTCAACGCGTTGCGCTGCTATCCGGTCAGGTGGCGGCCGGAGGGGAACACCGCGCCGATCGACGACTTCTTCCACAAGTACGTGGTCACCGAGGTCGGACAGGCGGAGTTGACCGGCGGTTCACCCCGGACCCGCGTCCGGTACGCCTACCAGGACGCCCCGGCGTGGCACTTCACCGACGAGGACGGCCTGGTCAAGGCGGAGTTCAAGACCTGGTCGGTGTGGCGGGGCTACGGGGAGGTGGTCACCACCACCGGCGACGCGGGGGAGCAGACCGTCACCCGGACCCGGTTCTTCCGCGGCATGCACGGGGACAAGCTGCCGACCGGCACGCGCCAGGTGACCCTGCCGGCCGTCGCCGTCGGCGACGTACCGGCGGTGGCCGACGAGGACGAGTTCGCCGGGATGGTCCGGGAGGCCGTCACGTACGACGGGGAGGCGGAGGTGTCGGCCAACGTCACCGTGCCGTGGCGGTCGGCGCCGACGGCGTCGCGCACCCTGGACGGGGTGACCGTGCACGCCCGGATGGTGGGTCCCGGTGCCCAGCACACCCGTACCGCCCTGGACGGCGGTCGCGGTCACCGGACCACCAGGGTCACCACCGGCTACGACGAGTACGGCATGCCGGACCGGGTCGACGACCAGGGCGACGAGGCCCGCGACGACGACCAGCGGTGTGTGCTCACCACGTACCGCCGCAACACCGAGGCGTGGATCGTCGACCGGGTGGCCCGGCAGCGCACCTTCGCCGTGGACTGCGCCCGCCAACAGGCCGGTGGGCTGACCGACGCCCAGGTGGTCGGCGACGTCCGCACCTCGTACGACGGGGCGGGCTGGGACGCCGTCCCCACCCGGGGGCTGGTGTCCAGGGTGGAGACGCTGAAGACGTACCACGACGACGACAGCCGGAAGGCGTACGTCACCGAGCAGCAGTTCACACACGACGCGTACGGCCGGGTGACGGCCAGCACGGACGTGCGGGGGGCGACCACGACCACGACGTACACCCCGGTCGGTGGCGGACCGGTGACGGGCGTGACGGCGACCAACGCCCTCGGGTGGACCACCGCCACCACCCTGGCCCCCGCCTGGGGGCAGCCGGTGCGCCTCGTCGACGCCAACGACCGGGTGACCGAGTTGGCCTACGACCCGCTGGGCCGGCTGACCTCGGTGTGGCTGCCCGGCCGGGACCGGGTGAGTTGGCCGCGGGACGCCAGCATCGAGTACGACTACCAGGTCCGCAACGACAACCTGGGCAGCACGGTGACGACCCGCCGGCTCAAGCCCGGCGGTGGCTACCTGACCAGCCACACCATCCACGACAACCTGTCCCGCGTACGTCAGACGCAGGCGCCCGACGGTGCCGGCGGCGCCGGCGCGGTCATCACCGACACGTTCTACGACACGGCCGGCCGGGTCTCCCGGGTCCTCGACCCGTACGTGCCCGCCGACCACACGCTCAGCGGGGTGCTGTTCACCGTGCCGGGCACGGTGCCGTCGGCCCGGACGACCCGGTACGACGGCGCCGGCCGCACGGCGGCCGAGACGCACCTGCGCGACGTCCCGGCGCACAGCCCTGGCGGCACGGTCGTCGCGCAGACCCGGTACGGCTATGGCGGTGACCGGGTCGACACCACTCCGCCGGTGGGCGGCGCGGTCACCTCGACCTTGCGCGACGCCGCCGGACGGGTGGTCGAGCTGCGCCAGTACCGGGCGGGGCAGCCGGCCGGCGGGGGCGGTGGGTTCGACAGGACGACCTACCACCATGACGCCAAGGGGCAGCTCGTTCGGGTGACCGACGCGGTCGGGGCGACGTGGTCGTACGGGTACGACCTGCGCGGCCGGACGGTGAAGACCGTCGACCCCGACCTCGGCACGGTGATCAGTAGCCATGCCGACTCCGGCGACCTCGTCACGCAGACCGACGCCGAGGGGCAGACGATCGCCCACACGTACGACCTGCTGGGTCGCAAGACGTCGACGCGAGACGATTCGGTGACCGGGCCGAAGCGGGCCGAATGGGTCTGGGACGAGGTGGCCGGCACCACGGTGCGGGGCCAGCTCGGCCGCAGCACCCGGTACGTCGGCACTGAGGCGTACACCCGCGAGATCCGCGGCTACACCGTCGGCTACCAGCCGACCGCCGTCCGGTACACGGTACCGGCCGGGGTGACCGGCCAGACGAGCTACGAGTACGTCCACGGTTACCACCCGGAGGACGGCTCTCCGAGGACGGTCCGCCTCCCGGCGGCGGGCGGACTGCCGATGGAGACGCTCACCCACGAGTACGACGGCCTCGGCCGACCGTCGGCGCTGAAGACGTCGCTCGGCGGCACCTACGTCACCGGCACCGACTACACCAGCTTCTCCGAACTCGGCGCGCTGCACCTGCGGCACAACGACGGTGACCTGGTGGACATCACCCGCACCTACGCCACGGACACCCGACGGCTGGCGCAGATCTGGACCACCCGGCAGCGGCCCACGGCCGGCGTCGCCACCGACGTGTCCGACCTGCGGTACGGCTACGACCCGGCGGGCAACGTCACCTCGATCACGGACGACACCAGCGACGACCGGCAGTGCTTCGCGGTCGACCATGCCCAGCGGCTGACCGACGCGTGGACGCCGGCCGACGGGAACTGTGCCGCCGGGCCGGCGGTGGCACTGGGTGGGCCGGCCGCGTACCGGCACGCCTACGGCTACGACCCGGCCGGCAGCCGGACCACGATGACCGCGTACGGCACCCCGGCCGGAGACCGGACCACCACGTACACGATCGCGGCGGGCGGCCACCGGGTCACCGGGACCAGTACGGCGGACTCGGCCGGCATCCGGACAGCGGCCTTCGGGTACGACGGGTCCGGCAACGTCAACACCCGCCCGGCGCCTGCCGGCGGCGCCCAGAGCCTCGTCTGGGACCGGGAGCGCCGACTGGCCAGCACCGACGACGCGGCGGGCCCCACGTCGTACGTCTACGACGCCGACGGAAACCGGCTGGTCCGTCGCGATCCGGCGGGCCGGACGCTGTACCTGCCCGGCCAGGAGATCCGGGTCACCGGGGGCGGCGCGACGGCGACCCGGTACTACACGCACGCGGGGCAACCGGTGGCCACGCGCAGCCCGAACGGAGTGACCTGGCTCGCCGGTGACCACCACGGCACCACCCAGGCCGCCGTCACCGCGGTGGGGCAGACCGTGGCGATCCGTCGCCAGACACCGTTCGGCGAGCAGCGGGGCGCCGCCGTGGCCTGGCCGGCGAACCTGGACAAGGGCTTCGTGGGAGGCACCAAGGATCCCACCGGCCTGACCCACCTCGGCGCCCGCGAGTACGACCCGGCGCTGGGCCGCTTCCTCTCCGTCGACCCGGTCATCAACATCACGGATCCGCAGCAGATCAACGGATACAACTACGGCAACAACAACCCGGTGACGTTGAGCGATCCGGACGGGCTGGTCCCCCGCTCCTGCCCGGACGGCGAATGCAGCAGCGGCATCGGGCCGCCGAAGCGGGCCAACAACCCGGCCACCTCCTACAACCCTCCCGTCCGCAAGGGTGCCGGCGGTCGCGGCCACCAGACGGTGAACCGCAACCGGGCCAACTGTCCGGACGGCGTGAGCAGTTGCGCCGCCGCCCGCGGGTCGACGAGCCGGGCCACCAACCTGTGTCAGGTGACGGACTGCGCCGACCGGCGGAGCGGTCAGAAGATCGTCTACAACTGGCTCGGCGACAACGCCACCCCGGAGTTCCTCGACCACGTGAAGCGGTCCGCGACCGAGGCCGGCATCGATCCGCAGCTGCTGCTCGCGGTCCTGATCGCCGAGAGCGGAGACTGCCACTGCGCGGAGAAGGACGATGACAGCATCCGGGTGGCCAGTGTGGGCCTGGCCAACCTCCAGATGGACGCGTTCGTGCGGGCGGTGGCCCATTCCGGCGGGGCGATCGACTTCGGGCGACGGGACACCCACAACCTGAAGGACCTGGGCAACATCCAGCGTTCGGTCACGGCCGCCGCCTACTACCTGAAGTTCCTCGGCGACCGGGTGGACAACACCCACCCCGCGCCGTCGAACCCGACGATCTCCCGGAACGAGATCATCCGGATCGGCTACAACATGGGCATCGGCAGTCAGACGGGCGGCGAGCGGGACTGGATGACGGCCGTCGCCGGGCTCGACCGGTTCCCCGCCGGTGATCCCGGCCGGATCATCCTGGACTTCCGGGAGCGGTGGTACGTCGCCGGCAACCTGCTCAGCGCGAGCGGCTGACGGATTCCGACGCGCGCCGGCCGTCGGCCCCGACGGGGCCGACGGCCGGCGTCGCATTGACGACAGTCGGGGTGCCCCTCCGACACTTGTTCGGATCGCGCCGGCCTTAGATCATGAACGGTGTCGATTCACGTGATGAGGAGTCGGGCGCAGCGGGAAGCGATGCCCGTCGTTGGCGTAGAGACAAGGAAACGGTCCCATGAGTGGATTCCTGTCGGTGACCGCCTATGTCCCCGATCGGGTCAGCACACTTGCCGTGGGGCTGGCCGGGGAATTCTTCGGCGCGCTCTGCGGCTCCTCCCGCACCCCCGGTTTCAGACTCGCCTTCTGCGCGGAGCGGCCCGGAGCGGTGCGGACCGATCTCGGGCTGTCCCTGCCCGTCGCGCACGACCTCCACCGCCTCGCCAAGGGCGAACTGGTCCTCATCCTGCCCGGGGACCACTTCCGCGACGAGCCCTCGCCGGAGATCGTCGGCGCGATCCAGGAGGCCCATGCCCGGGGCGCGGTCATCGCCAGCAGTTGCGTCGGCTCCTTCCTCCTCGCGGCCACCGGCCTGCTCGACGGGCTGCGCGCCACCACACACTGGAAGCACGCCGAGGAGTTCGCCGCCCGACACCCCGCCGTGACGGTGCTCCCCGACGACCTCTTCGTCGACGAGGGTCAACTGGTCACCGGCGCCGGCTCGGGCGCCACTCCGGACATGTACCTGCACCTGCTGCGGCGCGAGCACGGAATCTCCGTCGCCAACGCCTTCGGCCGCGGGACCGTCATGCCCCCGCCGCGCACCGGCGGCCAGCCGCAGTACCTGGAGGCACCCGTACCGGCCAGTCGGGACGACGAACTCCTGACCGAGGTGCTCGCCTGGGCGGCGGAGAACCTGCACCGGCTCGTCCCGGTCGAGGAACTCGCCGCCCGCGCGGTCATGAGTCCGCGTACCTTCCTCCGCCGGGTCAAGGCGGCGACCGGTACGACGCCGCACGCCTGGCTGCTTCAGCAGCGCCTCGCCCGGGCCGAGGAACTGCTCGAAAGCACCGCCCTGCCACTGGACGAGATCGCGCGGCGGGTCGGCTACGCCAACTCCGCCGTGCTGCGCGGGCAGTTCGTGAAGCGGCGCGGCATTCCGCCCCGCGCGTACCGGCGGGCCTTCGATGCCCGCCGCACGACGGCGCGAACGTCCACAGCCTGCACGGCGGGAAGCTGCGGCGGCACGACGGCGGGTGCCGGCGCGCGTGGCGTCGGCGGGTCGCCCCGCCGTACCCGCTGAAGCGCCGGCTCCGATCGTCACGCGTCTCGAGCCAGGCGGTGTGCAGCGGGGGCAGCGGGCGCGACCGTCCGGCGGCCGGCACGCCGGCCGCTCACGCCACCAGGCGCTTCCCGTCCAGCTCTTCGAGCGTGACGGTGCAGAGGCCGCCCCGTTCCGCCTTCACGCCGGTCACCCTGAGCTGCGTGCCCGGGGCGAGGATGAACTCCTCCTCTCCGGTGAACGCGGAGAACCGGCGGATGCCCACGGCCCGCGCGGGCAGCACCTCGAAGAGGGTCCGCTTGCCGCGGCCACGGAGGAACGCCCTGGCCACGCCGAGCTTCGACGTGCACGAGGAGACGCCCCACCACGTCACGGTCTGGCCCAGCGGGTACTGCGCCCGCAGGTCCAGCGACACCCCGCGCCACAGCGGCTCCGTGCGGACCGGAAGCCGGGACACCGCGGCGAAGAGCAGTCGCAGGTACGGCAGGTAGGGGACGATGCGGCTGCGGTCCGGGTCGCGCAGGGTGGCGTTGATTCGGCGGTAGAACGCCGACTCGCAGGTGTAGAGGTAGAGCGCGGCGGCCTCGTCCGCGGTGAGTCCGTCGGCCGCGCCCTCCGTCTGCTTCTCGCCGAACCGGTGCGACTGCTCCACGTGCCAGCCGAGCCCCGACAACAGCCTCGCCACCGGCGCGACGGCGGTGCGGAAGTCCATCAGCGGGGTGTCGAAGACACCGGTGATCGCGGGCAGGACGAGCCCCTCGTCCTTGACGCTGGCGAGCCGCTCCAGGTAGAGCTTGTGCAGCTCCATCGTCGAGGCGATGAACTCGCCCATGCGGTCGGCCGCGTTCGCGTCCGCGCCGCCGGAGTGCGCCGCCGACGCGCTCCAGCCCTTGCTGGGCAGCCAGTCGATCTCGTCGGCGCCCAGCGTCCGGAGCGCCGCGTTGACGTCGGCGAAGTGGTTGCCGTCGCAGAAGATGTCGCCCTGCGCCGCGGGGTTGGGGTGGTCGATGTGCCGGACCTCGACCTCGGGGTATTTCCTCGCGAGCCGGACGACGACCTGCCTGAGGCTGCGGGCGTGCGCCCCCCACCAGGCGAACACCACCCCCCGATCCGCCTCGTCGGCCTGCTGCTTGGCCTTGAGGATCTCCTCGACGAGCGCCTCGACGACCGGCCGCCAGAACGCGGTGTGCCGGTCGGTGGCCATGGCCCCGTCGCCGCTGGCGGTGAGGGCCGCGTTCAGCAGCAGCACGCCCTGGGTGAGCATCGCCTGGAACCACTCCGGCGGCTGCACCGTGTCGTGCTCGCGCAGCAGCGCGCGGATGTCGGCGATCGGGGTCTTCTTGGGGATGCCGTACTTCCACATCGCCGCCGCCTTGATGATGCAGCGGATGCTCACCACCCGGCCGAACTGGCTGTCCTTCCAGTCGTGGAAGGTGTTGTCGAACATGGCGATGCCGGTGGCGCTCTCGGGTCGCGGGTAGGGGTTCTGGCCGAAGACGACGACCTTCCACCTGTGCGGCGGGTTGGGCTTGAGCGCCTGGAAGGTCAGCTCGCGGACGGGCACGACCTGCGGGCTGCGGCCGGGGCCGATGAACGTGGCCGCGCCCGGCTGCGCCTCGATGACCGGCTTGAGCAGCGGCAGCCACGGCTCGCCACCGCCGTTGAAGAGATCGGCGAGGGCCAGCGGGTCGTTCGGGTCGGGCGGGGTGGTGGCGGTGGTGTCGCTCATCGCGGGCTCCCGGTGTGGCGGACCGTGCCGGTCCGACGGCACGGATGATCAAGGGTGGGGGCATTGTGCCGTCCACGGGTGACAGTCCCGGCGCCGGAGCCGGGGACCACCGGTCGAGGGGCACGCCACCCGTGCCGCCGGGCCGACAGCCGCGGAGACCGCGCTCACCCGGTCACGGCGATCCCTCAAGGACCGGGATGTCGGTGGGTGGCGCTACCTTGATCCACGTCGGACATCCCCCGCTACACCGTTGGAGTGAGCCATGCCCATCGACCATGCGAAGCCGCTGCTCAGAGTGGTTTTGACAGACGTCAACGCGAAGGTGGTGCAGGCGTGGCGGGCCGCGTTCGCGGACACCCCCGAGGTCGAGATCCACAAGGGCTCGATCCTGACCCGCGAGGTCGACGCCTGGGTCAGCCCGACCAACTCCCGGGGGCGCATGGACGGCGGCGTGGACGCGGCCATCAAGCGGCACCTCGGAGCGGGGATCCAGCTGCGCGTCCAGCGGGCGATCCGCGACCAGTTCGGCGGGTCGATGCCGGTGGGCAGCGCCGTCTGCGTGCCGTCCGGCGCGACCAACCCGAAGTTCCTGATCTCGACGCCGACGATGGAGCAGTCGGTGCAGAACGTGAGCGAGACGCTCAACGTGGCGCTGGCGTGCGCCGCCGCCTTCCAGGCCGTCCACGCCCAGAACGAGCGGGAGCCGGGCAGCATCGGGTCGGTGGCGCTGGTCGGCATGGGCGCGGCGACCGGGCGGGTGCCGGCTCGCGTCTGCGCCAACCTGATGTGGACGGGCTACACGCTGTTCAACGACTACTACTTCGACGACTACGACGAGCTGCGGAAGGTCGTCTGCGAGCAGCTCGACGACATCGACAGCCGCCCGGAGGAGGAGCGGGTGCGGGTGACGGCCCCCACCCGCCCCGGCTCCCGCCGTTGACGGAGCAGCCCGTCGCGCCGGCCGGCCGCCGGGTGCCGGCCGGGGGGAGCGGTGGCGGGCGCCGGCCGGGCGAGCGGTGGTCCTCCGTGATGGGGAGAGGGCCACGATTGCCCGGCCGGCGCGCGGTCGACGTCAGACCCGCGTCATGGTCGAGGGGTAACCGCCCCCGCCGGGGTAGACCCACTCGCCGGTGACCGTGGTGCCGTCGGCGCTGAACGTGCCCCGGTAGTAGGCCGGGCTGCCCTTTGCGCCGCCCCAGATGGTCAACGTGTCGCCGGTCAGTTCGTAGACGTAGTCGAGGGTGTTGCCGGCCGAGTCGTAGAACCGCGACACCACGTCCGCGCCGACCGGTTCGCCGAACGGGCGCAGGTTCCCGATGACCTCCAGGCCGGTGACGGGCTGGCCGAACTGGGTGAGCGCGACCCGCTGGAGCAGGAAGAACCCGCCTTCCATCCACTCGTACGTCACGGTTCCCTCGGCGCCGCCGGTGACCGCCCAGGTGCCGACCAGGCGTTCCAGGGCCTTGAGTTCGGCGCTCGGCTGGTGAGTCTCGGACATCTCTCCTCCTTGGTGGGTGCTTGCCGGTACCTCGGAGCCGGCCCCCGGTCCTCGACAACCACACGTCGTGACGACGGTCACAGGCGGGCGACGTCGAAGATCGCGCACCGGCTCCGAGGTGTCAGCAGTGACCCCGCTAAGAGGAGGAAGTCATGGCCACCCTCGCCGTCCCCGCCGCCCGCCCCCGGCTCGACCGCCTGCTCCTCGCCGGCGCCCTTGCCGGTCCGGTCTTCTTCACCTCGGCCGTCGCCCAGATGCTCACCCGGGAGGGCTTCGACATCACCCGGCATCCGATCAGCCAGCTCTCCACCGGCGGCCTCGGCTGGATCCAGATCGCGACGTTCGTGCTCGCCGGACTCGGCGCCACGGCGCTGGCCGCCGGCATCCGGCGGACGCTCACCGTCGGCGTCGGCCGGCGGGCGGTGCCGGTCCTCGTCGGGACCTTCGGCGTCGGGTTGGTCGCCGCCGGAGTGTTCCCGATGGACCCTGAGCACGGCTTCCCGGCCGGCACCCCCGACGGGCCGGTCGCGCAGATGTCCTGGCACGGCGTCGCGCACTCGGTCGCCGCAGCCGTCGCCTTCACGGCGCTGGCCGTCGCCGCTGTCGTGCTGGCCGTCCGGTGCGCCCGCCGCCGGCGCGTGCTGCCGGCCGTGGCGCACGGCATCGTGGCGCTCGTCCTGCTCACGCCCGTGTCGCCGGATCACATGAGCGTCCAGGTCGCCGTGAACGGCCTGGTCGCGTTCTCCTGGACGACCGTTCTCGCGCTGTCGCTGCGCCGCTTCGCCTGACCCTGGCTACTGTCACCGGAGCCGACCACGAAGAGGATGACCATGAAGTATCTGCTCCTCGGCTACACGCCGACCGCCGCCTGGGACGCCGCCGACACCCCGTCGGAGGAGGCGATGGCCGCCTTCGCCACGTACCAGGAGTTCGAGCGGGAACTCGTCGGGACCGGAGAGTTCGTCGGCAGCGAGGGCCTCGGCCACCCGGCGGTCAGCACCACCGTCCGGCGTACCGGCGACGGCGTGGTCGCGACCGACGGACCGTTCGCCGAGCTCAAGGAGGTCCTGGCCAGCTTCGCGGTGATCGACGTGGCCAGCCACGAGCGGGCTGTCGAGATCGCCGCGCGCATCGTCGAGGTGCTGGGCGAGCCGATCGAGATCCGGCCGATCATGGGCGCGGACTTCGCGGCATGACGCGACGCGTCCACCGGCGTCCCGCACGGCCGGCGCGCCGCGCGGGAGAGGCGGGTCCGGCATGACCGCGTACGTCGAGCACCTGCTGCGCACGGAGGCGCCGCAGGTGCTCGGCGCGCTGGTGCGCCGGTTCGGCCGCTTCGACATCGCCGAGGACGCGGTGCAGGAGGCGCTGCTCACCGCGAGCCGGGCCTGGCCGGCCGACGGCGTGCCGGCGGACCCGCGCGGCTGGCTGATCCGGGTCGGCTACCGCCGGATGGTCGACATGCTCCGCTCCGACCAGGCCCGCCGCCGCCGCGAGCAGGAGGCCGGATTGGCCGAGCTGGCCATGCGGGAGCCGGCCCGCCGGCCGTCCGCCCCGCAGGAGGTCGACGACAGCCTGACCCTGCTGCTGCTCTGCTGCCACCCCGCGCTGAGCGCCACCTCCCAGGTGGCGCTCACGTTGCGCGCCGTGGGCGGCCTGACGACCGCCGAGATCGCGCACGCCCACGGCACGACCGAGGCCACCATGGGTACGCGCATCAGTCGCGCCAAGCAGCGACTGGCCCGCGCCGGCGCCCGCTTCAACCCGCCGACCGACGCCGACCGGGACAGCCGGATGGCCGCCGTGACGCGGGTGCTGTATCTGATCTTCAACGAGGGTTACACGGCGTCGGCCGGCGACGAACTCGCCCGCGTCGACCTGACCCGCGAGGCGATCCGGCTGACGCGGATGCTCCACGACGCCGTGCCCGACGACGCCGAAGTGACCGGCCTGCTCGCGCTGATGCTGCTCACCGAGTCACGGCGGGCCGCCCGCACCGGGGGCGACGACGAGTTGGTGCCGTTGGACGAGCAGGACCGGTCGCGCTGGGATCCCGCCCTGATCCGCGAGGGCACCGAGCTGATCGACGGCGTCTGGAACCGGCACGAGGTGGGCCCGTACCAGTTGCAGGCGGCGATCGCGGCCGTGCACGCCGCGGCGGGGTCGCCGGAGCGGACGGACTGGCCGCAGATCGCGGCGCTGTACCTGTGGCTGGAACGGCTCGCCCCCTCCGCGCCGGTGCGGCTGAGCCGGGTGGTGGCGGTGGCCCGGGCGTACGGGCCGACCCGAGGGCTGGCGCTGCTCGACGACCTGAACCGGCGCTTCCGACTCGACCAGGAGCCACTGACCCGGCAACGAGAACGCGCGGTGCGCGCCCACCTGCTCCAGGAGACCGGCGACGCGGCCGGCGCGGCGACGCTCTACCGTCAGGCGGCAGCCCTGACGGAGAACCAGGTCGAGCGGCGGTACCTGCTGGGGCGGGCCGACCGCCTCGGCTGACGACGCCAGGCGCCTGGCGGCGTGGCCCCCGCCCAGGCCGCCGTCCCGGGTGGGGCGCGGGCCGCCGGGCGCGGGTCGTCCGGCGGCGGACG
This sequence comes from Micromonospora citrea, assembly GCF_900090315.1. Classification (NCBI taxonomy): domain Bacteria; kingdom Bacillati; phylum Actinomycetota; class Actinomycetes; order Micromonosporales; family Micromonosporaceae; genus Micromonospora; species Micromonospora citrea. Next base: position 1,512,400 of record NZ_FMHZ01000002.1, on the reverse strand, counting down.
CCTTGCCGGCGTCTGCCATGCTTCGGACGGTGACGACCGGCCAGCCGACCACCCCCCGCAGCCACCGCCGCGCCCCCCGCCGTGCCCGCAGGGCCGTCCTGATCGGCGCGGTCGCGGCCGTGCTCGCCGCCGTCGTCTACGTCTGCGCCGTGTTCGTCGTGCCGCTGCTGCGCCCGGCGGGCCCGCGCCCGCTCTTCCAGCTTCCCGTCGCCTGCGGCGAGACCTGGCAGCTCGGCACCTATCCCGGTCACGACGACTACGACGTCGACCTGTTTCCCACCGAGGGCGAGGCGTGGGGGCGACCCGTGCTTGCCTCCTACGCCGGCACCGTCACGGTGGCGGGGATCAACGGGTCGCTGGGCGGCCGCACCCCCGACAACCCGAACGGCCCGCGCGGCCGTGGCGGCGGCTACTGGGTGAAGATCGACCACGGCGGAAAGTGGGAGACGCAGTACCTGCACCTGCTCGAACCGCCGCTGGTGCGGGTCGGTCAGCGGGTCGCCCAGGGCGAGCAGATCGGGCGGCTCGGCAGCACCGGCAACTCCGGCGCGCCGCACCTGCACTACGAGCAGCGCCGGGGCTGGGAGAAGGTGGAGAGCCACTTCGACGGCGTCCCGTCGGGCATCACGCACGACGACACCGAATACACCGTCAAGCGCAAGAGCAACAACTGCCCGCCCGGGTGACGCCGAAAATGGGCCGAGGCCGTCGTACGCGGCTGGCATGCTGGCCGGCGTGACGCCGCTGAGGATCATCAAGGGCGACGCGACCAGCCCGCAGGCCAAGGGGCCGAAGGTGGTCGCGCACGTCTGCAACGACGTGGGTGGCTGGGGCAAGGGCTTCGTGCTGGCCGTCTCCAAGCGCTGGCCGCAGCCCGAACGCGACTACCGCGACTGGCACCGGCATCGCGCGGGCAACGACTTCGCGCTCGGCGCGATCCGGCTGGTGCGGGTCGCGCCCGACCTGTGTGTGGCGAACATGGTCGGCCAGCGCGGGACGAGGACCGGCAGCAACGGGCCACCGATCCGCTACGACGCCGTCGAACGCTGCCTGACGTCGCTCGCCGACCACGCGCAGGCGCTGGGGGCGTCCGTGCACATGCCCAGGATCGGCTGCGGGCTCGCCGGCGGCACCTGGACCCGGATGGAGCCGATCATCGTGCGTACCCTCTGCGAGCGCGACGTCGCCGTGACGGTGTACGACCACGGGTGACGGCACCGGCGAGGCCGGGGAGGAGCGCCGAGCCCGCGCCCGGTGCGGCTCAGCGCTCCTCGTCGTCCGTGACGCCCCCCGGCTCGTCCCGCGTGCCCGCCTGGCTGTCGGCAGCACGACGGTCCAGCTCGAACTGGCCGTTCAACCTGTCGATCGCCTCCTGCAGGTGCCGGTCCAGCTCCTTGGGCTCGTAGCGCTCGGCGACGTCGGTCGCGTAGTCGAGGAGCTTCAGGTCGAGGCCGGGGAGTTGGGTGTCGGCCCGAGGGCCGGCGTCGTTCTCCGTCGGCCAGGCGAGCCACACCAGCGGCAGGTTGATGTCGACCCTGTCGCGGGGCGTCCGGCGACCCCGGGTCTCCAGCATGACGGCGCAGGCCTCCTCCACGACCTCGCGGGCCGTCGCCGTGGCCGTGGAGATCGACGACCGGAGCGCGTCCCAGGCCTTGGCGTGTGCCGCCACCGCGTCACGCGCCTTCCCGATGAGGTCGGCGGCCTGCTTCTCGGCGGTACTGACCTTGTCGCGGGCACGCTCGCTGCTGTCCGCGTACGGGTTGTGCGACTGCACCTTGATCGCGATGGCGCCGACGCTCAGCAGGATGAGCAGCACCACGAAGACCGGCTGGAAGACCGCCAGGCTGTCGAACTCCTCGGCCGCGTACTGCGCGCGGACCAACGCGGCGACACCGAGCAGCGCCAGGACCAGCGAGGCGGCCAGGACCGGGCCGGGCAGACGCGACCAGGGCAGATCGTCCTCCCGCCGCTCCAGGGGACCGGGCCGCCAGTCCCAGAACAGGCGGCGCAGCGCCACGGCGGGGTTGAGCCGTGGCACCTTCCGCCGCCGGCTCAACCGGTCCTGGCGCCGGAAGAGGTGCGTCGCCAGGGCCACCCCGGCCGCGTAGAGGCAGACCGCGATGCCGATGCCCGGCAGGTAGGCGAAGTAGTAGAGCGGATGCCGCCAGTCCACGTCGAAGATCTGCTGCATCAGATCGCCGATGAAGGAGGCGTCGAAGAGCGCCGACACACCGAGCACGACCCAGAGCAGTTTCGGCGGCATCAGGCGCCTGCGGCGGTCCTCCGGACCGTCCCTGGTGTGCCGCCGCACGATCCGGTCGTTCTCCTCGCACGCCTCGACGACGCTGCCGACCGCCCGGAAGCGGTTGACGTCGTCGATCCGGGCCCGCGCCACGTGGTAGCGGGTGACCATGTCGGCGCCTGCCGCGTTGACCGCATCCTGCGACTGCCGCAGGGAGGCGTTCCCGGCGGTGAACGCCCGCAACAGCGCGGCCGCCTCGAGGTCGTTCGGATTCTCCTCGGCGTAGCGGGTCGGGCCGAGGCCGATCGGGTCGCCGGGTGCGCCGGCGCACGGTGCGGGTGCGACCCATCTCGGTCGGCGACCGTTGGTCTGAGTGCTGCCCTCCGCCATGCGATCCTCCACAGAATCGTTCAGCTCGCGGTGATGTCGACGCGGCGCAGGCACTGCAGCGCCGCGTCGGAGTTGTCGCTCTGTGCGACAGCGGTGCCGTCGAAGCACGTGGTGGTCGGGCCCATGCCCCTCGGTTGCGGGGACCGCACCCCGTCGGCGGCGAGCGCCTCCGCGACCGCCCGTGCCCGATTCTCGGACAGGGTCTGGTTGTCCACGTCCCCGCCGGCCCGGGGGTCGGCGTACCCCTCGACGACGACCTTCGTGTAGGGCCTGGACCTGATCTGCACGGCGATCCGGGTCAGCACCCGGGCCGCCTCCGGGCGGAGCGTCCACCTGCCGGTGTCGAAGAGCGCCCCGGGAACGGAGAAGCTCGTCAGGTCCGGGCCGAAGCTCACCGGGGGGTCCTGGGCGGCCGCGTCGGTCCCGGCCGCCGGCCCGGCCGCCGTGCTGCGAGGCACCGTGCCCGCGTCGGGAGCGCAGGTCCCACCCGCTTCCGCGCAGAGCCGCGCCCACAGCGCCCGCAGCCAGCTCGCCTGTGCCGTACCGGGGATCGGTTGATCGGCGGCGGGACGTCCGACGCCGATCATGGTGACGGTGATGCCCTCGAGTTCCTTCGGCTGGATCTCGCCCTTCAGGCACTCCCCGGCGATGGCGTCGATCTCGGGCTGCCCCCGGAACCTGGAGCGGGTGAGGTCGGCGCAGCCGTGGGTCACCAGCCCGTCGGTCGCGATCACCAGATGCCGGGAGGGGGCCGTCGAGTCCATGCGCAGCCACGCCGAGGCCTGACTGACCGCGCGCAGGATGTCGGTGCCGCCTGCCGTGGGCTGGACCTGCTGGAGCTGTCGTACGTCGTCCGTCAGACAGTCGCGGGCGTCCTCCCGCTTGCCGGCCTGGTTCTCCGCGTTCCTGGCCTGCTCCTTCCAGTTGGTCGACCGGATCGTCAGGCTGAGGTCGCTGGCGGGGCCGCTGAACGCGGAGAGGGCGACCGTCCGCTGGTCCGTGACCGCCCGTTCGATCTCCTCGCGGAGGGCGGACGGATAGTCCACGGAGCCCACCCCCGACGCGGACCGGGTCGAGGTGGAGACGTCGACGAGGACGGCCAGCCGTCCGGCCCCCGACCGCGGCGACTCGGCCAGCCAATCGCACGGCGGCGTCTCGCGGATCTTCGGCTCGCAACCGGCCACCAGCGGCGCGACGGCGAGCAGCAGCACGGCGGACAGCGCCGCGTTCCGGCGCCCCCCGCTCACCGTGCGGCTCCCGGATGCCCGTCGCCCAGCTCGACGGGCTCGACCGCCTCGCCGAAGTCGGCGAGATGCCACTTGCCCAGGTCGACGCCCATCTGGCGGCAGAACGCGCGCAGCGCCTTGTCGTACGCGTTCGCGAACTCGAACAGGCCGACCCGCTCGTGGTCGCGTACGGCCTGGGCGAGCACCCCGACCAGTTCGTCGTACCGGGCCCGCCGCTCGTCGGCGAGGGCGCGGGTCACCGTCGCGAGTTCGCCGTCGACGAGGCTGGCGGCGAACGGAAGCAGGAACTGCCGCTCGTCCTTGCCGAGGTGGTGGAACTGTTCGAGCTCCTGGAACCCGCGCAGCCACTGCTCGGTGCGGGCCCGGACCACCTCGTCGCGCGCCAACGCCAACTGCTGCTCGACGCGCCGCAGCTCCAGCGGGGCCTTCTGCTCGCGCAGCCGCGGATCCATCAACACCCGCACCGACGGGCGGCACCGCAGGTCCGGGCTCGCCTTCGGCCAGCAGAAGCCGGTGGCGAGCGCGTCGTTGAGCACCAGCTCGGCTCCCGCCGGGTCGAGCGGGTCGAGCGACCGGGCATGACGCCACACCGTCTGCATCGTCCGTTCCCGCGCGACGTCCTGGTACGCGGCAGCCTCCTCCTCGATCTCGTAGATGTCGAAGTGCCGGGACGGGCTGTCCCACCGCAGGTGCGCGTAGACGTGGAAGTCGTAGACGTCGCCCCTGGCCGGTACGACGAGCGGGGCGTCGCTCGCCGGGGGTTCGTAGACCTCCGCGGGCCTGGGCTGGATCGGGGCCCGGTCGCCGCCGTCACCCCGGATCCGTCGCCAGAGTCGGCGGAAGAAGCCGTCAGATATCCCCATCGGTTGCCTCCCGAGTCGTTCCCGGCGTGAGCCGGCGGATGAGCGCGGCGATGAGCACCGCGTCCGGATGGCGGTTCCGCCAGAGCCGGAGGTTGAAGCGGGCCCGACTGTCCAGCGGCCTCGCGAAGATCTCCATCGCCAGCGGCTCGACGAAGGCCCGGAGCTTCCCGTCGTGGTCGGCGGCGAGCAGCCACTTGCGCATCGGCTCCCAGGCGCGACGTGAGGTCTCGGCGTTGGTGAGCGCGTTGCGCCACAGGTCGACCAGGGCGCGCTGCCACCGTTCCCGGCGTTCGGCGAGTTCGGGCAGCGCGGGCCAACCCTGCCGATCGACGCTGCCGGGTTGGCGGGCGAGGACGACCAGGGCCCGTACGGCGTGCTGCGGAAGGTGCTCGTTGGGCGACGCCACCCAGTCCGCCAGCTCGTCCATCACGTCGTCGGCGGCGCCGGAGAGGAAGAGCATGCTCATCGCCGCGGCGACCGAGCTGCTGGCGGCCAGTTCGGGTTGGCGACCCATCCGGGCCAGCTCGCGGATGGCCCGGGGGACGTCCTCCTCGCCCAGCCGCATGCCGTAGACGCGGGCCGCGCTGTCCTGCAGCAGCGGGTCGGGGCTGCGCGACCAGTCGTACACCCGCCGCCGTACGCGCCGGGTGAGCCTCGCGTCCACGTAGGCCATGTCCATGGCCAGGGCCGCCGAGCGCCGGTAGGTCGCCTGCCAGCGGGCCCAGACCCCGATCAGGACGCGGTACACCTGGTCGAAGTCGAAGCCGGCCAGGATCCCGGCGATCTGCGCGGCGCGCAGCCGGACCTGCCAGGAACGGTTCCCGGCCAGCACCGTCAGCCAGGCCATCAGCGGACCACGCAGGGTGTCGTAGTCGTGCCAGGCGACGTCGAGGATCGCCCGGATCAGGGTCTCGTCGGCCAGTTCGGCGCAGCGCGGGCCCGGCCGCTGCTCGTCGCCGCGCGCGGGCGCCACCATCGACGGGTGGATCAGCCTGTCGATGTTGCCGTCGAAGACGAGCCGGTCGGGTGTGGTGCCGCGCGTCTCGTAGCGCGGGATGATCTGCTGGCTGAGCAGCTCGCCGGCGTGGAACACGTCGGAGAGCGGATGACCGGCGAAGACCGCGTACGCGATCCGGAACGCCTGCCGGTGCGGTATCAGGTGTGCCTTCTCCCCGGTCTTCTCGGCGGGGGAGAGGATGTCCTTCGCGAGCGTGCGGGACTGGTTGTCCCACTCGGCCAGCAGTTGGTCGAGGTCGCCCTCCCGGTCCGGGTTGCCCGCGAGGTGTTCGGCGAGCCGGACCACGTAGCGGACCGAGGTGGCCAGCCGGATCCTGCTGGTCACGGCGGGGTGCTGGACGGCCCTGTCGTGGTAGGCCCGGTTGGCCTGGTCCGTGTCCCTCGTCCGTGCCGGGGCCGCGCCGGTGGCCAGCAGCACCCAGAGGTGGCGTCCCAGCACCTCCCGGTGGTCGGGATGCTCGTGCGCGAAGGAGGCCTCCGCGTTCGCGCGCCCGGTGCTGTCCAGGATGACGACGAAGGCGCCCGCGTCCCGGGCTCGCCGGCGCAGGGCGTCGACCGCCCCGTCCCGCATCGGACGGTCGTCGCGGTCGATGATGATGCCGGCCCCGCGCTCCATCACGCAGTCCTCGGCCAGCACCGAGAAGATCAGGTCGTCGTCGACCTCGACCGTGCCGATCCGGTCGCGCCGGCAGCCGACCTCGTCGAGGAGCTTGATCGCCGTGGTCCGGCGGCCGCTGCCGTCCTCGCCGCAGAGGCGGATGAGGTGCTGCCTCCCGAGCGCCTCCCGCATCACGTCGGCGTTCGGTACGGGTACGTAGGTGCTTACCTCCGCCGCGACGTACGCCGGACCGAACACGCCGTACTGGACGGTGAACCTCCGGCCGCCGAAGTAGGCGTGGTAGACGCGCCGGTCGTGGTAGTACGCCCGGGCGTTCGGCCCGGAGGCCGCCGCGCCACGGTCGGCCCTGCTCTGGTTCTTCTGGAAGCGTTCGCGCTGCTGCTGCTCCTCGGGGTCGTAGTCGACCCTGTCGTCGTCGTCCATCGCGCCGGGCGCGGTCGGCTGCTTGCCCTTGGTCGACTCGGCGTCGAAGTCCTTGCGGACCTTCTCGGCCACCGGATCGTCCGCAGGTCGTGCGGACGGCGGCTCGGGGCGACGCTGGGCGGGCACGGGCGGCCCTTCCGGCGCGATCGGCAGCGCCGCCTGGGCCGTAGGGGGCACCGGCGGCTCTCCGACGACGGGTGGCGCAGTGCCGGGCTGCTCCGTTTCGCCGGCCGGCTCCGGGCGGTCGGTCGTCTCGCTCATTCGTTCCCGCCCGCGTCGAAGCGGTCCGCCCGCGACCCCGGGGCGTTGTGGTTGTTGTAGACGGCCGACGCGTTGGAGCCGCTGGCGGCGGCGCCGTTCGGCGCGTACGAATTGTTCGTGGTGACTGCCGCGTTGCTCGACCCGCCGCGCTCCAGGATGTGCGGGCGGAGGACCCTGACGATCTCTTCGAGGTCCTTGGCCTCCTCGCGCGTGCGCAGGTGCCGGTACTGGAAGCTCGGCAGGTCGACGATGTCCCCGGGCAGGTCCACGGGGGACGGCAGGGGCGCCCCGTCCAGCAGGACCGGCAGCACGACCTTCTGCCGCTTGATCGATTTACGGATCTCGTAGCGCACGTAGTCGTCAGGGTCGTCGATCCGTCGGAGTCCGTTCGCGTCCCGGACGTCGAGCCAGTTTCTGCCGATGAGGACGAGCAGGACGCTGCTCTCGCGGAGGCGTCGCTTCAACTCCGGCGGAAACAGTCGACCGGCCGGCAGGCCGGTGGAGTCGAGAAAGACCTGCTCCTTGCCGAAGACGGCGCACAGTCTCTCGTTGAGCAGCGCGGCCTTGTCGTGGCCGTCGCCCGTCCGGTAATTGATGAATGCGCCGGCCATCGGCCCCGCCTTTCGAGAAGGTTGACGGCCCGACCGATGAGCAGGTGAGGTCATCGGCGGACAGGTCGAAGAAACTGCGGTGAAGACGGTCTCGGGTCGCGTGTCGAGCCGCGGCCGATGCGTCAATCGGTTCGGCGGAACAAGAGTTTCACCAACCATCGAGGGAACACAATGGCGTTTCCCTCGCCCGATCGGACAGACAACGGAACACCTGGTACCGCGTGCTCCGCCGGATCGTTGTCGTCAGTTGCCGCCGACGTGCAGCACGGCGGTCAGGCCCTGGTTCGTCCGGCGGACCTCGGGTGCGTCCCGCCAGCGACCGAGGGTCCGCCGCAGGAGGCGGAGGTCGACCCGGACGGTGGCGGAGTCGACCAGTTGGGCCGCGGCGATCGTCTGTTCGGCCACGGCGCACGCGTGGTCCAGTTGCCGCTGGCTGGCCAGCGCCAGCGCCAGCCGCGCGCCGTAGCGGGCCCGCGCGCGGAACGCCGACGCCGGGATGCGGTCGAACTCGGGCACGAGCACCTCGGCGGCCTTCGCCGGCCTGCCCAGGTCGTGCAGGCACCAGCCGCGGACGAACGGGATCGGGTTGTGGACGGTGCTGGTGCCCAGCGGCGGCCCGGCAACGGCCTCGACGCCGATCGGGTCGACCAGCTCCTCGGCCTGGTCGAGCGCGCGCAGGCAGCGGACCTCGTCACCGGCGAGGGCGTGGCCCTGCGCGATCCGCTGGAGCGCGAAGGCCCGCACCCGCGCCCCGGCGGGCCGGGCCAACGCCGCCTGGCCGGCGTCCAGCACGCCGATCGCGTCCTGCCGGTAGAGCGCGATCTCGGCTGCGCGAACCAGCGCGTAGCCCGCCATCTCGGGGTCGTCGCCCGCCTCGGCCAGCTCGACCGCGAGCGCCGTCCACCAGGTGGAGGTGGTGTCGTCGCCGTTCTCCTGGGCCATCCAGCCCGCGTACTCGGCGAACCGCGCCGCCAGGAAGAGCGCCTGCGCCCGCTCGGTGCCGGATGCCCGCACGGCGCGACCGCGCAACGCGCTCACCACCGCTGCGGCCTGCGGAAAGACCTCGGCCGGCGGACTGGTCTGGCCGAGTGCCCGAAGGTTGGTCAGCTGGCGGCGGTAGGCGTCGAAACCGTCCTGGAGGACCGCGGCCGGTGGTGCGGCGGCCACCGGGCGGGCCGTCCAGGACATCATCGCCACGGTGCCGGAGGCGAGCAGCGCGCGGCGGCTGACCGCGTGGAACTCGCCTGAGCCGTCTGGACGGGTGTGAATGGTCAATCCCTCGTCCCTCCGATCCGCTCCGGCGGTGTCGCCGGCCTCGGGCGCGCGCCGCGCCGAGACGAGCCGGAGGAGCGTGCCGTCGGCGGCGAAGAACGCGTCGCAGAGTCGGGCCATCTCGAGGCTGGGTCGCTTGTGTCCCGACTCGATCTTCGAGAGGTGCCCCTTGGTGTAATTGATCTCTCGGGCGAGATCACTCAACGAATACCCCGACTCCAGGCGGAGCCGGCGCAGCTCGTTGCCGAAATTATGCGGACTGGACGGGTTTTCTTCCATGCCGGGTCACCGTGTTTCCGTCGCACAACCGGAAAGGGACGCGGACAACGGTAGTGGCGACGGGTGACGCGGTCGAGAGCGGTTGCCCGATCGGCCAGTGAAGGTGTGACTCAACCGGCGAGCGCGACATAGGTACCGACGCCGAGAATCGCCAGAATGGACGATCCGTAGACCAGTGCGATCGACGGACTGCGTAGCCCGCGGAGGACATCGGCGAGCCCCGGCCCATTTATCGTGAGCGTCCAGCTCGCAGTCGCCTGGCTGACAGCGTCGCGATAGAGAGTGCGGTATGCGCGTTCCAGGCAGAGGTAGTAGGCGTCGAGCACGGCGAAGGCGACGATGACGTAGAACGCGATGAACACGACGATGGCCGTCTCGGCCTTCGCTCCGAACCCGAGCAGGGCCGCTGTCACCGTCACGCACCAGGTCTTCACCGCTGTCGACTGGGTCGCCAACCGGGTGATCACCGACTGGATCATCTGCAGGTACGCGTCCTCGGCCACCGCACGATTCTCCCAGCCACCAACAACCCCGGATTCTCCCAGCCACCAACAACCCCGGATTCTCCCAGCCACCAACAACCCCGGATTCTCCCAGCCACCATCAACCCGGAGCGGCCACCCGGGCGTGGTCGCCGACCACGAGGGGCCGCCCTCGCCGGGGATGGCGGAGGACGGCCCCTCGTGGCGTACGAACGTGTCAGGCGACCGTGGCGGGGAACCGTTCCCAGACCCGGTGCGCGGCCATCAGCCGCTGCACGGCGGCGAGGACCTCGCCTCCGGAGTCACCCGTGACGACGCCGGGCGTGCCGGTCACGCCCGCCTGCCGCAGCACGGTGACGCCGGCGCCCCACGCGCCGATCGCCTTGGCGTGCCGCCAGCACTCCTCGACCATGAGCAGCACGCGCGGGTCTACGTTCGCCGAGTCGGCCGCGCCCGCCTTGGCGTCGCGGGCGGGCAGCGCGTCCGGTGCCGGCGCCGGTGCCCCGGCGACCAGGAGCACGTCGAACTCGACCGACCGCCCGGTGGCGAAGGTCCGCTGCACGGGCAGGTCCCCGACCGTGCCGCCGTGCGGGGCGACCAGGAGCGGCACCATGCCGGCGCCGAACACCGCCCGGCGCACCTCGGCGACGTCGTCGAGGCGGGCGGGGTCGACGACGATCCCCACTGTCCGGCCGTCGGCCGGCCACTGCCTGCCGACCTGCGACAGCGCGGCGCTGGGCGCGACGTCGGCGAGCGGCACGGTGGGCTCCGGCGCGGGCAGGCCCAGGCCGGTGGCGACCTCGGCGCACAGCACCGGGTCGACGTTGGCCAGGCACCGGAGCTGGCGTTCCTTGATCGCCTGGTGGTGGCACTTGCCTAGCTCGAAGGTGTACGCGCGGATGATGTGCTCCTTCTCGACCGGCGACATGCTCAGCCAGAACAGGCGGGCCTGGCTGAAGTGGTCGTCGAACGAGACGGGGTTCGCGCGTACCTTGGGCGCCTCCGCCACCGTCACCGGCACGTCGACGAACGCGCCGTCGCCGTCACCGGCGGGGAACGGGTTGCCGCCGTCGAGCGAGTTCGGCCGGTACGGCGCGACGCCTGCGTGGACGGCCTGCTGGTGGAAGCCGTCGCGCAGCATGTCGTTGACCGGGGCGTGCGGACGGTTCACCGGGATCTGCGAGAAGTTCGGCCCGCCCAGCCGGGTCAGCTGCGTGTCGACGTAGGAGAACAGCCGGCCCTGCAGCAGCGGGTCGTTCGTGACGTCGATGCCCGGCGGCAGGTGGCCCGGGTGGAACGCGACCTGCTCGACCTCGGCGAAGAAGTTCGTCGGCGTCCGGTTGAGCGTCAGCCTGCCGACGGGCTGCACCGGTGCCAGCTCCTCGGGCACGATCTTCGTCGGGTCGAGCAGGTCGATCCCGGCGAAGGTCTCCTCGGGGGTGTCGGGGAAGACCTGGAGGCCGAGTTCCCACTCGGGGAACGCGCCGGCCTCGATCGCGTCGTACAGGTCCCGGCGGTGGAAGTCCGGGTCCATGCCGCCGAGCATCTGCGTCTCCTCCCAGGTCAGGGAGTGCACGCCCAGCTTCGGCTTCCAGTGGAACTTGACCAGCGCGGTCTCGCCGGCGTCGTTGACGAGCCGGAAGGTGTGGACGCCGAAGCCCTCCATCATCCGGTACGAGCGCGGAACGCCCCGGTCGGACATGTTCCACATCGTGTGGTGCTGCGCCTCGGTGTGCAGGGAGACGAAGTCCCAGAAGGTGTCGTGCGCGCTCTGGGCCTGCGGGATCTCCCGGTCGGGGTGCGGCTTGCCGGCGTGGATGACGTCCGGGAACTTGACGGCGTCCTGGATGAAGAAGACCGGGATGTTGTTGGCGACGAGGTCGAAGGTGCCCTCGTCGGTGTAGAACTTGGTCGCGAAGCCACGGGTGTCGCGGACGGTGTCGGCCGATCCGCGCGAGCCGAGGACGGTGGAGAAGCGGACGAAGACGTCGGTCGTCCGGCCCTTCCTGAGGAAGCCCGCCTTCGTCACGCCCTCGGCCGTGCCGTACGCCTCGAAGACGCCGTGCGCCCCGGCCCCGCGCGCGTGCACGACGCGCTCGGGGATGCGCTCGTGGTCGAAGTGCGTGATCTTCTCGCGCAGGTGGTGGTCCTGGAGCAGGACCGGGCCGCGCGGCCCGGCCTTGAGCGAGTGGTCGGTGTCGCGGAGCCGCGCCCCCTGCGACGTGGTGAGGAAGGCGCCCTGCTGACCGTTGGCGGTCGTCGGGGCGCCGGTCGTCGCGCCGGTGGGCGTGCGGGCCTCCGGGGCGCCCTGTTCCGCCTTGGGCGGCAGCGGGTCGTGCGGCGTGGTCGGCTCGTCGACGGTCGGTGGGGCGCTGCCCGGCGCGCCGGGCACCTCCGAGGTCAGGACGCCGGCCATCTTCTCGGCGGCGGCCTCCACGACATCCTTGACCGCCTTGACGGGCTTGCGGGAATCCATCTGGTGGTCCTTCCAGGGAGCGGACAGGAGCAGGCACCTGGGCCCCTACCCCCGGGTCAAGGGACAAAAACGGATGGAACGCCGGGAGATGGGCGACATGCGTCTCCCTCAGCGCGGCGCGGAGGCGCGCGGGTGGCCGGTCGGTCGGACCCGCCGCCGCCCGGAAGGCGGGTGGCTCGCGGGCCGTCCCGCCGCCCACCGTGTCGGCTGCGGCACGGCCGGAACGGCGGCCGCTGCCGCGTCCCGCCGGCCGCTGCCGCGGATCGCGAGGCGGCCTCTACGATTCGCGTATGGCGCTGCTGCACAAGGCGGAACTTCGTCCGACCAAACTCGAACTCGTGGCGGCGTGGCTGCCCGGCCGCCCGTGGTTCCGGGGGACGCCCGGCGCGGACGTCGTCCGGGTGGCGGCCTACCGGTTCGACGACCCGGCCGGCGAGGTCGGCATGGAGACGCTGCTCGTCCGGGCCGGCGACGGGCCGATCCACCAGGTGCCGCTGACGTACCGGGGCGCCCCCCTCGACGGCGGCGACGAGTGGCTGGTCGGCACCACCGAGCACTCGGTGCTGGGGCGGCGCTGGGTGTACGACGCGTGCGGCGACCCCGTCTACGCCGCGGCGCTGGCGAGCGCCGTGCTCGCCGGCACTGCCCAGGCGGAGGAGTACATCGAGATCGACGGCCGGATGGAGCACCGGCCGCGCAGCATGACCGTCACCAGCAGCGGGGCGTCCGGCGGCGAGGCGCCCGCCGTGGGCGCGGTGCGTCAGGTGGTGCCCGACGACCCGACGCTCGTCGTCACGGACACCGTCGACCTGGTCGTCGTCCGTCGCCTCGACGACGGGAGCCACCCGGAGGGGGCCACGTTGACCGGCACCTGGGACGGCCAGCCGACCCCGCTGCCGCTGGCGTACGCCCGCCCGCGCTGAGGCCCGCCCGCGTCGCCCGGCCCACGGCCACGGCCGGGCCTGTCGTCGGGGCATGATCCTGGACGACGGCGGTCCCGGCGACTGGACCGCGTCCGGGAGCTGGGCGACCTCGGCCCGTTCAACCGGATGCTCGCCGTCGCAGGGGCCGCGGCGCACCTGGAGCTGCTGGTCGCGCGGGGCCGCCTGATCCGGGCCGACATCGACGGGTCGCGCCGCTACGCGGACGCCTGACCGGGGCGGGAAACCGTCGCCAGGGCGCGCTCTAGGCTGTCCGCATGCCTGCCCCGCACCTGCCCGACGACCGGTTCGCCATCGCCCGGGGCGGTGCGCGGGCGCGGTGGCGGTGAGCCGCCCGCCCGTGCCCGGACAGCGGGGGGCTCCGCCGGCGACCCCCGGCCAGGGCCGGACGAGCGTGGCGGAACGGTGCGCCCGGATCGCCCGGTCGCGCCCGTTCGAGGTGGCCATCGTCGTGATCATCATGGCCAACGGGGTGGTGCTCGGCGTCGAGACCTACCCGGACCTCGGCGCCACGGGCCGCGCCCTGCGCTGGTTCGAGTGGCTCTTCCGGCTGGTCTTCGTCGCCGAGATCGCCATCCGGGTGCTGGCGTACGGGCGCCGGCCGCAGGACTTCTTCCGGCACGGCTGGAACGTCTTCGACTTCCTGGTGACCGCGGCGATCTTCATACCCGGCCTGCACGGCGACTCGGCGCTGCTGCGCTTCGTGCGGGTCGCCCGGGTGCTGCGGCTGGTGCGCTTCTCCCCGGGTCTGCGCACGATCGTGTCGGCGCTGTGGCGCAGCATCCCCGGCGTCGCCGGTTTCCTCGCGCTGGCCGCGGTGACCCTCTACGTCTACGGCATGGCGGGCTGGCTGATCTTCGGGGATCGGTATCCGGAGCAGTACGGCGACATCGGCCGTTCCCTGCTCACGCTGTTCGTGCTGCTGTCACTGGAGACCCTGCCGGACCTCATCGAGCAGGGCATGGCGGTGTCGCCGTGGACGCTGCTCTACTACGTCAGCTTCGTGATGATCACGGTGAACCTGCTGTTGAACATCCTGATCGCGGTCATCGTCAACTCCATGGAGGAGGCGCGCCGGCTGGAGATGACCGAGCGGCTGGCGCCGGACTACGACGAGGACGGTGACGGCGTGCCGGACGAGGTGGACCGGATCGCCCTCACCCAGCGGCTGGACGACCTGCGGGTGGTCATCGCCGAGCTGGAACGCGAGTTGCGCATCGACCGGGAGGACGGGCACGGCCTGCCGCGTCACCGCCACGGCGAGCGCACGGGCGGCCGGTAGCGCGCGTGGTGCGGCGACGAACGGCCGGTCCCCCGGAGGGACCGGCCGCGGCGTCGGCGCGTGGACGGGTCAGCCCCAGATGGCCGTGGCCCACTCCGGGTGGTCGACGAACGGGTTCCGGTTGCCCTGCCAGCGCTCGTAGATCCGCTGGTTGCGGCGCTTCTCGAAGGCGTCCGGCGGGTCGAGCTGGTTCCACTGCAGCAGCACCGACATCCGACCGTGGTACGGCGCCGTGCCGTTGTTGACCGACTGGTTCATCTCCAGGTTGGGCCAGCCGTCGGTGCCCTCGTACCGGATCGTCATATACATGATCATGCGGGCCACGTCGCCCTTCACCGCGTTGCGCGGCTCCCACGAGTCGGCGTCGGTGTAGCAGCCCGGCGCCTCGGCGACGGGACTGCCGCCGTTGTCGAAGTCCTTGTTGCCGCGCGTCGAGTTCACCGACACGTCGGTCGGCCGCAGGTGGTGGACGTCGGTGCCCGGGCCGGTGGCGGTGCCGAAGTCGCCGTGCGACTTGGCCCAGACGTGCTCGCGGTTCCAGTCGTCGACGCCGCCGCCGTTGCTGGTCTTGCTCTGCGACCGGCCGGTGTAGAGCAGGACGACGTTGTTGGCGTTCGCCGGATCCTGGTCGGTGTCCCGCAGCGCCTCCCACACCTGGTCGTAGGAGAGCCTGGTGTGCACCTTGATGATCGAGTGCAGGGAGCTGCGCAGGGCCGGGCCGGTCTTGCCGATCGCGCTGGCGTAGTAGGTGGAGTCGTACCCGCCCCCGGGCGCGGTGCCGGTCGGGCTCGGCGTGGGCGACTGGCTCGGCGACGGGGTGGTGCCGCCGAGGCTCATCGCCGTCGGGCTCTTCAGTCCGCCGTGGCTGAAGTACGCGGTCAGCGTGCCGGTGGCGGTGACCCGCTGGCCGCGCAGGCCCGGGTTGGTGAGCAGCCCGAAGGTGCTCCGGTACGCGGTGGTGACCTGGACGTAGAGCATCCTGCTCGTGCCGGTCTCGGCCGCCGTGTCGGCGATGGCGATGGCGGTGTCCGAGGTGAAGCCCGACCGGAGCACGGTCGTGGCGCTGGTCGGCTGGCCGATCACGTAGCCGGTCACGGTCGCCGTCCGGCCGTCCTGCGCGGCGAGCGCCTGGGCCACGGTCAGGGTGGTGGCGGCCGACGCCACCGTCGCCGTCACCACGACGGGTGCCACCAGCACGGCGGCCAGCGCGAACGCCAGCGCGAGCCTGCCGGGTCCCGAGCGGGTACTGCTCTTTGTATTCATGGGCAGCGATGTTAATGGGATGCGGGTGAACGCCGGCACAGCGGGAGGGCAACTTTTCGACTACCGACGGGACCGCCACGGTGGCCGCGGGGGGCAGGAAATCGCGGCGGCGGGCCCGCCCGGTCGCCGGGTGCGGGCACCGTGGCGGGCGTAGGCTGGCTGCGTGGATCAAGAGGACCGTATCGCCCTGTTCCTCGACTACGAGAACCTCGCGCTGGGGGCGCGCGACCACCTCGGCGGCGCGGCCTTCGACCTCCGGCCCATCGCCGACGCCCTCGCCGAGCGCGGCCGGGTGGTGGTGCGCCGGGCGTACGCCGACTGGTCGTACTTCGACGAGGACCGCCGGATGCTCACCCGGTCGCACGTCGAGCTCATCGAGATCCCCCAGCGCATGGGCGCCTCGCGCAAGAACGCCGCCGACATCAAGATGGCCGTCGACGCGGTGGAGCTGGCGTTCGAGCGCGCCTACATCTCCACCTTCGTGATCTGCACCGGCGACAGCGACTTCACGCCGCTGGTGCACAAGCTCCGCGAGCTGAACAAGCGCGTCATCGGCGTCGGGGTGGAGAAGTCGACCTCGGCGCTGCTGCCGCCGGCGTGCGACGAGTTCCTCTACTACGACCGGTTGGAGGGCGTCGACGTCGCTCCGCCGCGCGGCCGGCGCGGCCGTCCCGTTCGGCCGTCGGGGCCGGAGCTGCCCCCGGCGGAACCGGAGCAGGAGCCCGAGGCGCAGCCGGCGGCGGAGGAGGAGGCCGCGCGCGACGTGGACACGCTCGCCGTGCTGGTGGCGCAGACCGTCGCCGGCCTCCAGGGCAGCTCCAGCGGCGAGGTCACCGCCTCGACGCTGAAGCGCACCCTGCTCAGGAAGGACCCGACGTTCAGCGAGTCCGACTACGGGTTCCGCACCTTCGGGGAGCTGCTGCGGCACCTCGCCCAGCACAACGTCGTCGAGCTGGGGGAGGGCCCCGCCAAGGGCGACCCCGAGGTGGGCCTGCCCGAGCACGGCGACCGCGAGGTCGCGTTCGGGCTGCTCGGCTCGGTGGTGTCGGATCTGGCCGGCGACGAGGGGGCGGTGGCGTTGTCGGGCCTCAAGAACCAACTGCGCCGGGCGCGCCCCGACTTCAGCGAGAAGAAGCTGGGCTACCGCAGCTTCCTCCAGTTCTGCAAGGCCGCCGCCACCAGCGGCGTCGTCGACCTGCGCTGGAGCACGGAGGCCGACGACTACCTGCTCACCCCCCGCACCGGCTGACCTGCGGCACGATCCGGCCCCGTGGCGCGGACGGGGCCGGCCCGGCCGGTCAGGGGATCGTCAGGCCGTACGCGGCGAGGATCTCGGTGATCGGCTGGTAGTAGGTGGTGCCGCCGGTGGTGCAGTTGCCGCTGCCCCCGGAGAGGATGCCGATGATGGTGCCGGTGGCCGCGACGTAGAGCGGTCCGCCGCTGTCGCCGGGCTCGGCGCAGATGTTGGTCCGGATCAGCCCGGTGACGCTGCCCTCGGCGTAGTTGACGGTCGCGTTGAGCCCGGTGACCGAGCCGCAGCGCACTCCGGTGGTGGCGCCGCTGCGGCAGACGGCCTGGCCGATGTACGCGTTGCCGGCGCCGTGGACGGTCAGCAGCCCGGGGTGGGTGTAGACGGCGCTGGGGTGGGCGATCCGGCTGGTGTGGCGGACCAGCCCGTAGTCGTTGCCGGGGAAGCTGCTGCCGGCCAGGGTGCCGAGGACGGTGGTCTGCGCGCCGTCGGCGTACCAGGTCGAGGCGGCGGCGGTGCAGTGGCCGGCGGTGACGAAGTAGGCGGTGGTGCCGCTGCGGACGTTGGCGCCGAGCGAGCAGCGCCCGCCGCCCCCGTAGACGGCCTGGCCGGCGGCGATGAGGACGCGCAGCCGCCCCGGCTCCCGGCGCAGCAGCGCTCCGGCGCGCTCGGCGGTCGCCCGCAGTGCCGCCACGTCCCGGGCGGACACGGTGTCGTCGACGGTCAGGGTCATTCGCCCGGTGGCGGGGTCGAGCCCCCAGGCGGTGCCGGCGGTGCGTACCGCCGCGAGCGCGACCGCGGCGCGGTCGGGGTCGGCGCGGTCGGCGTGGGCGGGCGCCGGCAGGCCGAGCAGCAGCGCGGCGAGCAGGAGCAGGGCGAGCGAGAGACGACGCATCCGAACCTCCGATAGATTCGCCTCGGTCGATCCCGTACAGGATCCACCCGCGACCGCCGCGAGGACAACCCGCGGCCGGCGGAGCTCGCGCCGCCGGCCGCGGTCGCGCGGTCCCGGCACGCCGAACGTGCCGGGACCGCGCCGGGTCAGGCGCCGCGCACCCAGTCCATTGTGAACCGGGCGAAGACGACCTGGCCCGCGCCGATCTCGTAGAGGTTGCCCACCTCGCCGTTGGCGAGCACGGCCATCGTCGAGTAGCCGGCCGCCCCGGGTCGGACCAGCGCGCGCGCCGGCCAGGTCGCCCCGTCGTCGGTGGAGAGCCGCACCGTCAGGTTCTCCCGCGCCGTCGGGTGCGCGTTGTTGCTGAACAGCACGGTGCGAGTGCGCACCGGCGCCCCGTTCGCGCCGACCTGTGCCGGGGTCAGGTACGACATCTCGTCGGCGTTGCACAGCGGGTCGGTCAGCGAGGCGCTGGCCGTCGCCGCGCCGAACGTGGCGCCGCCGTCGGTGGAGGTGGAGTAGTAGCGGTACCGGGTGCCGTTGTGCCGCATGTTCTGCACGACCGCCCCGGTGCCGCGCTCGACGGCCTTGCTCTCGTTGATGTTCGCCCCGGCGGAGCCGCCGCGCCGCCAGGTGCGGCCGTGGTCGTCGCTGTAGACGTTGGCGGCGTGGCTGGTGCCGGCCGCGTCCCGGTAGGCGATCGGCTGCACCAGCCGGCCGCTGCTGGTCTGGATGCCGTGCCCGGAGGAGAAGAACACCTGCCGCCAGGTGGGGTCCTTGACCGTCGGGTTCAGCTCCACCGGCGCGCTCCACGTCGCCCCGTGGTCGGTGCTGGTGATGTACCGCAGGTGCATGCTGTTCGGGTCGTCGGCCGCGTTGCTGCCCGACGAGCCGGACCAGAAGCTGATGCCCGGGCGCGGGGAGTAGGTGTAGAAGCAGTAGACCGTCCCGGTGGTCCGGTCGACGAGCAGGCTCGGGTCGCCGACGCCCTCGCTGGTGGTCGGCGGGGCCAGGATGACGCGGGGCTGCTCGAAGGTGCGGCCGCCGTCGGTGCTGCGGGTCATGGCGAGCTGGATGTTGTTGGTGCCGCCGCCGAGGTCGTACGAGCCGTCGACCCGGGCGTCGGCGACGGCGATGATCGTGCCGTTGCCGGTGACCGCCATGCCGGGGATGCGGACGGAGGCGACGGTGCCGTCGTAGCGGCCGTTCGGGCCGTTGAGACCGCGGATGACGGTGCTGCTGCTCATCAGGGTGGTGTGGTTGAGCCGCGGCGTGCCGGGGGTGAGGCCGCAGGTGGCGGTGCCCCGGTGGGTGGTGTCGAAGCCGGCCGCGGTCGTGCGCAGTTCGTACGCGGTGCCCGGCGGGACGGTCCAGTAGTGCAGGGCGTTGCCGCCGGCGGCGACGGTGCGCGTCCAGGGTGACCCGGACCGCCCGGGCCAGGTGACGGTGAACGTCCGGCTGGTGGTGGTGCGGTTCTCCAGGGCGAGCTGGAGGCGGCCGGCGGTGCAGTCGACGCTCACCAGCGCGGACATGCCGGTGCCACAGTGGAAGATGCCGCCGACCTCCTCGTCCAGCCCGGTCGGGGTGGTCGTACGCAGCGTGTACGGGGTGCCCGGCGACAGGGTCCAGTAGAGCTCGCTGGTGGCGCCGGGGGCGACGGTGCGGGTCCACGGTGAACCGCTGCGGTTCGGCCAGGTGACGGTGAAGGTCTGCGTCGCGGTGCTGCGGTTGTCGAGCAGCAGCGTCAGCCGGCTGGTGATGCAGTCGGCGCCGACGGTGGCGGTCACGCCGGCGGGCGCCGCCGACGCGACCTGCGGGACGGCGAACGTGCCGGCCGTGACGGCGAGCGCCAGGGCGACGGCGAGGGTCAGGGATCGGGGCAGGGGCACGGTGGCACCTCCAGGGGACGGTAGTCGTAAGACGTACGACGTCCGATGAACGTAAGGGTAGTGCCGCGCCCGGTCAAGACATCGACGGATAGTGGTGTGTCGATCGCCCGCCCCGGCGGTCCCTGACGGGCGGACGCGCCAGCGGCCGCGGCGGCCCCCGCGTGTCGGCGGCGCGCGGTGGCCCCCGCGTGTCAGCGGCGCGCGGCGGCCCCGTGTGTCAGCGGCGCGCCGCGGCCGCGTGCCGGAGCGCGTCGACCAGGCCGCGCAGGGCGGGCTGGTCCAGCGTGGACTCCCGCACGGCCGCGTGGATCGCGCGCGTCGGGCTCGGGTTGCGCAGGGGGCGCACGACCACGTCGGGACGCGGGCTGTCCAGACCGGTGTGCGGGACCACCGCCACCCCGAGCCCGGCGGCCACGAACGCCTGCGTGGTCGGGTAGTCCTCACTCTCGACCGCGACGTGAGGGCTGAAGCCGGCGGCGCCGCACGCGTCGCGCACGACCTCCCGGCACGGGCCGGCGGGCTCGCTGCCCACCCAGGGCTCGTCGGCCAGGTCGGCCAGGTCCAGCACCTGCCTGCCGGCCAGTCGGTGCCTTTGGGGCAGGACGGCCAGGTAGGGGTCGTCGAGCAGGTGGACGAGGCGGACGCCGGCGCGGCTCGCCCGGCCCCGGGGGTGCACCACGACGGCCAGGTCGGCCTCGCCCCGCTCGACCTCCGGCAGCGGGTCGTCGGGGTCGACCAGTCGCAGGTCGACGCGGACGTCGGGGTGGTCCCGGCGGAAGCGGGCCAGCGCCGGCGGCACCAGGGCGGCGCCGGCGGTGGCGAAGTAGCGGACCGCGAGCCGCCCGGTGCGCCCGGCCCGCAACTCGGCCAGGGCCGTCTCCGCCTCGGCGAGGTGCCGGCCGATGACGGCCGCGTGCTCGGCCAGCAGCAGCCCGGCCGCCGTCGGGCGGACGCCCCGGCCGGACCGTTCCAGCAGCGCGGCGCCCGCCTGCCGCTCCAGCGCGGCGATCTGCTGGCTGACCGCGGAGGGCGTGTAGCCCAGGTGGGCCGCCGCCGCCGTCACCGACCCGCCGGTCACCACCGCGCGCAGCACCTGCATCCGCCGTACGTCGAGCATGCAGCAGACCTTAACAGTCGCGCAGAAACATTCACTTGTCCTGTCGAGTCGGCCGGGGGACGGTGGAGCGCGACAGATGAGCGACCGACGACGGGGGCGGCGATGGGCGCGGGACCGTGGGCGGTGCCGCGGCTGGGCGTACTGGCCCTGCTGTGGGGTTCGACCTTCCTGTGGATCAAGGTGGCCCTGGCGGAGCTGTCGCCCGCCCAGGTCACGTTCGCCCGGTGCGCCCTCGGCGCCGCCGCGCTGCTGGCCGCCTGCCGCTGGGCGGGGCACCGCCTGCCCCGCGACCGGGCGACGTGGAGCCGCCTGGTCGTGGCCGCCTTCCTCTGCAACGCCCTGCCGTTCGCGCTGTTCAGCGTCGGCCAGCGGACCGTCGACTCCGGGGTGGCCGGCGTGCTGAACGCGACGACGCCGTTCTGGGCGCTGCTGCTCGGCATCGCACTCGGGGCGGAGCGGACGCCGCGCCCGATCCGGCTGACCGGCCTGCTGCTGGGCTTCGCCGGCGTGACGCTGATCTTCGCGCCCTGGGGGCGGGCGGGCCTCGTCAGCGTGGACTCGCTCGCCATCCTGGGGGCCGCCGCCAGCTACGCGGTCGGCTTCGCCTGGATGGGCCGCGAGCTGGCCGGTCGGGGCGTCCCGACCATCGCGCTGTCGGCCGCCCAACTCGTGGCCGCCACCGGGTGGAGCCTGCTCGCCCTGCCCGCCGGTGGCCTGACCGCGCCCCGGCCGACTCCGGCGACCGCGATCGCCGTCCTCGTCCTCGGCGTGCTCTGCACGGCGGTCACCTTCCACCTCAC
Source organism: Micromonospora citrea (assembly GCF_900090315.1). Taxonomy (NCBI): domain Bacteria; kingdom Bacillati; phylum Actinomycetota; class Actinomycetes; order Micromonosporales; family Micromonosporaceae; genus Micromonospora; species Micromonospora citrea. The sequence continues at coordinate 1,490,782 of NZ_FMHZ01000002.1, read as the reverse complement.
CTTCCGGGTCATCGCGGAGGAGGGCGCGACCAACGCCGCCGCCGTCGGATACCTGCTGCCGGTGGTGTCCGTGGCGCTGGGAGCCGTCTTCCTGGGGGAGAGCCTGACCCCACGGACGGTCGCCGGAATGGTCGTCGTGCTCGCCGGGGTGGCCCTGACGCGACGCGGGGCGGCGCCACCACCCACGCCGGTCGCGGAGGCCGCCACCCGCACCCCCGTCGCCACCCTCAGGGCAACGGAAGGGACAGGCCCCGGGCGTGGTCGGTGAGGGCCGCGCCGACCACGGTCGCCTCCAGCGGCAGCATCTCCAGGCAACGGCGTACGGCGGCGGCCATCAGGGCGTTCGGCACCCGCATCGACAGCGTGCAGTGCGGCACCCACCGCCCCGGCTGGTAGTGCTCGACAAGCCCGATCCCGGCCTCGGCCAGCCGCCCGTGCACCCGAGCGTGGTGCGCGAGCAACTCGGCGGTTGGGGTCGGGCCCAGCCAGAGCACCCGGCCGACGAACTGGCCGGCGTGCTGGAAGCTGAGCCGCAGCGGGGCGGCCACCACCGTGCCGCGCAGCGCCGCCGCCACCCGCTCCGGATCGAAGCGGGGCGCGACGGCGAGCGAGACGTGCGGCCGGTGCCGCTGCTCCAGCAGCGAGCGCATGCTCTGCACACCCTCGGACTCCAGCGCGTCCCAGAGCACCCGGATCCGTCGGGTGGCGTCGGTGTCCAGGTAGAGCTCCAGCGCCGCGACCACATGATCACTTTAGGACGCGGCGGTCAGGGCACGACGACGGCCCGGCCCTCCAGGGTGCCGTCGGCCATCTTCCGGTACGCGACGACCGCCTCGTCGAGCCCGAAGGTGGTCGCCTTCGGCTTCACCAGGCCACGGGCGCCCAGTTCGAGCACCTCGATGAGCTCCGGCCGGCTGCCCCAGTAGGTGGTCTGGATGCTCACCTCGTACGGCACCGAGAAGAAGCTCACCGGCAGGGTGCCGCCGCCGATGCCGACGATGGTGAGGTCGCCGACGGTGCGGGCGGCGGCGACGCCGAGCGCGAGGGTGGGGTCGGCGCCGACGAAGTCCAGGACCACGTCCGCGCCCCGGCCGCCGGTGGCCCGGCGGATCTCCTCGGCGGTGCCCTCGCCGGAGAGCATGGTGAGGTCGGCGCCGCACTCCTCGCCCAGCTTCAGCGCCTCCTCGCGGGTGTCCACCGCGATCACCCGGGCCGAGGTGGTGGCCTTGAGGATCTGCACGCCGACGTGCCCCAGGCCGCCCACGCCGATCACCACGGCGGTGCTGGTCGGGCCGAGCTTCGGCCAGGAACGCCGGATCGCGTGGTACGGGGTGAGCCCCGCGTCGGTCAGCGGCGCCGCCAGCACCGGGTCGAGCCCGTCGGGCAGCGGCACCACCTGCCGGGCCTGCGGCACCAGCATGTACTCGGCCATGCCGCCGTCCAGGCCGAGGCCGCCGCCCCCGCCGGGCACCGGCGCCTCGGCGATGTTCTCGCAGTACGGGTCGACCCCCACCCGGCAGCGGGCGCAGGTGCCGCAGCCCCACGGTCCGTACACCGCCACGGGCTGGCCCACCGTCAGCCCGGTCACCCCGTCGCCGACGGCGTGCACCCAGCCGGCGTTCTCGTGGCCGAGCGTGAACGGCGGATTCCAGGGCACCGCGCCGGCCTCGAAGTCGTGCATCAGGTGCAGGTCGGAGTGGCACGCCCCGGCAGCGCCGATCTTCACCACCACCTGTCCCGGGCCCGGGGTGGGCTCGTCGACCTCGACCAGTTCGGGTTCCGACTTCCAGCTCGGCAACCGCAGCGCGCGCATGGCCGTCTCCTGTTCTCCGGTTCTCGTCTCCGGTTCCTCGCCTGCCCGCTCAGCACCAGGTCAAACGGCCGCTGCCGCTCCCACGTGCCGCGCCAACCGCGCGAGCGCGGGCCTACCGGTGAGGTCGCGGGCCGATCGGTGGGCGTGAGGGTGCCGGGCCGACCGCTTAGGTCGCGGGCCGATCGGTGGGCGGGCCGACCGCTGAGGGCGCCGGGCAGACCGTGGGGGCGCCGGGCCGACCCTGCGGGCGTTGCGCAGGGCAGTTCGGCGAGGTGGGTGTGATCCGGCCCAGGCCGCGTCGGCGGCCGAGGCGCGGTTCGGGCGTTCGGACTCCGGGCGGTGGGAGTCACCCCGTCCGGGTGAGATCGCCTCACCAGCCGCCAGCCGCCAGCCGCCAGCCGCCCGCCGCCCGCCGCCCGCCGCCTGCGGCTCGCCGCCCGATGCCCGCGGCCCGCCCGGGGTCGGGGTCGGGCGGGGGCGTGGGTCAGCGCTCGTCGCCGCTGCTCGGGGGGCGCCGATCCCGGTCGGGCGAGAGCTGGACGCCGCCGGGCGTGACCTGGATGCCGGGGGTCACCTGGACGCCGGGCACCGGCGGCAGCCCGGCCGGCACCGACGGCGATATCGCGGGCCGCCCGGTCGGCCGGGCGGTCGGTTCGACCCCGGGGCGGTCGGTCGGTGTGCCGGACCCTCCCGGGCTCTCGGGTGCCTCGCTGAGCAGGCGGTCGCAGAGGCCGGTCACCTTGCCGCGCCCACCGGCCGCGCGGACGAGGCCGTCGTAGACCGGCTTGTCCAGGGCGCGGTCCGGGTCGTCCCCGTCGGCCCGGTAGGCCCGGCACAGCTTCGTCACCGCCGCCCGCTGCTCGGGCGGGACGTCCACCGTGGACCCGGGCGTGGCGGGCCGGCCCTCGGCCCGGGTGGGGGAGGCGGCCGGGGCGGAGCCATGCGGAGCGGGCGCGGTGGCGGGCGCGGTGGACGGGGCGGGGCCGCGCAGCGGCCCGGGCAGCGTGCCACCGGTGGCGGCGTACGCCACCCCGCCGGTGACGACGAGGGCGGCACCGGCGATCGCCGCGCGGACGCCGAGCCTGGCGAGCATCGGGGACCGGCCGCGCGCCGGCGTGCCGACGGGAGTGCCGGCCCGGGCCAGCCGGTACGCCCGCACCGCGGCGTCCTCCCCGGTGAGCTCACCGGGGAGGGGTGCGGCCCGGACCGCGGTCAGGAGCGACGCGACCGGTCGCGAAACGTCCTGCGGGTCGACGACCGGACCGCCGAGCAGCCGCTCGACGGTTTCCTGGTCCATCCGGTGTGCTTTCATCTCGTGTCCCTCAGCGCCACCCACCGTCGGGGCGTCACACGGATCGGGTGTGACGTCCGACAAGCGCCGGGCCGGAGAGGGCGCGGAGGATGCCCCCGGGCAGCTCAGCCCATGGTCTTGGCGCCGTCGATCGACTCGCGGAGGATGTCGGCGTGTCCCGCGTGCTGGGCGGTCTCGGCGATCAGGTGCAGCAGGACGCGGCGGACCGACCACGTCGCGCCCGGCTCGAACCAGGGCGCCTGCGGCAGCGGGTGGGCGGCGTCGAGGTCGTGCGTGGCGATCAGCTCGTCGGTCGCGGCGGCCACCTCGTCGTAGTGGGCGAGCAGCCCGGCCAGCGTCTCGCCGTCGGTCATCCGGAACTGCCCGGCCCAGTCGAGGGGCTCGCTGTTCATCGCGTCGGCGCCGCCGACCGCGAACCGCGCCCACCGCTGCTCGACCGTCGCCACGTGCTTGATCAGGCCGCCCAGGCACAGCTCGCTGACCGTGCTGCGGGTGGCGGCCTGCTCGTCGGTGAGCCCCGCGACGGTCTGCCGCAGGAACCCGCGGTGCAGGCGCAGGGTCTGCGTCAGCTCGGCCCGCTCCCCGGTCAGCTGCTCGGACATCGTCATCCCTGCCACCCTTCTCCGGTCGTCCAGACGGGAGTCACCCTAGGCGCGACCACCGACAGGAAGGCGCGGGCGTACGCCGGTTTCCGCCAGCGGTTGCCGATTCGTCCGGTACGCGGTTCAGTGAACTACATGGGTGTCATCAAGGTGGGCACGTCATCCTGGGCGGACCAGATGCTGCTGCGCTCGGGCTGGTACCCGCGCCGGGCGAACACTCCGGCCGGCCGGCTCAACTTCTACGCCGAGCGGTTCCCCATGGTCGAGGTGGACACCTCCTACTACGCCGTGCCGGTGCCGGAGACGACCCAGAGTTGGGTCGACGCCACGCCGGAGGGGTTCACCTTCGACGTCAAGGCGTTCAGCCTCTTCACCGGCCACCCGACGCCGGTGGCGATGCTGCCCCGCGATCTGCGCCCGGCCGGCGGCCAGGGCCGCGTCCGCCGCCGGGACCTGCCGACGGCCGCGTACGACGAGCTGTGGGACCGGTTCCGGGCGGCGCTCGAGCCGATCGCGGCGGCCGACCGGCTCGGCGCGGTCCTGCTCCAGTTCCCGCCGTGGCTGGCCCGCGGCGCCGCCGCCGAACGACGGATCGCGGAGGTGGCCGAGCGCTGCCGGCCGTGGCGGGTCGCCGTCGAGTTGCGCCACGGGTCCTGGTTCGACGGCACGGCGGCGCTGGAGACGCTGGGCTTCCTGCGGGAGCGCGGCCTCTCCTTCGTCTGCGTGGACATGCCCCAGGGGCACCCGTCGTCGGTGCCGCCCATCCTGTTCGCCACGTCGGAGCTGGCGGTTGTCCGCTTCCATGGCCACAGCACCGCGTGGGGGACGGGCGACAAGCAGGAGAAGTTCCGCTACGCGTACGGCGACGAGGAGCTGCGCCGCTGGTCGGAGCTGCTGACCGAGCTTGCCGGCCAGGCCGACGAGCTGCACGTCCTGTTCAACAACTGCTGCGGCGACCAGGCCCAGCGCGACGCGGAACGGCTGGCCCGGCTGCTGGGCGTCGAGCCGGTGGGGCGACCGGCTCGGGCGGAGGCGGCGTCGTCCGCCTGACGGCGCCCGTCCCGGCCGGCCGGGACGGCAGCCGGCACGACTGGACCGGCGGCACAGCCCGGTGTCGAAGTGGGCGGTCCCACCCCGTCGGTCAGGTTTTCGCCGGGACGGGCCGGGTACCGCCGGTGGCGTCGACCGACGGGAGGAGCGACCCATGAGTGAGCAGCGGCAGCAGCGGCCCGGTGACGAGATGCCGGGCGTACCGCAGGACGCGGCGGCGCGCGAGACCCGGGAGGCGCAGGAGGCGCACGGCGGCAGCATGGCGCCCGGCCTGGTGGACGACACCGGTCACCCGGTCGCGCCCGCGCCGACGCGGACCCCCGAGGACGCCGTCGGCGGCTGAGCCCGGAGACATCGGACCGGAGCCCCGGGCGGAGCGTGGCCGTCGACCCCGGGCTCCGGTCCATATTCCGTCGACCCGGCCGCGTGTCCTGCGACATGATCGGCCGGTGCCGGAATCCTCTCGCGCGCTCCTGCGCTGGCAGTTCGACCTGACCTGGGCGCTGTTCGAACACCACCTGGAGCGCCTCGAACCGGCCGACTTCCTCTGGGAGCCGGCCGAACACTGCTGGACGGTGCGCCGCGACGCGAACGGCGACCTGGTGCCCGACTGGGCAGACACCGAGCCCGATCCGGTCCCGGTTCCGACGATCGCCTGGCTGACCTGGCACATCGGCTGGTGGTGGACGGTGGCCGTCGACCACCTGCGGGGTCGAACCGTACGGCAGCGCACCGACGTCGCCTGGCCTGGTGCGGGCGGGCCCACCGTCGCCTGGCTGCGTGGGCTGCGTACGGAGTGGCTTGACGTGCTCGACGGCCTCACCGACGCCGACCTCGACCGCACCGCCCCGTTTCCCTGGCAGGACGACTCCGGGCACACGGTCACGCACATGGTCGCCTGGGCCAACGCCGAGCTGATGAAGAACGTCGCCGAGATCGGTCAACTCCGGCTGCTGCGCGCGGCCGCTCCCCGAGCCTGACCGCCCGCCGGCCGGAGGCCGGCCTCGGGCGAGGAGTCGGGTCCCTCAGGAGCGGCGTCCCCTGGTGCGCAGCGCGTCCTCCGTCCGCTCCTCGACGTCGGCCGCCTCCGGGAACGACCGCCGGGACGGCGCCGGGTCCGGCGGCGCGCCGGGACCGGCGGGCATCGTCGGGGTCGGCTCGACCGATCCGAAGCCGTGCCGGCCCGCCGGCCCGGACGGTCCCGCCGGCTCGCCGGCGCGCCGGTCCCCGCGCCGACCCTCGGGTACGGCGGTCTCCTCGCTGCCCTCGTCCATCGGATCGTGCTCACCGGTGCCCCAGGGCGGCTCCGAGTCCAGGCCGTCCCTGGTCACCCACGGGGTGACCGATTCCGGTGTGCGTCCGCTCCGGCTTCGTCCGTCTCCTGCCGCCATGGTCACCTCGCTGGGTCGGTCCCGCCGGTACCGGACCCGATTGCCCGTCCCGGGGCGGGTCATGCCTGCGTCCGGCACCCGCCGAACCGGCCGCCTGCCCGCCGAACCGGGCCGGCGGGCGTTTTGAATCCGCCGGGCGGGCGTCGGACCCGCCGGGCGGCGTGTCCCGCTCCGGAGGAACCGGCGCGGGACACGCCGAGCGGCGTCCCGCCGCCGAGGAGTCGGCGGGACGCCGGTCGGCGCGTCGCCCGCGTCAGCGGCCGGACATCGACATCCGCTTCTTCTTGGCCGCGCCCATCGCCATCAGCGCGCCCATCCCCTTCGGCATCCCGCCCGCGCGGCCGAGCATCCCCCGGAACACCTCGCCGGGCTTCTGCTGCTCGCCCATGTAGGCGGTGACCACGATGAGCGCCCCCGTCAACGCGGGGACCGCCCACTGGAGCATCCGCATCTGCCGCTGGCTCGACGCCACGTTCGACGGCGTCTGCGAGTTGGGTTCGGTGACTCCCTCGACGGGTGGGCCGCCGGCCTTCTCCAGCTTCATGCCGAGCAGTCGGCTGTAGCCGGTCACCGCCAGCGCCCCGACCGTCAGCGCGGTCTTCAGCGTGCTGGCCCGGGCGACGCCCGCCTGGGCCGCCACCCGAGGGCTCTCCGTCACCAGCTCGCCGACGGCACCGGCGAGGTGGGCGCCGATCGCGGCCGCGTTCACCGGGGTCCACCGGGCCCAGCCGGCCGAGGCCATCGGCAGCCGCTGGGTCGAGTCGTTCATCTGTGCCGCCGCGCCGTTGACCCCGAACGCTCCCATCAGGGAGCCCCCGAACCAGGCCGCCAGGCCCAGATCGTGCATCGAGCGCAATGCGGTGTGCCGTTCGGACATCTGATCCCCTTCCACCGTGTCGGGCGGTGCGGCATACCCGCCGCCCGGTCCGCTAATCCCGTCGGTCACCCGCTGATACGGCGCGGCCGCACGGATACCGGGGAAGACCGGGAGCCGGTGGCGTCACCGCCCGGCGGGAGCCGATCCGGCCGGACCGGCGACCGGGACCGGCGGGAGAGGAGTCGGCGGGGCCGGTGGCGGGTAGATCCCTGACGGACGAGCCGAGCGAGAGGGGAAGAGGATGTCGCAGCCCGACGAGAGCCGGGAGAAGACCGCCTCCACCGACGCGGTGCTCATGCACCCCGGCAACGACCCGCGCGTCACGACCGCCCAGGTGCCGCCGCCGCCCGAGCGGGGCGAGACCCGCGTCGAACGCGACGGCGAGATGGTGCCCGTCGAGACCGACGAGTGAGCGGGCCCCCGGGCGGCGGGGCACGCCGCCCGGGGCGCGTACGGGCGGGTGGGCGAGGTCGGTGGGAGATGGGCGACGTGCGGGAGTTGGTGGACGGGCCGGCGCGGGTGCGGTACGCGAGCCTGTTCGACGCCGCGCCGTCGCCGTACCTGGTACTCACCCCCGAGCTGGTGATCGTCGAGGTCAACCGGGCCTACCTGCGCGCCACGGGGCGCACCCGGGAGGAGCTGATCGGCCGGGAGCTGTTCGCCGCGTTCCCGGCGAACCCGGACGACCCCGACGGCACGGGCGTGCCCAACCTGCGGGCGTCGCTGCTGCGCGCCCGCGACACCGGCCGGCCCGACACCATGGCGGTGCAGCGCTACGACATCCCGGACGGCGCGGGGGGCTTCGCGCGGCGGTACTGGAGCCCCGTGAACGTGCCGGTCCTCGACGACGGCGGCCGGGTCGCGCTGCTGCTGCACCGGCCCGAGGACGTCACGGACTTCGTGCAGGAGCGGCGGCGCGCCCGCGACGAGCGGGCCCGCGGGGAGAGCTTCCGGCGGCGGATGGCGGCGGCCGAGGCCGACCTGTACGCCCGCGCGCGGGAGTTGCGTACGGCCCTGGACGCCCAGGCGGTGGCGAACCGCCGCCTCGCGGCCCTGGTCGAACTGGCGGCCCAACTGGCGGCCTGCGAGAGCGTCGCCGAGCTGACGGAGGTGGTGGTCGAGCGGGGCCTCGTCGCGCTCGGCGCCGACGGGGGAGCCGTCGCGGTGCGCGACGACGCCGATCTGCTGCGCCTCACCGTCACCGACGGCCTCGGCGGCGCCTGGGCCCGCTCCGGCGAGTTGCCCCTGAGCGATCCGCTGCCGGCCTGCGTGGCGGCGAACGTGGGCGAGCCGGTCCTCCTGCCCGACCGGGCCGCCGCCCTCCGCTTCGCCGACGCGATGGCCGACGTGGTCGCCTCGACCGGGTTGCAGTCGTGGGCCGCGCTGCCGCTGCGGGTGGGGGAGCGGTTGCTCGGCTCGCTGACCGTCGGCTGGCGCGACCCGCACCCGTTCGAGCCGGCCGAGGTCGAGGTGCTGGGCGCGTTCGCGGCGCAGTGCGCGCAGACCCTCGACCGGATCCGGGTGCACCGGGCGCAGCGGCAGACCTCCGAGACGCTGCAACGCAGCCTGCTCTCCGACCCGCCGGCGGTGGCCGGTCTGGCCGTCGCGGTGCGCTACCTGCCGGCGGTGGAGCACGAGCAGGTCGGTGGGGACTGGTACGACGCCTTCCGGGCCGCCGACGGGGCCACCACCGTGGTGATCGGCGACGTCACCGGGCACGACCGCGCCGCGCTGGCCGCGATGGCGCAGATCCGCAGCACCCTGCGCGGGGTGGCGTACGTGCTGGGGGAGCGGCCGGCGGCGATCTTCTCCGGGCTGGAGCGCGCCCTGCACGGGCTGGGCGTGACCACCCTCGCCTCGGCCGTGCTCGGCCACATCCGCACCCCGGACGCCTCCGGCGAGCCCGACCGGGCCCACCTGACCTGGTGCAACGCCGGACATCCGCCCCCGGTGCTGGTGCCACCGGACGGCGCGGCGCGGCTGCTGGCCTCCGACCCGGACCCGCTGCTCGGCGTGGGGCCCGTCGGCCGCGCCGACCACGAGCTGTTCCTCGACCCGGGGGCGACCCTGGTGCTCTACACCGACGGGCTGGTCGAGCGCCGCGCCGCCCCGATCGACGCGGGGATCGACCGACTGCGGGAGGCGGCCGGGCGGCTGCGGCACCTGCCGCTGGAGGAGTTCTGCGACGTGCTCCTCGCGGAGCTGGCCGCCGAACCGGGCGACGACATCGCCCTGCTCGCGCTGCGGGTCGACTGAGCACGCGCGTCAGCCGCGGGTCCGCGAGGAAGCGGTCGACGCGCCCCACGGGATCCGTCGGACGCGGACGCGTGGTCAGCGCCCCGGCAGGGCCCGACGGGTGTGGACCCGCGTCAGCGGGCCGGCAGGTCCGCGGCGAAACGGGCCACCCGGGCCGCCAGCGGCGCGCCGGCGCGTACCCAGGTGAAGTGGTCCATCCGGGCGCCGGCCTGCGCCGCGGTGTAGCGCTCGCGCGCGACGGGCGCCGCGGCCAGCTTCGCGCAGAGGTGGTCGACCGTCTCGTGCGGGGTGTACTGGTCGTCGTCCACGCTGACGGCGAGCACGGGGGTGCGCAGGTCGCGCACGGCCGCCTCGGCGTCCACCCCGTCCAGCCGGGGGAAGCGGCCGGTCCGCGCGGTGTGCGCCCAGTCCCGGATGACCCCGCGCGCCTGCCGGCCGCCGAAGCCCCAGCCGGGCCAGACGCCGAGCAGCCGGGCCGTCGCCGCGATCCCCTGGGTGTACGGCAGGACGCCGTACCCGCGCAGGCCCGGGTAGCTGCGCCACCACGGCACGCCCACGGCGACCAGGGCCAGCCCGTCGACGTCGTGCCCGCCGTGCACGGCGAGGTGCAGCAGCGCGGCCTGCCCGCCCAGGGAGTGCCCCAGCAGCACCGTCTTCCGCCCGTCCCGCCGGGACTTCAGCGCCGCCAGCACGGCGCCGACGTCGGTGGCGAGTTCGGCGTAGCCGTAGCGGCAGGCGCGGCTCGGCGCCGGGGTGCTCTCCCCGGTGCCGCGCAGGTCGGCCACCGCGACGGCGAGGCCGGCGGCGCGCAGGGCGGCGGCGAACGGCCGGTAGTAGCGGGCGCGGACGCCCATCGCGGGCGTGATCAGCACGACCGGCGCGTCGGCGACGCCGTCCGGTTCGGGGTGGACCTGGAGTCCGAGCCGCGCCCCGTCGACCTCGACGAACTCCTGCCGGTATTCCCCCGTCGCGCTCATCGCCCCAGGCTACGGCCCGAAGCTACCGGTCGGTAAACGTGGGGTGGCGCGCCTCACGCGACGGGGCCGCCGACCAGCCGGCCCGCGCCGCCGGGACCCGCCCGTCGGCCGCGCCGCGCTCGGCCCGGTCCACGGCCGCGAGGACGTCGGGCACGTCGAGCGCCGCCAGCGCCGGATGGGGTACGGCGTCCGCCCGCCCCGCCACTGGTCCCGCCCAGAGGGCCTGGTGCCGGGGCCGGCCCGGCGGCGGGCCCCACAGCGCCGGCGACACCGGACCGAACAGCAGCACCGACGGCGTGCCGTACGCGGTGGCGAGATGCCCGATGCCGGTGTCCCCGCTGACCACCAGCCGCCCGTGGGCGACCAGCGCGGCCAGCTCGCCGATCCCGGTCTCCCCGGCCAGCACGGCGGTGTCCGGCAGCCCGGCGCCGCGCGCCACCTCCACCGCGATCGCCCGCTCGCCCGGTGTCCCGGTGACCACCACCCGGTGCCCCCGACGGTTCAGCTCCCGCGCGACCGCCGCGAACCGGGCCGGCGGCCAGCGTCGCGCCGACGCCTTCGCGCCGGGGTGGACGATGCTCACTCCGGTCGGCAGCCCGTCCGGTGGTGGTCGGTGGAGGGTGAGGTCGGTGGGGTCGGTGGGGATGTCGTACCAGTTGAGTAGTCGGCACCAGCGGTGGATTTCGTGTTCGTCGTCTCGCCAGTGTGGTCCGTCGTGGTGGCCGGCGTCGGGGTTGGTGTAGGCGAGGAGTCGGTCGGGTCGGGTGTGGGCGAGCATGTGGTGGGACTGGGGGCCGTGGCCGTGGAGGTTGACGGCGAGGTGTGGGGGTGGGCCGGTCCAGGGGATGGGGCCGAGGCCGGGGGTGTCGAGGAGTGTGTCGATGCCGCCGATGAGGTCGACCAGTGGGGTGAGCCAGTGGGGTGCGGCGAGGGCGAGTTCTTCGTGGGGGTGGGTGGTGCGTAGGGCGCGCAGGGCGGGGGTGGCGGTGGTGAGGTCGCCGACGCCGAGGGCGCGGAGGGTGAGGATCACGGGTAGGAGGTTTCTTGTTCGTGGCAGACGATCATTTCGCGGACGGCGCAGCCGGTGGGTTGGGTGAGGGCGAACATGATGGCGTTGGCGGTGTCGGCGGGGTTGTTGAGGTTGGCGTCGGGTCCGGGTTTGTAGGCCGGGTCGCGGTCGTCGAAGAAGTGGGTGTGCATGCCGCCGGGGATGAGGAGGGTGACGTTGATGGTGCCGGCGAGTTCGGCGGCGAGGGCGCGGGTGAAGCCGACGACGCCGAACTTGGCGGCGCAGTAGGCGGTGGCGTCGCTGACTGCCTTGACCCCCAGCGTGGACGCGACGGTCACCACGGTGCCGTGCGAGCGCTCCAACCACGGCAGGGCCGCCCGCACGACCGCGGCGGTGCCCGTCAGGTTGACGGCGACGATCCGGTCCCAGGTCTCGCCCGGCACGTCGGCCAGCCGGCCCGGCACGTCCACCCCCGCCGCCGTGACCACCGCGTCCAGCCCACCGGAGCGCTCGGCGAGCTGCCGGGTGGCCGCCTCGGCGGCCCGGGTGTCGGCCAGGTCGCACTCGATCCAGGGCACCCCGTCGGCGGGCGGCTGCCGGTCCAGCACGTACGGCCGACCGCCGGCCTTCGCCACCGCGGTCACCACGGCCGCGCCGAGCCCGCTCGACCCGCCGGTGACCAGCACCGCCATTCCGTTCAGATCCTTGCTCATGCCGCTCCTCTGGTGAGTTGGCCGCCGCGCCGGCGCGCGGCGGTGATGGTGGCCGTGGTCGACCGGCCGGCCAGGTACGGGACGGTGACGACGCGGCCGCCCCAGCCGCGTACCAGCTCCGCCTCGGGCAACTCCGGGGCGTCGTCGCCGGCGTAGTCGCCGCCCTTGACCCAGACGTCGGGCCGCAGCCGGGACAGCACGGCGTGCGGGGTCGGCTCGTCGAAGACGACGACCGCGTCGACGCAGTCCAGCGCGGCCAGCAGCCGTGCGCGGTCGGCCTCGCCGTGCAGCGGGCGGTCCGGTCCCTTCAGCCCGCGCACGCTGCGGTCGGAGTTGAGGCAGACCACCAGGGCGTCGCCGAGCCGTCGGGCCGCCTGGAGGGTGGCGACGTGCCCGGCGTGCAGGATGTCGAAGCAGCCGCCGGTGGCGACCAGGGTGCCGCCGTCGGCGCGTACCCTCGCCACCAGCTCGTCGGCGGGGCCCGGCGCCGCGGCCGACGGGCGGGACGGTGGAGGTTCGCGGTGCAGCCCGGCCGCCCCGCCCGCCGCGACGTACGCCGACGCGGCGGCGACGGCCTCGGCGACGGCCTCGGCGGCCACCGCCCCGCCGGCCAGCGCGGTGGCCGCGGCGGCGGCGAACCGGTCCCCGGCGCCGCAGGTGTCCTCCGCCTCGTCCACTCCGGAGGGCGGCGGCACCACCAGCGGGGTGCCGCCCGAGTGGCAGAGCACCGCACCGTCCGCGCCCATCGTCACGGCGACCGCCCCGACCCGCCACCGACGGCGCAGCTCCTGCCCGGCACGGGTGGCGGTGGAGAGCGGGGTGCCGCCCCCGGCGTCCCCGGTGAGCTGGCGCAGCTCGGCCAGGTTCGGCGTGGTCAGCCGGGCCCCGGGGACCGCCGCCGGCCCCCGGGGGTGGGGATCCCAGACCACCGGCGCGGACGCCTCGGCCAGTGCCGCGCGCAACGTCGGCTGCCGCAGCAGGCCCCGCCCGTAGTCGCTGGCCAGGATCGCCCCGGCGCCCGCGATCGCCTCCAGGGCCGCCTCGGGCGGCTCGGCGGGGGCCTGCGGCCCGCCGCCCCGGTCGAGGCGCAGCAGGGTCTGCCCGCCGGCGCGCAGCCGGATCTTCTCCGGCGTCGCGCCGGGCATCCGCAGCGGGAGGAGCCGCACCCCGGCGGCGGTCAGCAGCTCGGCGAGGCGGGCGGCCGCCGGGTCGTCGGCGAGCGCGGTCACCAGGGCGACGTCGGCTCCCTGGGCGGCGGCGAGCAGCGCGGCGAGCCCCGCCCCGCCGGGCCGGTCCGTGGCCGACCGCTCGTCGAGCACCGGCACCGGCGCGTCCGGGCAGACGCGGTCGACCGCGCCCACCACGTCCCGGTCCAGCAGGGCGTCGCCGACCACCACCAGCGCGCCGCTCACGACGCCGTCCCGTCGCGCCGGCGCCCGGAGCCGTTCGGACCGTGGCCGTTCGCGGCGCTGCCGTTCGGGCCGTGGCCGTCAGGGTCGCGTCCGTTCGTGGCATTGCCGTTCCGGCCGTGGCCGTTCGTCGCGCTGCCGATCACGGCGTGTCCGTCGGGGCCGTGGCCGTCGATGGCGCCGCCGTTCGCGGCTCGGCCGTTCGCGGTGCTGCCGGCTGGGCCGTTGCCGTTCGCGCCGTGGCCGTTGCGGCCGTGGCCGTTGGCGCCGCGGCCGGCGGCGGTCAGCGCGCGACCGTCCAGACCGAACCGGTCGGCGGGGCCGACGCCGCGCGGGGCCGGCGGGGCCAGCCGCGGCAGGCCGCGCACCATCGGCAGCGCCTGGTCCACGTACTCGCAGAGGAGGTGGCTGGTGACGAGGTGGAGTTCCTGGACGACCTGGCTGTCGGGTGAGGGGACGGCGAGGACGTCGTGGCAGGCGTCGGCGAGGGGGTTGGGGGTGGGTCCGGTGAGGGCCCAGGTTCGTAGTCCGGTGTCGTGGGCGGCGTGGGCGGCGGTGAGGAGGTTGGTGCTGGTGCCGCTGGTGGACATGAGTAGGAGGATGTCGCCGGGGCGGCCGTGGGCGCGGACCTGGCGGGCGAAGACTTCGTCGTAGCCGTAGTCGTTGCCGATGGCGGTGAGGGCGCTGGTTTCGGCGTGCAGGGCGATGGCGGAGAGGGGTTGGCGGTCGTCGCGGAGTTTGCCGACGAGTTCGGCGGTGAGGTGTTGGGCTTCGGCGGCGCTGCCGCCGTTGCCGGCCACCAGCAGCCGGCCGCCCCGGGCCAGGGTCCAGGCCACCTCGGTGCCCCACGCGCTGAGCCGCTCGGCCTCCTGCCGGTACGGCAGCAGCGCCGCCGCGAGGTTGGCCAGGTGCGTGTCGAGAGTGGAGAGCGACATGGTCATCACGCCACCGCCGAGGCGGGACGGCCGACGGTGCTGACCGCGGCGTAGACCGCGCCGAGCTGCTCGGCGCAGCGCTTCCACGAGTACCGGCTGCGGATCCGGTCCAGCGCCGCCGTGGCGTACGCGAAGCGGCGGACCTTGTCGGCGAGCAGCCGACGGATCGCGGTGCCCAGCGCCCGGGGGTCCCGGGGCGGCACGAGGTCGCCGGTCAGCCCGTGGACCACCGTGTCGGCGATGCCGCCCACGTTCGACCCGATCACCGGCACGCCGCACGCCATCGCCTCCAGCGGGGTGAGCCCGAACGGCTCGTACCAGGGGGCGGCGACCAGGATGTCGGCCGAGCGGTACCAGCGACCCATCTCCTCGCGGGGCACGGCGCCGACCAGCTTCACCCGGTCGGCCACCCCGCAGGACTCGGCCAGCGTGCCGAGCCGGCGGGCGAAGCCGTCGGCGGGGAGCAGTTCGGCCGGCGGGCCGCCGACCACCGCGCACTCCGCGTCGGGTACGGCCGGCAGGGCCCGGACGACGTCCTGGAAGCCCTTGCGCTCCACCATCCGACCGACGGTGATGATCCGGGGGCGGGCCGGGTCGCGGGGGACGGCCGGCCCGTCGGGACGGAACATCTCCTGGTTGACCCCGGAGGGGACCAGCGCCATCCGGGACCGGGGCACGCCGAGGCGGACCAGCTCGCCGATCTCGTCCTGGCACTGCACGATGACCCGGTCGGCAGCCCGTCCCAGGGCCCGCTCGTAGCCGATCCGGCCTGGTGGACTTGTGTCCCGGTGGCCCTGGTGCCGCCGCTTGACCGCGCCGAGGGCGTGGTAGGTCAGCACCACCGGCACGCCGGTGCGCCGGCCGGCGTGCAGCGTGGCCAGGCCGCTCATCCAGAAGTGGGCGTGCGCCACGTCCGGCGTCCAGTCGCCGTCGCGCCACTGGCCGGCCAGCCAGCGCCCGAACTCACCCATGTGCGGCAGCAGCTCGTCCTTCGGCACCCGCAGCGCCGGGCCGGCCGGCACGTGGCACACCCGGTAGCCCTCCGCCGTGGGCACGGTGTCGGGCAGGGCGGGGGAGTCCCGGCGGGTGTAGACACGTACATCGTGCCCCTCGCCGACCAGCGCGGCGGCCAGCTCCGCCACGTGCGTGTTCTGCCCGCCGGCGTCCTCCTCGCCGAGAACGGCGAGTGGGCTGGCGTGCTCCGAGATCATCGCGATGCGCATGTTTCCTCCTCGATCAGCCGGTCCCAGTCCGCCAGGAAGCGGTCGAGTCCGAAGCGTTCCTTCGCCACCTCGCGACCCCGCGACCCCAGCCGGGTTGCCGCGTCGTGGTCCGTCATCAGCCACTGGGCCGCCTCGACGAGGGTGTCCACCCGGGTGGAGAGCACCCCCGCGTCGGGCGGCACCGCGTCCACCGCCTCGGTGGTCGCCAGCGCGATCACCGGCATTCCCATCGCCATCGCCTCGATGAGGCTCAGCCCCAGCGACGTCCACCGGCACAGGTGCAGGTACGCCCGCCGCCGGGCGACCTCGACGTGCATCCGGTCCTGCGGCAGGTCGTCGTACCCGGTCACCGGCAGGCCGGCCGCGCCGGTCGCGGCGAGCGCGTCGGGCAGCCCGGCCACCCCCATGCCGAAGACGTCCAGGGGGGCGACCCGCGCGAAGCGCGGCATGAGGTCGGTGCCGGTGACCCGCCAGCGGCGTACCGGTTCGTTGGTCACCACCGCCAGCCGCTCCGTCTCGCCGCTCCACTCGACCCGGGGCGGGACGATGCCGTGGTCGATCACTGTGGTGCGGGTGGTGCCGGTGTCCCAGAAGAGGTGGTTGAAGTGGGTGACGTGGGCGATGAGGAGGTCGTCGCGGTCGGCCATGGGGTGGCGGCTGTGGGGGACGTTGCCGTCCTTGGGGGTGTTGTGTTCGACGTAGATGGTGGGGATGTGGTGGCCGGGGCGGCGGTGTAGCCATTGGTGGGCGAGGTCGTGTTCTTCGGGGCGTTGCAGGATGATCAGGTCGATGTCGGTGGTGGCGAGGTCGTCGGGGGTCACTTCGGTGGCGTTGTCGGGCCAGGGGTAGGTGCGGGCGCGGCCGAGGCCGTAGGGGCCGCGGTCGGGTGTGACGGGGATCAGGTAGCGGTGTCGGCCGTGCACGAACGAGGTGGTCCAGGAGCCGTGCACGTGCCAGAGCAGGATGTTCATGCCTCTCCTCAGCAGGTGGAACACGGGTGGTGGGCGGACGGAGCCGGACGGCGCTCAGGTGGGGGACGGGGGCGTCAGGACGCGTACGGCGTCCACCACCTCGGCCGGGTCGAGCCCGGTGAGGCAGGGGTGGTCGGGCACGGGGCAGCGGGCGGCCCGGGTGTCCCGGCAGGGGGCGTCGGCGTCGCCGAGCCGTACGGTCGGCACCCGCCAGGGGCCCCACTGCCCGAACGGGACGGTCGGCGCGAAGAGGCTGACCACCGGCGTGCCGACGGCGGCCGCCAGGTGGGCGGGCCCGGTGTTGCCGACCACGACGCAGCCGGCCCGGGCGAGCACCCGCGCCAGCCCCGCCAGCCCGGTCCGCCCACCGAGGTCGACGGCGGTGTCCCCGGCGACGAGGGCGGTCAGCTCGCGCTCGTCCGGTCCGCCCGTGACCACCACCCGGTGACCGGCGGCGACCAGCGCGGCGACGATCTCGGCGCACCGGCGCGGCGGGCACGCCCGGGCCGGCACGGACGCGCCCGGGTGCACCACCACGTAGCCGGGTTCGGCGAGCGCCGGGTGCGGCACGTCGCCGTCCGGCCGGTCGAGGACCTCGGGGCGCAGGCGTAGGGCGGGTTCGTCGTCGGGCGCCAGGGCGAAACCCGCCGCGGCGGCCAACGACAGAGCCCGCTCCGGCTCCGGCACCCCCACCGGAACCCGATGCCGCACGTCCAACAACGAACCCGGATAGTCGTCACTGATCGCACTGACCCGCGACACACCCGCCAACCGCAACAACAACGCCAACGGCAACGGCGACTGATGGAAACTGGTGAACACCACCGCCTCGTCCGCCCCCACCGCCGCCAACCGATCCACGAGCAACCGCATGTCGACCGGATCAACCACCCCCGGACTCGGATCAATCCACGGCAACCGATGCTCGATCACCTCATCGACACCCGGCAACAACTCCGCCGCCGCCCGCCCCCGAGGCCCACACAACATCACCACCCGCCCCGCACCCGCCGCCACCGCCCGCACCGCCGGACCCGTCACCAACACATCCCCAGCCGAATCCGACCGCACCACCAACACCGTCCCCACCCCCCGCCGCACACCCCCGTAACTGGCCGGATCCACCGCCGCCTGCCGACCCAGAATCTCCGCCACCGCCCCCGACAAATCCCCCACCACCCGCGCCGCCGCCGCCACCTCACCGGCCCGCGTCACCGCCGTCGGCACCAAAACCCCCGACGCCCCCGCCGCCGACGCCGCCACCACATCCCGACCGATGTCCCCCACCACCACACACCGCGACGGCACCGTCCCCAACTCCCGCGCCGCCGCCCACACCAACCCCGGCGCCGGCTTACGACACCCACACCCCGCACCCTCCTCATGCGGACACACCAACCACGCGTCGAACCGCCCCAACAACCGCTCCACCCGCGCATGCACCGCCCGCAACTGCCCCTCCGAAAACAACCCCCGCGCCAAACCCGACTGATTCGTCACCACCGCCAACCGCAACCCCGCAGCCCGCAACCGATCCAACGCCACCCGCGCACCCGGCACCGCACGCACCTTCTCCGGATCACCGTTGTACGGCACGTCCTCGATCAACGTCCCGTCCCGATCCAGCAACACCGCGTCGAACAGGCGTCGACCGGCGCCGCCCAGGCCGGACCGGGCGGGGGAGGTGGTCGTCATCGGCCCGTCCCCGGGCGCTGCGCGCGGCTGCGCCACCAGCCGCGTACCCAGTGCGTCACCGCCAGGGGCGGGATCGCCGCGCTGGTCACCAGCATGGTGGCGACCTCGTCGGCGGTCCGGGGGCCGGGTGCGATCCGGGCGCGCGCGAATTCGGCGGTGCCGGCCGCCCAGCCGAGCGTCCCGGCCACGGCGGCGCCGCCGAGCACGGTGCGGTTCGTGCCGCGGGCGAGGGGCCGCAGCGCGGCGGCGGCCAGGGCGAGCGCGCCGGCCGCCGTGACGGCGACGTGTCGGTGCCGCCGGCCGGTCGGCAGCCGCAGGTCGGTGCGCCAGTGCGGGCCGTAGAGCCGGCGCAGCAGCGCGTCGTCGGCGTTGCCGCGCTGGACCCGCAGGCTCACCCAGCGGTCCTCGGGGCGCACCGGATGGGTCACCGCCCGTTCGCCGCGGACCAGGTCCCAGCCGACGCGCCGCACCCGGTGGGCCAGTTCGGCGTCCTCCCGGTAGGCGCGCGGGAAGCGTTCGTCGAACCCGCCCGCGTCGGCCAGCGCGTCCCTCCGGTAGGCCATGTCCGCAGTGATCCACTCGCCCTCGGCTAGCCCGGCGGTGCCGCGTTCCCAGTCGGTCGGCCGCCGGTGCTCGGGCAGCGGCACGTGGACCCGGCCCTGCACCCCGCCGACCAGGTCGCCGACCCGCAGGTCCGCGAGGAGCCGGCGGGCCCAGTCCGGCGCCGGGACGACGTCGTCGTCGAGGAAGACGATCCAGGGGGAACGGGCGGCGCGCCAGCCGACGTTGCGGGCCGCCGCCGGCCCCGCGCCGGGGCCGGTCAGCACCTTGGCGTACGCGGCCAGCGCCTCGGGCACGGCCAGTTCGTCGGTCGATTCGCGGCGGTCGTCGACGAGCAGGATCTCCGGGTCGGGCAGTTCGCCGACCTGGGCGGCGAGCGCGTCCAGCAGCGCCGCGAGGCTGGGCCGGCCGAGGGTGGGCACCACGATGCTGATCACCGGGCACCGCCCAGCGCGCCGCGCCGCACCGCGAAGGGGCCGAGCGCCAGCAGTTCCACGGGGGCCGAGCCGAACAGCTCCATCGCCTCGCGCGGGGTGTCGACCATCGGCCGTCCCGCCGTGTTCAGCGAGGTGTTCACCACGACGGGCAGCCCGGTCAGCCGCTCGAACCCGGCCAGCATCTCGGCGACCAGCGGCTCGGTCTCGTCGTGCACGGTCTGCACCCGGGCCGTGCCGTCCACGTGGGTGACGGCGGGGATGCGGTCGCGCCACTGCGGCTTCACCCGGTGCACGAAGAGCATGTACGGGCTGGGGAAGACGCCCTCGAAGATCTCCGCGAACCGTTCGGCGCGGACCATCGGGGCGATCGGGCGGAACTGCTCGCGCCCCTTGACGTCGTTCATCCGGGCGGTGGTGGCCGGGTCGCCGGGGTGGGCGAGCAGGGAGCGGTGCCCCAGCGCCCGGGGGCCGTACTCGCTGCGGCCCTGGTACCAGGCGACGATGCCGTTGTCGGCCAGCACCCGGGCGGCCTCGGCGGCGATCGAGTCGGGCCGGAAGTACGGCAGCGCGGCGCGGCGCAGCTCCGCCTCCAGCTTCTCGTCGGTCCAGCCCCGCCCGAGGTCCGCCCCGGCCATCGGGGTGGCCCGGTCGCCCAGGTCGCGGGCGACGTGCAGGGCCGCGCCGAGCGCCGTGCCGGCGTCCCCGGCGGCGGGCTGCACCCAGACGTTCCGGTACGGGCCCTCGGCGGCGAGGCGCGCGTTGGCCACGCAGTTGAGCGCCACCCCGCCGGCCATGGCCAGGGTGGACGCGCCGCCCGAGGCGTCGTGCAGCCAGCGGGCCAGGTCGAGGGTCACCTCCTCCAGCCGGGCCTGCACGCTGGCGGCCAGGTCGGCGTGGTCGTCGGTCATCTCGTCGTCGGCGGCGCGGGCCTTGGCCATGCCGCCCCAGTCGATCCGGTCGACGGCGAAGCCGCCCTCCGGGGTGACCCGGACCAGCTCGCGCAGCAGGCCGAGGTGCTTAGGCCGGCCGTAGGAGGCCAGCGCCATCACCTTGTACTCGTCGCTGGAGTGCAGGAAGCCGAGGTGTCGGGTGAGGTCCTCGTAGAGCAGGCCGAGCGAGTGCGGCAGCTCCTGGGAGTGCAGCGGCCGCAGCAGCCCGTCGGTGTAGACGCCGGCCAGGTGGCTGGCGACCTCGCCGCGCCCGTCCAGGACCAGCACCGCCGTGTCGTCGCCGCCGCTCGGGGCGGCCAGGCCGGCGGACGCGGCGTGCGCCACGTGGTGCGGCACGAACCGCACCTTCGCCGGGTCCAGCCCGGGCAGTGCGGCGGCGAGGAACTGCGGGGCGCGCTGGGCGTACTCGACGCGCAGCCAGTCCCAGGGGTCGCTCAGCCCGAGGCTGTCCGCGGGGCGGCAGAGCCCGGGATCGAAGGAGTACGCGACCGCGTCGAGGTCGTCAACGTCGATCCCGGCGCTGGCCAGGCACCAGGCGGCGGAGAGTTCGGGCAGCTCCCACGCGGAGAACGCGAGGGGACGTTTGCCGTGCTTACGACGGCTGAACCGCTCCTCTTCGGCGGCGGCCACCACCCGGCCGTCGACCACCAGAGCAGCCGCCGGATCGTGAAAGATCGCGTTGATGCCAAGGACCCGCATGCGAAGTCCCTACCCTCGACTTCTCCTCCTAACCTCTAGATCATCGACTTCTCCTGACGGGCGGCTCAGTCGGTTGTGGACCGGTCGGCGGGCGGCGGGGCGAACCGCCCCACCGCCCGTCACCGCGACGCGACGATGTGTCAGGCCCGGTCGTCGCGGAGCATGCCCGGCCCGAACACCTCGTAGGCGATCCGCTCCGCCGGCACGCCCCGGCGCAGCAGGCCACCGCGGACGACGTTCATGAACGGCAGCGGCCCGCAGAGGTGCACGTGGGCGTCGGGGGAGAGCGGGATCAGGGCCGGGTCGACGCGACCGCCGGCCACCTCGGCGGTCAGCCCGGCGACCTCGGCGTCGGTGACGTCCTCGTACCAGAGCGCGGTCCGCAGGTTGGGCAGCGCGGCGTGCAGGCGCGGCAGCTCGCCGCGGAACGCGTGCGCCGCGCCGGCCCGGTCGGCGTGCACCAGCACCACCGGGCGCTGCGGCTCGGTGGCCGCCAGGTGCTCCAGCGCGGCCATCGCGGGGGTCAGCCCGATCCCGGCGCTGACCAGCAGCAGCGGGCCCTCGCCGGCGACCGCGCAGACCTCGCCGAAGGGCGGGCTGAGCCGCAGGACGTCGCCCTCGGCAACGTGCTCGTGCAGGAAGGTGGAGACCATGCCGTCGGGGGCGCCGTCGACGCCGCGGACCCGCTTCACGGTGATCCGCCAGTGGTCGGCCCCGGGCCGGCCGGAGAGGCTGTACTGGCGGATCTGCTGCCCGCGACCGCCGTCCAGGTCGACGGCGACCGAGGCGTACTGGCCGGGGACGAAGGTGGGCACCGGGCCGCCGTCGGCCGGGACCAGGGTGAACGAGACGACGTCCAGGGCCTCGGCGACCCGGCCGGTGACCCGCCAGTCCCGCCACACCGATCCGCCCTCGTCGAGCCCGGCCCCGAGGTAGAGGCGGGCCTCCCGCGCGACCAGTTCGCAGGCCAGCAGCCAGTACACCTCGTCCCAGGCGGCGGCGACCTCCGGGGTGACCGCGTCGCCGAGCACCTCGCCGACGGCGGCGAGCAGGTGGCGGCCGACGATCGTGTACTGGGCGGGGGTGATGCCGAGGGAGGCGTGCTTGTGCGCGATCCGGTCGAGGATCGGGCCCCACGGCGCGTCGCTGCCGCCGGTCAGGTGCTCCGCGTACGCGACCACGGCCGCCGCGAGCGCGGCCTTCTGCGCCCCGGTGGCCTGGTTGCCGCGGTTGAAGATGTCGAGCAGCTCGGGATGGGCGTCGAACATCCGCTGGTAGAACCGGCCGGTGATCGCCTCGCCGTGCGCCTGCACGGCGGGCAGGGTCGCCGTCACCACTGCTGCTGAGGACTCCGAGAGCACGACTTGTCTCCTTCTGGGCTGAACCGCTCGGGCCCTGTCAGCAAAACAGGAATTCGAGATACCTCTTCAGGGTCGAAGGTCCCGGGTCGAGGGTCGCCTGGATCACAAACCTGGCCCGTCGGCCCGTGGTGGCCGGTGTCCGCGCTGGCTAGGGTCGGTACGTGAAGCTCAACCGGTCCACCGACATGGCGCTGCGGATCGCCATGCTGGCCGCCGCGAACCCGCGCCGGATGACCGTGGACGAGCTGTCCGACCAGCTGGAGCTGCCCCGCAACCACGTCGCGAAGGTGGTCCAGCGGTTGCAGCGGATCGGGGTGCTGGTCACCATCCGGGGCCGCTCGGGCGGGGTGGCCCTCGCCGAGGGCGGCCACGACATCACGGTGGGCCGGGTGGTCCGGGCCTTCGAGGGCGACGACGAGGTGGTGTCCTGCGACGAGCCGGCCTGCTCGCTGCGGGCGGCCTGCCGGCTGCGGGGGGAACTGCGCCGTGCCCGGGACGCGTTCCTCGCGGTGCTGGACGGGGTGACCCTCGGCGGCCTCGTCGACGGGCCGGTCGGCCCCGTGCTGCTCACCCTCGGCCTGCCCCGCGCCCGGGGCCCCGTGCCCGACGGCACGGGGCCGGTGCGAGACGTCACCGGGCCCCGCGCCTGACGGCCCGGGGCAGGCCGAGGACGAGACGTCACCGGGCCCCGGGCCGGACCTCACCGGGCCCGTGCCGTCCGCTGCCGGGCCCGTGCCGGACAGCTGCCGGGCCCGTGCCGGACAGCTACCGGGCCCGTGCCGGACAGCTACCGGGCCCCGCGCCTGACGGCACGGGGCCCGGTGCGGGCCGCCCGGGTCAGGAGACGGTGATCGAGCCGTCGCCGGCGCGGACGCAGGAGACCGCGCGGGCGCCGGTGGCGGCGGCCCCGCTCAGGCACTGCCCGAGCACCTGGTGGCCGGCGGCGTTCGGGTGCCAGGATTCCTGGCAGGTCTGGAAGTAGGTCACGCAGGTGTTCGCGATCCGCTGGATGGCGATCTTGTCCTTGCCCTCCAGGCTGGTGACGAAGGTGCCGTTCGGCGGGTTGTCCTGAAGCCGGATCGGGGTGGCCAGCGCACCGGCCGGGCTGGTCGTCGACTCGCAGAGCCGGGCGCCGTCGAAGGCCCGCTGCACGTTGAGGTAGACCAGGTCCGCGCCGGGGAACTCGGCGGCCATGCTGTCCCGGGCCGACCTCACCAGCGTGCCCAGGCCCTGCGAGAAGCGGTGCCCCGGCAGCAGGCTGGCCCGGTGGATCGGGCAGCCGGCCGCGTACCGCTCGGCGCCCAGCGCCCGGAACTTGTCCCGCGTGTCGTCCCGGCTGTCCTCGCTGTGGAACGCCGGTTCGAGGTCGAACGGCAGCGGGTTGGTGTAGTCCTGGAAGACGATCCGGTGCTGGCCGTCGGCGTCGATCTCGCGCAGCGTCGTGAGCAGCTGGCGTACCGCCGCCGTGGTCTCCGCGGTCGCGGCGTTCCACTGGGCGGCGGTGGCCAGGTCGGCGTCCGTGCAGGGCTCCTGCTCCACCGGCCCGCCCAGATAGGCCCAGAACTCCCACCAGCCGGTCCAGGCGTCGGCGATGAAGCGGTTGGCGCACTTCTCCGCGACGTCGCCGAAGGTGAACGAGCTGTTGTTCGAGCCGAGGCCGAGCAGCACCAGGTCGATGTCGTGGGTACGGGCGACCGCGCGGAGCTGGTCGAGCTGGGCGGCGACCTGCCGGCCACCCGTGCGGGCGGAGGAGACGGCGGCGATGTCGTGCGGCTGGCCGCCGGAGCACGCGAGGTTGAACCGGTCCTGGATGCCCGGCAGGCTCGCCCGGTGCAGTGAGGCGTTCGCCGAGCGGTGGCAGAAGAACGCGTTGCTGTTCGGCGCGGTCCAGCCCGGGAAGCCCTGCGCCGTGCCGTTGACGTCGACCACCGGGGTGTACGCCCCGGCGCCCTCGCCGCTGATGAAGCTGTCGCCGAGCGCCACCGCGGCCGTGGGCGGCGCCGCCGTGGCCGGGGCGGGCAGCCCGACGGCGGTCGACAGGGCTGCGGCGGCCACGGCGAGCGCCGCCGCGAGAGCGGTACGACGGATCCTGGACATGACGTCCTCCAACTGTCCATCGAAATGTGAAAGATCCTCTGGGGCCGCGATCACATCACCGGCGTGCGACGGACGTCAATGGCTTGTCACGAAAACTTTCGGCGGGAGGAACGTCCGGCGGGTCGCCGGGTCACCATCCGGTCGCGACCGGCGCGCGACCGGCGCGCGACCGGCGCGCGGCGGGTCGCGGCGGGTCGCGGCGGGCGGATCCGACCCACGGCTGGCCGCGGGGGAAGTCGGGTGGGACGGGTCAGGCGGGCCGGCGGAACTCGGCGCGCCAGCGGCGTACGCCCGCGGGGTCCTCGTGGGCCTCGACCTCGACGGGCGTTACGCCGTCGACGGCGAACCCGGCCACCTCGGCACGGCTCAGCGGCCACGGCGGCCCGGCCGGCGGGGCCTCGTCGTCGCCGCGCCCGGCGGCGATCACCAACAGCGTGCCGCCCGGCGCGACCAGCGAGGCCACGGCGGCGGTCGCGGCCCCGCGAAGCTCGACCGGCAACGCCTGCACGGTCATGCTCTCCACCACCAGGTCGAAGCCGTGCCGCCAGCCCGCCGGCGGGTCGAACAGGTCGGCGACCCGGTAGTCCACGGCGGAACGCGGGTGCCGCCGCCGCGCCCCTTCGACGGCGGTGGGGGAGACGTCGAAGGCCACCGTGGCGAAGCCCAGCCCGGCGACGTGCTCGGCGTCCCGCCCGTAGCCGCAGCCCACCACGACCGCCCGTCGGCCCGACCCCGCCAGCCCCCGCGCGGCGGCCCACCCGACGAGCATCCCGTGCGGCGCCTCCCGGTCCCACGGCACGACCGCGTCGCCCCGCTGCGCCTCGGTGTAGAGCCGCTCGAACCAGCCGGTCGGATCGCCCGCCGCGAGCGACTCCGCCGACAACCTGTCGGCCCGATCCTCGCCGCCCATCCCAGCCCCCAACTGACGTCGGCGCTCCCGCCCGGCGCGACCGCCACGAGCCTAGGGGCCGGTACCGACATCCGCCGGCCGGCACGCCAGACCCGCAGCCGACGCCGCCGGGCCGTTCCGTCCTCCGGCGCTCCCTCCGGGGCACGAGGCATCGAGCGTCGCCTGACGGAGCGTCGACCGAGCGGCGACGGCGGGGCGGTCGTGAGGGCCTATGTCCCGCTTGTGCTCACAGGATGTGACGGCTATGGACACCGGTCGAAGTCCGTCTCTACAGTTCCGGGCGTCCGGCTTCCTACTTCCACGGGGGTTGCGGTGGCCGCTGGCCGCTCGATGCACGCTGTCCTGATCCAGAACCGATCCGTCCGTCGTCTCGCGGCGGCCGGGCTGGTGGTGGCGCTCGGCGCCACCGCGTTGGCCGCGCCCGCGTCGGCCGCGCCGCAGCCGACCGCCGCCGGCACGGGCGCCGCCGCCGAGGCGCAGCGGGCCACCGCGACGGCCGCGCGGACCGGCCGGCGGGTGGAGGTGCTCGCCGCCCGCACCGAACTGACCCAGGTCTTCGCCAAGCCCTCCGGCGGCTTCGTGGCCGAATCCGCCGCCGTCCCGCAGCGGGTCCGCCGGGCCGACGGGTCGTGGGCCGACATCGACCTCACCCTGCGCCGCGACGGCGCCGACGGGTTCCGTCCGGCGGTCTCCCCGGCCGACGTTCGGTTCTCGGCCGGCCGGCGGGCGCGGCCCGGCCACCACGCTGACCAACGGTGGGAAGTCCCTGACCCTGTCCTGGCCGCACGCGCTTCCCGCGCCGGTCGTCGAAGGCGACGCCGCCACCTATCCCGAGGTGCTGCCCGGCGTGGACCTGGTCCTGCGGGCCACCCGCACCGGATTCACGCACGTCCTCACGGTGAAGACCCCGCAGGCGGCCGCCGACCCCGCCCTGCGGGAGATCCGCTTCGACCTCGGCGGCGACGTGCGGGTCCGGCGCGACGCGGACGGCTCGCTGCGGGCGCACGCCGGCGCCGTCGAGGTGGCGCGCAGCGCGCCTGCGGAGATGTGGGACTCCGCCTCCGTCACCGGCAGGTCGGCGGCGGGACGGTCCTCCGCCGCCGGCCCCGGCGCGGGGGCCCGGACCGCTCCGGTCGCCACCGCCATCGACGCCGCCGGCGACCTGGTGCTGCGCCCCACGCCGGGCCTGCTCGACCCGGCGAAGGCCGCCTTCCCGGTCTACATCGACCCGTCGTGGTCGGCCGTCAGGAGCCGCTGGGCGTACGCCACCAGCGACAACTTCACCAACAGCGACACCACCCGGGCGATCGTCGGCTACACCCCCGACAGCAACCGCACCTACCGCTCGTACTTCGAGTTCCCGACCGGCGTGCTCGCGGGCAAGCACATCCAGTCGGCGTACGTCCGGATGAAGCTGGACCACTCCTGGAGCTGCTTCGCCACGCCGACCTACATGCACCAGTCGGCACCCGTCGCGAGCACCCCCCGCACCGCCTGGGCCCCCGCGCTGACCGCGCTCAGGGCGAGCGCCAGCGCCAGCGCCTGCGCCACCGGTCCGCAGCCCGACGCCGTCATGAACTTCACCGGCAGCAACGTCACGGCGGCCGTCCGCACCCAGGCCGGCACCGGAGCAGCCTCGATCACCTTCGGCTTCTGCGCGTGCAGCGACTCGACGGGCACCGGCGAGAGCGACCAGAACCGGTACAAGAAGTTCTACCCGGACGAGGCCCGCCTGCTGGTCGACTACGACTCCCTGCCCGGTCAGCCGACCGGCCTCCAGGCCGGCGGGCAGGACTGCGTCGCCGGCGGCCGGGTCGCCCTGCCGACCGCGCCGACCCTCTCCGCCGTCTTCCCCGACGCGGACGCCGGCCAGACCCTGCAGACCACGTACGAGCTGCTGGAGGTCCCCGCCTCGGGCAGCTACGACAGCAGCACGCCGCGACTGACCCCGCCGGCCGGCGCGACGGTGACCGCCGGCGCACGGTCCACCACGGCGCCCGTGACCGGCGTCAACGGCGGCGGCGCGTACGCCTGGCGGACCCGCAGCACCGACGCCGCGCCCTACGGCATGGTCAGCCCCTGGTCGCCGTGGTGCGAGTTCACCGTCGACGACACGGCTCCCACGGTGACCGTCGACCCGGTCACCAACCCCGCCCCGCCCGGGCAGTTCTACACGTACAAGCTCCGCTCGCCCGACTCCGACGTGGTGAGCTTCCGGTACGGCTGGAGCAGCCCGCCCACCGAGGAGGCGGAGGCCGGCACCACCCTCGGCTACCCCGGCAGGACGGTGTCGGTGACCCTGACCACCCCGGCCCACGGCACGAACACCCTCTACGTGGCGGCCGTCGACAGCGTCGGGAACGTCGGGTACGGCTCGGTTGTTGTCCAGGTGGACCCACCCGCGGCCGGCTGACCCGCGAACCGGTCACGGCGCCGGTCGGCGCCGGATCCGGACACACCGCGCGACGACGCCGCCGAGGCCCGCACCGCGACGTGGTGCGGGCCTCGCTGCGGGGCGCCGTCGTCCTGTCGCATCTCCCGGTTAGGCTCGCTCCGGCGCGCCGGCCGACCGACGATGTCGGACGCGGCACCACACCGCCGAGACCCGGGAGTACGACCAGTTGACCGCAGAGCCTGAGACCCTGTACGGGGCCGACGACCTCACGCACCTCGAAGGGCTGGACGCCGTCCGCAAGCGGCCCGGCATGTACATCGGCTCCACCGACAGCCGTGGCGTGGGTCACCTCGTCAACGAGATCCTCGACAACTCGACCGACGAGGGCGTCGCCGGCCACGCCACGAAGGTCGAGGTGACGCTGCACGTCGACGGCTCGGTCCAGGTCGACGACGACGGGCGCGGCATCCCCACCGACGTGCACGCCAAGTCGGGCATCTCCGGCGTCGAGCTGGTGCTGACCCGGCTGCACGCCGGCGGCAAGTTCGGCGGCTCCGGCTACAAGACCTCCGGCGGCCTGCACGGCGTGGGCGCCTCGGCGGTCAACGCCCTGTCCCGTCGGTTCGACGTCACCGTCCGCCGGGGCGGCAAGATCCACGCGATGTCGTTCCGGCACGGCGTGCCGGGCATCTTCGACGGCGACGGCCCCGACGCCGCCTTCACCCCCGGCCCCGGGCTCCAGATCGTCGGCGCGATGAAGCGCGGCCAGCGCACCGGCACCTCGATCCGCTGGTGGCATGACGCGCGCTACTTCGAGACCGGTGCCGCGCTGGACGCCGACGCCGTGCGGACGAAGCTGCGCAACACCGCGTTCCTGGTCCCCGGCGTCAGCTACACGCTGCGCGACCACACCGGCGAGGAGCCGACCGAGGAGAAATTCCACTACCCCAACGGGCTGACCGACATGGTGGAGTTCCTCGCCCCGGCCGGCGACCGGCCCGTCTCCGGCACGCTGATGGTCACCGGCGAGGGCACCTACCGCGAGAACGCCGCCGACGCCAACGGGGTGATGCAGTCCAACGTGCAGCGCCGGGCCGAGGTCGAGGTGGCCTTCCGGTGGGGCACGGGCTACGAGCGCACCGTCGAATGCTTCACCAACACCATCCGCAACGCGCACGGCGGCACCCACCGCAAGGGCTTCGAGCGGGCCCTGGCGCGCACCCTCGCCGACGCCGTCCGCAACACCCGTGGCCTGCTCAAGGCCAAGGAGGATCCGCCCACCCTGGACGACGTCCTGGAGGGCATGACCGCGGTCGTGCACGTGCGGATCCCGGAGCCGCAGTTCACCTCGCAGACCAAGGACGAGCTCTCCACCGCCGGCATCACCAAGGTGATCCAGTCGCTTGTCGAGCAGCACCTGAAGGCCTGGCTGGAGGACCGCAGGACCAAGGCCGAGGCGCGTACGGTCCTGCAGAAGATCGTCGACGCGGCCCGGGTGCGGCTGACCCAGAAGCAGCAGAAGGACGCCGCCCGCCGCAAGACCGCCCTGGAGGGCGCGTCGATGCCACCCAAGCTGGTCGACTGCCGCGCCACCGGGGTCGATCGCAGCGAGCTGTTCATCGTCGAGGGTGACAGCGCGTTGGGGTGCTTTACCGGCGACACCATGGTGGCGCTCGCCTCGGGCGAGGCCAGGTCCTTCGCCGATCTGGCAGCCGACTGGGCTCAGGGAGTGACCCATTTCGGCTACACGACCAACAAGGCTGGCCGTGTGGTGATCGCTCCTCTGGTGGAACCGCGTCTGACCAAGCGAAACGCTCCGCTCGTCCGAGTCGTCCTCGACAACGGTGAGTCGGTG
Source organism: Micromonospora citrea (assembly GCF_900090315.1). Classification (NCBI taxonomy): domain Bacteria; kingdom Bacillati; phylum Actinomycetota; class Actinomycetes; order Micromonosporales; family Micromonosporaceae; genus Micromonospora; species Micromonospora citrea. The sequence continues at coordinate 1,461,284 of NZ_FMHZ01000002.1, read as the reverse complement.
CGGTGCACACCGGACCACCTCTTCCGGCTACGTGACGGCTCCTATCGGCGCGCCGACGCCCTGGCCCCCGGCGAATCGCTGATGCCGCTCTATCGAAGCGTCTCCAGCAAGGCCGAGGGGCATAAACTGCACGGATACGAACGGGTCTGGATGAACGATCGCGAGGAGTGGGTCTACACCCACTACCTCGCGGACGCGTGGAATCTCCGTCACGGAAGGGACAGCGCCGCCAACGGCAACGTCCGTCACCACGTCGACATCAACAAGCGCAACAACGATCCGCGGAACATCCAGCGGATGACCTGGGCCGATCATTCGGCACTGCACGCCGCGATGATGGGCGAACACGTCCAGGCGGGCTGGCGGGAGTGGTTCGACAACGGTGGCCGGGAATTCAAGTCCGCCATGCTCACCGCGCAGTGGCGTGATCCTGCCTTCCGTGAGGCATGCCTTGCCCGGCTGTTCGCGCTCAACGAGTCACCCGCGTTCCGGGCGAAGATCGAACAGGCCTTCCAGGACTGGTACAACGCGCTCAGCGACGACGAGCGGCGCGCCTACGCCGATCGGATGCGCGACCGACAGGCGCAGTACTGGTCGAAGCCTGAGCACCGAGAGGCCGCCGCCGACCGCGTCCGCAGGTATTTTGCCGATCCCGCTCGTCGCCAGGAGTGGCGTGACCGTGCAGTGCGGCAGTGGGACGATCCCGGGTTGCGTGCCTGGCGTTCGCGAAAGACCGTCGAGCAGTTCGCCGATCCCGCCGAGCGGGAACGCCAGCGCAACGCGGTGCTGGCCTGGCACGAGGACAATCCGGAATTCGGCGAACGCCACTCACGCCTGATGAAGCGGCGAATGTCGGACCCGGCTACCGGTCACCTCGCCAAGGCCCAGGCGGGCCGGGCCGCGTACGTGGCCAACGTGCCCCGGGCGGAACGGGTGGATCGTCAGCAGGAGGGCAGGCGCCTGGCAGCGCTTCGGCGCCTCGCCCCGCTGCTGGGGCTGCCGGACGCCGAACTTGCGCAAGCGTACGAGGCCGAGCGCCTCCGGAGCGCGCGCACCGGTCTGCGGTTCGACCGGCTCCTCGCCCTCTACGACGGCGACTACACCCGTCTGCGGGAGTCGGTCGGCCTGGTCAACCACCATGTCGTATCGGTGGAGCGGCTCGATGAGACCGCAGACGTGTATGACCTGACGGTCGAGGGTCACCACAACTTCGCCCTTGAGGCCGGAGTCTTCGTCCACAACAGTGCGCGGGTTGCACGCACGGCCGAATATCAGGCGCTTCTTCCGATCCGGGGCAAGATCCTCAACGTGCAGAAGGCCAACCTCCAGCAGGTGCTGGACAATGCCGAGTGCGCGGCGATCGTGCAGGTGCTCGGGGCCGGTTCCGGCCGCACCTTCGACCTGTCGGCCATGCGCTACGGCCGAGTGCTGATCATGGCCGACGCCGACGTGGACGGCGCGCACATCCGCACGCTGCTGATCACGCTCTTCGCCCGCTACATGCGGCCGCTGATCGAGGCTGGCCGGCTCTACGCCGCGATGCCGCCCCTGCACAAGATCACCACGAAGGGGCGCAACCCGCAGACGATCTACACCTACACCCAGGCCGAGATGGAGGCGACGGTCCGCAAGCTGGAGAAGGCCGGCAAGCAGATCGTCACCCCGATCCCGCGCTTCAAGGGCCTCGGCGAGATGGACGCCGACGAGCTGTGGGAGACCACGATGAACCCGGCCACCCGGGCGGTCCGCCGGATCACCCTCGACGACGTCGACGCCGCCGAGCGGATCCTCGAACTGCTGATGGGGGAGAAGGTGGAGCCGCGCCGCAACTGGCTGATCGACTCCGCCGACCGGGTCGACCGCGAGGCGATCGACGCATGAGCACCGTCCGCCGAAAGGGAAACTGAACGATGGCACGCCGCAAGGACGACCGCGCCAAGGTGGACCTGTCCGCCTTCGACCAGGCCGGCGCGCGGGTCTTCGACAATCCGCTGGTCACCGAAGTCTCCGACTCCTACCTGGAGTACGCCTTCTCGGTGATCCACTCCCGGGCCCTGCCCGACGCCCGCGACGGCCTCAAGCCGGTGCACCGCCGCATCCTCTGGTCGATGTACGAGTCCGGTTTCCGCCCCGATCGCGCCCACGTCAAGTCGGCTCGGGTGGTCGGTGACGTGATGGGCCGCTACCACCCGCACGGCGACACCGCCATCTACGACGCGATGGTCCGGCTGGCGCAGGACTTCTCGCTGAACGTGCCACTCATCGACGGGCATGGAAATTTCGGAAGCCAGGACGACGGACCGGCGGCAGCACGTTACACCGAGGCCCGAATGTCCCGGGAGGCGATGCTGCTCGTCGGCGAGATGGGCGAGGACACGGTCGACGTCGAGCCCAACTACGACGGCTCGCTGACCCAGCCCACGGTGCTGCCCGCCGCGTTCCCCAACCTGCTGGTCAACGGCGCGTCCGGGATCGCGGTCGGCATGGCCACCAACATGATCCCGCACAACCTCGGCGAGGTCGTCTCGGCCGCCCGCTGGCTGATCAACCACCCGGACGCCACGCTAGACAAGCTGATGGAGTTCGTCCCCGGCCCCGATCTGCCCACCGGCGGCCTGCTCCTCGGCCTCGACGAGGTGCGCCGGGCCTACGAGACCGGGCGCGGCGTGGTCCGCATGCGGGGCAAGGTCGAGATCGGCCCGCTGGAGGGCAGCCGGGGCCGGCAGGCGATCACCGTCGTCGAACTGCCGTACGGCGTCGGCGCGGAGAAGGTCATCGCGGCCATCACCAACGAGGTCAACAAGACCAAGCGGCTCACCGGCATCGCCGACGTCAAGGACCTCACCGACCGGGAGAGCGGCACCCGCCTGGTCATCGAGTGCAAGGTCGGCGTCAACCCGCAGGCGCTGCTCGCCGACCTCTACCGGCTCACCCCGCTGGAGCAGTCGTTCGGCGTCAACAACCTGGTGCTGGTCGACGGGCAGCCGCAGACCCTCGGGTTGAAGGCGCTGCTGGAGGTCTTCCTGGCCCACCGCTACGAGGTCGTGACCCGGCGCAGCTCCTACCGCCGCCGCAAGCGCGAGGAGCGGCTGCACCTGGTCGACGGCCTGCTGATCGCCCTGCTCGACATCGACAAGGTGGTCAAGCTGATCCGGGCCAGCGAGGACGCCCAGGCCGCCAAGGACGGCCTGATGCAGAAGTTCAGGCTCTCCGAGATCCAGGCGACCTACATCCTGGACACTCCGCTGCGCCGGCTGACCAGGTACGACCGGATCGAGCTGGAGGCCGAGCAGGAGAAGCTGCGCACGGAGATCGCCCAGCTCTCGACGATCCTCGACGACCCGAAGGTGCTGAAGAAGGTCGTCTCCGACGAGCTGGCGGCCGTCGTCAAGCAGTTCGGCGCCCCGCGCCGCACCACGCTCGTCGACGGCGACCTGAAGGAGGTGCTGGCCGCGTCCGCGCCGGCCGGCCCGCTGGAGGTCGCCGACGACCCGTGCCAGGTGATCCTGTCCGCGACCGGGCTGGTCGCCCGGACGGCGGCGGAGTCGGAGGAGGCGTCCGAGGGTCGCCGGCGGCACGGCCGGGTCAAGCACGACGCCGTACGCGCCGTGGTGCACTCCACCGCCCGGGGCCGGGTGTTGCTGGTGACCAGCGCAGGCCGCGCGTTCAAGGTCGACGTGCTGCCGCTGCCGGTGCTGCCCGAGCAGGCCGGGACGGTGTCGCTGCGCGGCGGGATGGCCGCCGCCGAGCTGGTGCCGCTGGAGCCCGGCGAGACCGTGGTGGGGCTGGCGCCGCTCGGGCCGACGGCCGAGGGCTCCCCGGGGCTGGCGCTGGGCACCCGGCAGGGCGTGGTCAAGGTCTGCGCGCCGGAGTGGCCCGTCCGTTCCGACGAGTTCGAGGTGATCGGCCTGCGCGAGGGCGACGAGGTGGTCGGGGCGACCTGGCTGACCGACGGGGCGGAGACGCTCACGTTCGTCACCTCCGAGGCGTCGCTGCTGCGCTTCGCCGCCGGGCTCGTGCGCCCGCAGGGCCTCAAGGGCGGCGGCATGGCGGGCATCAACCTGCCGGCCGGCGCGCGGGTGGTGTTCTTCGGCGCGGTCCGCACCGACGACCCGGCGCACGGTGAGCCGATGGTGGTCACCTCCACGGGCGCGACGGTCAAGGTGACGCCGTTCCAGGCGTACCCGGCGAAGGGCAGGGCGACCGGCGGGGTGCGTGCCCACCGGTTCCTCAAGGGTGAGACCGACGTGGTCGTGGCCTGGGTGGGGCCGCGTCCGGTGGGTGCCACCGCCACGGGCGAGCCGGTGGAGCTGCCGGCGGCGGATCCGCGCCGCGACGGCTCCGGCTTCGCCGTCATGCTCGGCCCGACCGTCGTCGGCCACCAGGTCGAACGCGACTGACCCCCCCCGCGCGCCCCGGACCCGAGGTCCGGGGCGCGCGCCCATCCTCCGCGCCCGGAGCCCGGGCTCCCGCGCGGCCCGGGCTCCCGCGCGGCCCGGGCTCCCGCGCGGCCCGGGCTCCCGCGCGGCCCGGGCTCCCGCGCGGCCCGGGCTCCCGCGCGGCCCGGGCTCCCGCGCGGCCCGGGCTCCCGCGCGGCCCGGGCTCCGCGCACTGGCCGCTTAGCGTTGATCATGACGTTGTCGTCGCGATACGCCGTGGCGATTGCCGACAACGTCATGATCAACAGGGTCGGCCGACGGCCGACGGCCGACGGCCGACGGCCGGTCGGCCAGCCGGCCGGTCGGCCGGCGGGGCGAGGCCGGGGTGGGTGGTGGGTCAGAGTTCGGGGTCGGGGGTTTGGCGGGGTTCGGGGGTGGTTCCGCGCAGGTGGGCCACCAGGCGCATGCCGTGGTAGATGACCAGGGCGGCGGCGGTGCCCAGGGCGATGCCGTTGAAGGACAGATCGCCGGCGGTGAGGGTGTAGTTGGCCGCGCCGACGATCAGCGCGACCGCCGCCGTCATCAGGTTCACCGGGTCGTGGAAGTCCACCCGGTTCTCGATCCAGATCCGGGCGCCGAGGATGGCGATGAGGCCGTAGAGGGCGGTGGTGGCGCCGCCGAGCACGCCCGCCGGCACGGTGAGGATCAGCGCGCCGAACTTCGGGCTGAGTCCGAGCAGCACCGCCGCGAGCCCGGCCACCCAGTACGCGGCCGTGGAGTAGACGCGGGTGGCGGCCATGACGCCGATGTTCTCGGCGTAGGTGGTGGTGCCGGAGCCGCCGCCGGAGCCGGCGAGCACGGTGGCCAGGCCGTCGCCCATGAACGCCCGGCCCATGTCCCTGTCCAGGTTGCGGCCGGTCATCGCGGCGACTGCCTTGACGTGTCCGGCGTTCTCGGCGATCAGCACCAGGATCACGGGGATGACCAGCACCACCGCGCGCAGACTGAAACTCGGCGCGTGGAACTCCGGCAGGCCGATCCAGGCGGCGTCGCGCAGCCCGTCGACGGCCTTCGGGTCCAGGTCGCCGAGCGCGGCGGCGAGCAGCCAACCGACCAGCACGCCGAGCAGAATGGACAGCCGGGCCAGGAAGCCGCGGAAGGCCACAGTGGCGAGCAGGATCGCGGCCAGGGTCACCACGGCGATCAGCGGCTGGGCCTTCACCCCGGTGCCGCTGCCCCCGCCGTCCCAGGCGACCGGGGCGAGGTTCAGGCCGATGAGCGCGACGATCGCCCCGGTCACCACCGGCGGCATCAGCGCGTCGATCCAGCGTGACCCGGCGAGCTGCACGACCAGCCCGACGGCGGCCAGCGCGACGCCGGCGACGACGATGCCGCCGAGCGCCGGGCCGATGTCCCCGCCGGCCTTCGCGGCCAGCACGGGGGCGATGAAGGCGAACGACGAGCCGAGGTACGAGGGCAGCCGGTTGCCGGTGATCAGCAGGAACAGCAGCGTGCCGATCCCGGAGAAGAACAGCGTGGTGGCCGGCGGGAAGCCGGTGATCAGCGGCACGGTGAACGTGGCGCCGAACATCGCCACGACGTGCTGCACGCCGATGCCGAGGGTGCGCGGCCAGGAGAGCCGTTCGCCGGGGTGGACCACGTCGCCGGGGCGGACGGACCGGCCGTCGCCGTGGATTGTCCAGGCGGACCAGCGGGAGCGCGGCTCGGTGGGAGCTTCTGTCATGGGTGGCCCTTCGCGTCGTCAAGAGGTGACGGGGGCGGTGACGAAACCCAGGAGTCGTTTCTAGCAGAACCCCACCCCACCCCCGCCCTCACCCCTGCACTCCTCGCACCGCGCGGCGGCGCCTCAAAGCCGCCCCGCGCGGCGATCTTGCACTTTGTGCCCACGCTATGCGAGATATGCCGACTTTGTCGGGGCAGGAAGTGCAAGATCGCCGCGAGCGGGTGGGGGCGGGCGGGGGAGAGGGTGGGTGGGTTAGTGGTTGGTGACGAGGCGGTCGTGGGTGGGGGTGGGCTGGCGGGTGATCGGCGGAGTCGGGTGCGTGGGGCGCAGCGTGAGCAGGCTGCCCACCAGGCCGGAGAAGAGCACGACCACACCGAGCGCGATCGCGGTGGCCGACGGGAGCACCACGCGCAGCGTGTCGTGCGGGTTGAGGTCGCCGAACCCGTCCAGCCCCCAGTAGGCGACCGCCCCGACGGTGCCGGCCGTGCCGGCGACGAGCAACAACAGGCCGACGGTGACGCTGGTCTCCAGCCGCAGCAGGCGGATCCAACGGTCCGACGCGCGCTGCGGGGCGAGCCGCTCCTGCCGTCCGTAGATCTCGGCGAGGCCACCGAAGAGCACGAGCTGCACCCCGACGAGCACCATCAGGCAGGCGTACACCAGTGTGCTGACGTCGAGGCGGACCGGGCCGAGGCTCAGCGGGCCCGGGGTGAGCGCGCCCACCCCGGCCAGCCCGAGCGCGGCCAGGGTGGCGCCGGGTCGGACCAGGGTCTTGCGCGGCGCGAAGACCAGCAGGAACCGCAGGTGCCGCCAGCCGTCCCGCCAGGTACGCAGGTGCGGTGGGCGGGACCGGCCGTCGGGCGAGAGCGTGGTCGGCACCTCGACGATGTCGTACCCGGCCAGCGCGGCGCGCACCACCAGCTCGGAGGCGAACTCCATGCCGGGCATGCACAGCCCGAGCGCGCGGATCCGCTCGGTGTTGAAGCCGCGCATGCCGCAGTGGAAGTCCCGCACCTCGCGCAGCCCGAACAGCCGACGGCCGAGCCAGCTCAGGACGGGGTTGCCCAGGTAGCGGTGCAGGGGTGGCATGGCACCCGGCGCGATTCCGCCCCGGAACCGGTTGCCCATCACCACGTCGTGGCCGGCGCGCAGCGCCTCGACGAACGGGCCGAGTTCCGACAGGGCGTACGAGTCGTCGGCGTCGGCCATGATGACGTACCGGCCGCGCGCCTGGTCGATGCCGAACTGGAGGGCGCCGCCGTAGCCGCGGACAGGGGCGTGCACCACGCGGGCGCCGGCGCGTTCGGCGATCTCCTGCGACCCGTCGGTGGAGCCGTTGTCGGAGACCAGCACCTCCCCGTCGACTCCGCACTCCCGCAGCGAGCGCAGCGCCTTGCGGACGCAGACCTCGAGCGTCTCAGCCTCGTTGAGGCACGGCAGAAGCACCGTGACCTCGATCTCCGGTTCGTTCGTCATGATCCCCGTTGCTTTCTGCCGTGGTGGAGGCGGGCCGTTCCGGCTCGCCGTCGGCCGGCGTGGGTCCGTGCGGGTCCTCGCCGGTCGGTGTGAGCCCGTGCGGCTTTCCGTCGGCCGGTGTGAGCCCGTGCGGTTTTCCGTCGGCCGGTGTGCGCCCGACCGATTTTCCGTCGGCCGGTGTGGGCCCGACCGGTTCCCCGTCGGCCGGCGTGGGCCGGTCCGTCGGATGTGGTGTCGACCGCAGCCGCTGCCAGCCGAGCGCGGCGGCGATCGGGAGGAACGCCAGGGCCGGCAGGCCGTAGCGGAGTTCGAACATGGACGTGGCCACGGAGAAGACCATGATCCCGAGGCCGATGCCGGCGTACAGCAGGGCGATCAGGCTCAGCCGAAGCCGGCCACGGCGCGGCCACACCGCCCCGACCAGCGCGAGCAGCACCATGGCGGCCAGGACCGGCGGCGGGGTCACCCCGTACCGGCCGTAGGCGTGCAGGAACCGGCTGGCCGCGTTCGGCTCGACGTCCTGCGAGGGCGCCGGCCGCCACTGGTAGTCGGGGCCGGCGGTGCGTGGTACGCAGTCGTAGTCCGCGGCCCAGTTCGTCGGCGCGGGCTGCGGTCGCCACCAGGTGGCCAGGCACGACTCGGTCGGCGCGAGCGGCGTCGGCCAGAAGTACCGGGCGGTGTCGGACGCCGCGGCGGCAAGGTAGTCGCCGGGCTGCTGGCGCAGCACCTCGCGGGCGAACTCGTCGAGATCCTCCGGCCGTTCGGCGTTGCGGATGGGGCTGTCCCGGTTCCAGATGAACCAGTCGGGCCGGGCGGGGCGCTGGTCCAGCGGCTGCGTCGGGCAGAGCTTGCGCAGCCCGGGGCGCAGTTCCAGCCGGTCGCAGTCGGCGATCTGCGCCGTCCGTCCGTAGAGGAACTTGCCGCCCTCCAGGCCGAGCGCGCCCTTGACGGTGCCGATGCCGGCGAACGCGGCGCCGAAGAAGACGGCGATGCCGAGCAGGTACGCGGCCGGCGCCCGCCAGCCCCGCCACCGCACGAGCAGGAACAGCAGCAGGGCGCCGACGGCGATCACGCCGGTGGGTCGGGTCGCCATGGCCAGGGCGACGGCGACGCCCGCGCCGAGGGCGGCGAGCGTGCCGGGCCGTTCGCGCCGCACCAGCAGCAGCGCGGCGACGGCCAGCGCGGTGGTGAACAGGGTCTCGGTGAGCAGGTACTGCTCCAGCGTGAGCTGCGTGGCGTCGAGCAGGATCGGCGTCGCGGCGAGCGTGGCCGGCCACGGGCCGACGCCCAGGCGGCGCAGCAGCAGGTAGGACGCGACGCCCAGGGCGAGCCCGGCGAGGTGCTGCAGGGCCACCACGGAGGCGACGGTGCCGGTCCACTCGAAGGCCTTGAGTAGCCACGGGTACGTCCACCGGGCCGGCATCGCCGGCCACTCGGCCGAGTGCCGCAGGTAGGTGCCGGAGTCGCCCTGGAACCACAACGCGGGCGGATACGCGACCATCATGGCGATGCGCAGCGCGAGACCCGCGACGAGCACGACGACGAGCCCGACGTGGCGACGAAGCAGGCCGAACGGGGCACGAGCGTCGGTCGGCCGCGCGGTCGGACGTCCATCGGGCACGGGAATGCTCCAAGGAGACAGCGGAGAGTGATTGGATCGTCAAGCTAACACGACGATCCGTGACGGTGGGGGCACCGACTCGACCCAGAAGGCGACATTCGACATAAGACAATCGACATCGATCCACGCCAGACTATGCCGCAGGTTTCCACCCTGCCGGCCCTCGGTCGAACGGTGGGGTGGCCGACGCCGATCGGCCGGTCCCCTCCGCCCGCTCGGCCGCCCGCTCGGCCCGCCCGCTCGGCCCCGCCCGGGGAGGGCGACGGCGTGCTGCGCGGCGAACGAGTCCGGGCGCGCCCGGTCGGCTCGGGCAGGAAGAGCCGTGCCAGGTCCAGCCGCCGGCCGAGCCGCTCCGGCGGCAGCCAGGGCCGCCGGGTCGGTCAGGCGACGCCGGCGGGGCGGAACTGGACGCTGACGCGGGGCCCGACGGGACGGGCGGTCTTCGGCACCGCGTGCTCCCAGGTGCGCTGGCAGGAGCCGCCCATCACCACGAGGTCGCCGTGCCCGAGCGGGAAGCGCAGGCTGTCGCCGCCGCCCCGGGGGCGCAGCAGCAGCGTGCGGGGCGAGCCGAACGAGACGATGGCGACCATGGTGTCGGTGTGCGCGGAGCGGCCCTGGGTGTCGCCGTGCCAGGCGACGCTGTCGCGGCCGGAGCGGTAGAGGCACATGCCGGCGGTGACGAAGGGCTCGCCCAGCTCGGGCGCGTAGTGCCGGGTGAGCGCGGCGCGCGCCTCGGCCAGCAGCGGATGCGGCAGCGGGCGCTGGCCGGAATACCAGCAGAGCAGCCGCGGCACGTCGACCTCGGAGTCGTACATGGTGCGGCGCTCGGCCCGCCACGGCACGTCCCGCAGCAGGGTGTCGAAGACCTCGTCGGAGCCGGCGACCCAGCCGGGCAGGTGGTCGACCCACGCGCCCCGGGTGAGCGGATGCCGGCGCAGCCGGCCGGCCAGCGGCCCCAGCGACGGCCCCGCGACGGTGAGGTCCAGCATCGACGGCTGGTAGGCGGCCCCGGTCACCCGCCCAGCCTACCCGCCGGGTTGGCACACGTGTACGACGCGGGGCAGCTCGTCGCCCGCCCGTCACCTGGCGCACACGTCGGCGTCGTCAAACGTCGGCGGGCCGCCCCTACCGTGAGGCGGCTGCGTCCGGGCCCGGGCGGGCCGCGCGCCGAGGAGACGACCAGTGCAGAGCAGTTCCACCCGAGTGCCGGTGGCGCCCCGCCCGGCGGCCCCGCCGGAGCCGGCCCGGGCGAACCGGGTCCGCCGTCCGGCAACCGCCGTCGGGTGGCTCGCCGCCGCCTGGGTCGTCCCGCTGCTGGCGTACGCGCTGGGCGTGGCCGCCGTGCTCCCACCGCTCGTGCTCGTGCTGACGGCCGCGCTGCTGCGGGCCGGGCGCACCCTGCTGGACCGGCTGGTGCTGGCCACGGCGCTGCTGCTCGGGGCGCTCTGCGCCGCCGCCCTGCTCTTCTCGGTGTGGCCGTGGGGCCTGCACCCGGTGCCGGTGGCCGGCACGGCGCTGACCGCGCTGCTCGGCCTCGCCCTGGTCACCGGCGCCCGGCCGCGCCTGCCGCGTCCGGCGCCGGCCGACGCGGCCCCGGTCGTCGCGGCGATGCTGGCGACGCTGGCCCTGGCCTGGCCGTACCTGCGCGCCGACGGCCTGGCCGGCCGGCTGGCGTACGCGATGACGGGCGAGGACAACAGCCGGCACCTGGCCGCCGTGGAGGGCGTCCGCGCGGTCGGCGGCTACCTGTTCGCCGACCCGGACGGCGCGGCGCGGATCGCCCCCGAGGCGATGGTCTGGTATCCGCAGGGCTTCCACGTCACCGCCGCGCTGCTGGACGGGTTCCTGCGCTCGTCGACCGCGCCCGGCTCGCCGGCCAGCACGCTGGAGCACTACCTCGGCTGGTCGCTGGCCGCGTACGCCCTGCTGGTGCTCGCGGTGGTCTGGGCCGCCGGGCGGATCGCCGGCCGGCTGCTCGACCCGCTGCGCGCCGTCGCCCTGGCCGCCGCCGTCACCGCCCTCGCCCTGGGCTCGGAGCTGGCCCGCTTCGTCGTGTACGGCTACCCGGGGGAGAGCCTCGGCCTGGCGCTGACCGCGATCCTGGTCGCGCTGGTGTGCCGGCCGGTGGCCCGCACCGGCACCCAGCTCTGCCTGCTCGGGGCGCTCTGCGTCGGCATCGGCTTCGCGTACCTGATGTTCCTGCCGGTGGTTGGTGCGCTGGTGCTGGCGTGGCTGGTCCGGCACCGGCGGGCCGTGCGCCGGCGGCCCTGGCTGGCCGCGACGGTGGCGGCGGCCACGGCCGTGCTGACGCCGCTGCCCAGCGTGGCGGGGCTGGTCTTCACCGACCAGGTCGACAACGCCGCCACCGGCGGGGGCGTCTTCCCCCGCTACGACGCCTACCTGGCGCTTGTCGGCGTGGTCGGCGCGGGGCTGCTCGCCGGCGGGCTGCGGCTGCCGGTGTGGCGCCGGTACGCGGGCGCGCTGGGCGCCGCGCTGGCCTTCGCCGCCGGTTTCCACCTCTGGTTCACCCTCCAGGGCAGCGACCCGCGCTACTACTACGGCAAGACGCTGCACCTGCTGCTGGTGATCCTCTTCGTCGGGGTGGGTGCGGTGTTCCTGCTGCGGCCGGTCCCGTGGCGCGTCCGGCGGAACCCGGGCCGGGCCGGCCCGGTCGCCCGGTCACTGGTCGCGCTGTCGCTGGTGGCGGCGACGGCCGGGGCGGCCGGCCTGGCGCGCGGCGGCGGGATCTTCGCCCAGCCGTTCGGCGTCCGCAGCACCACCTGGGCGGCGGCCTGGTGGTCGGGCCTGCTGGACCGGCCCCGGCAGGCCGACGTGACCGTGCGCGCGCTGGCCCACGCGCCGGTACGCGCCGGCGCGGTCACCGTCGTGGTCAGCGAGCACCGGCGGGAGGGCTACCTGGAGACGCTCTTCCTCGCCACCCTCCAGGGCACCCACGGCGACTCCGCGCCCGCGTTCTACAACATGCCGCTGGCCGAGCCGGCCCGCTCTGCGGCCCTGATGGAACGGGAGCGGCGGCCGATCCGCTTCCTCGCCACCGGGCCGGAGGCCGCGGCGGTCGTCGAGCGGCTCCTCGCCGAACGCCCGGAGCTACGCTCCCGCGTCACCCTCGAACTCCTGCCCTGACGACGTCCGTCACCGCCGACCACGAAGGACGGTGCAGCGGGCCGGGTGATCGGGATACTGGTCGAGTGGCGGAGGAGCAGGTTAACGAGTCGACCCGGTGGACGATTCACGGCGAGCGGGTGGTGGACGGCAGCCGCCGGGCGCGGTTGAGCATCGCCGACGTCGAGCTGCCGGACGGCGTCAGATTCGAGCAGTACGTGATCCGGGCACCCCGGTCGGCGATGGTCGCCGTGCTCGACGAGCGGGAGCGTCTGCTGCTGATGCGCCGGCATCGGTTCGTGTTCGACCGGTGGGTCTGGGAGTTGCCGGGTGGCTATGTCGACGATGGTGAGCAGCCGGCGGCTTGCGCGATCCGGGAGGTTGAGGAGGAGACCGGTTGGCGTCCGGTTGCCGTGGAACCGTTGCTGTCGTTCCAACCGTGGGTGGCCACGGCGGACGCGGAGAACCTGCTGTTCCTGGCCCGCGACGCGGTGCACGTCGGCGCTCCGGTGGATGTCAACGAGGCCGAGCGGGTGGCCTGGATCCCGTTGGAGGAGACGCGGGATCTGGTGTCCCGGGGTGAGATCGTGGGTGCCGGCACGGTGATGGCGGTGTTGGAGCTGGTCGCGCGCAAAGCTCGGGGCGAGCTGTGATCAGCGACGATGGCCAAGGACCACGTCGACGCGGGTGACGAAGTGCCGTACCGCCGGCAGGCGACGATGCGTCGTGAGCTGGGTTTGCAGGTCGCGCAGGTAGCGCACGGCCCGGGCCGACCGTAGCTGCGAGGTCAGGGTGAGGGCCTCGGTTCCGATGGCGCTGGCGCGTTCCGGCTCTCCCTGTTGAGCGTGGATGGAGGCGAGAAGGACCAGGTTGAAGGCTTTGCCGCGTACGTAGCGCTCGTCCATGCGCAGGGAGCGGGCGGCGAAACGTTCGGCCCGCTGATTTTGGCCGAGGGCGTGGAAGCAGTGGCCGAACTTGGCGAACAGATACGCCTCGTCGAAGTAGCCCAGCCATTGCGGGTCGCTGCTGCGGTCGGCCCGGTCAAGGGCTCGTTCTGCGTGGTGCAGTGCAGTGGCGCAGGCGCGTTCGTCGCGGGCGGCGGCGTGGGCGTGGGCCTCCATGACCAGCGCCTCGGCTGCGAGCACGGTGAGGCCGGCGCGGTGTGCCGTCTGCCGGGCGGCACGGGCGAGGTCAACGCCGGTTGCGGTGTGGCCGAGGTAGGTGGCTTGGTGGCTCATGGCGGCGAGGATCTCAGCACCCAGGCCAACGTCTTCGGTAGCCCGAGCGAGGTCAAGGGCGTGGGTGAGGTAGCGCTGGGCGAGACCGTGTTCGGCCATGTCGTACGCCTGCCAGCCGGCGAGCTGAGCCAGTTCGACGACGGCGGCGAGCAGCCTGCGGCCGGTCGTCGGGTCGTAGCGGCCTTCGGTCACCAGAGGCGTCACCTCGTGGTGGAGGTAGCGGGCAACGGTATCGCGGTTGTGGCCGCCGCCGTACTGGTTGTCGAGTCGCCGGTAGGTGGTGGCCATCTCCTGGATAGTGTCGATGTCAGGCTGACCGACCGTCCGCCGGCCGTTCTGCGCGACGGGCTGCGAGGTAGGGGCTGTGAACCAACGTAGGGCCGGGAGGGTGTAACCGGCGGAGCTGAACACTGCCTGACGGAGCATGTCTCGGCGGTTCACGTCGCCTTCCCACAGCTGCATGGCGGCGCGGATGTCCTCGCGCCAGGACTGGTTGACCGGCACGTCACTCTCTCGACCATTGGGGCCGACGGCCATGTCCCGGTGACATGAACGTTGACGGGGCGCGAGGCCGAGCATCATCCGGGCCTCGTCGGGCATGCCGCACCCGTCGGCGATCCGTTCCAGCACGTCGATGGAGGTCACCTTTCGTCCGGCGATGATCCGGCTGACGTAGCCCTGTTCCAAACCGACGGCGGCTCCGATTCGCGTCTGGCTTGCCCCGGTGTGCCGGCTGAGGAGCCGGAACAGGACGCCGATGTCGCGGACCCGTAGCACGTCACGGACGCGCTCGCGCGACCAGAACTCGCCGGGAATCCGAAGATGATCGAGCGGCACAGCAGCCCTCAGCATCGTGACGTGACTACCCATGGTGCTCGGTCAGGAGCTTAGAAGTGGTATCCGTGCAGGTCGAGCCCGCTCATGGCACAGTGACATGGCCAGCCGACATGGCCGCCAGGCCACGGTCGCCGGGATCGTCTCGGGCATGTTTTTCGACCCCGAGGACCCACCAGTCGAGCCGGCCCGAGGCCGCAGCCACGGGCTGCTGCGGCGCCTGTTCCGCGCATGGCGGGAAAGCCGTCACTCGCCACCACAGAGCTGCGGCGGGCTGACCGCGGGCGTCAGCCACGGCGTGACCGCCCTCATCAGGTACGCCCAGGTCCAGGTCGAGACCGCCGATGCGATCCTCGCCCGTCACGTCGAGGTGGGGCTGGGCCTGTGCGGGTGCGGCCGGCTCCACCCCTGCCCCGAACGGCGGCAATGGATCCGGAAGCGGGCGCACTACGTACCTCTGCTCAGTGGTCCACGGTGACCGCCCACGGCCCGGTGCTGCCGGTCTGGAGCTGCGGTGGGTGCGGCGCGCCCTGGCCCTGCCGGACCCGCCGGCAGGAGTTGCGGGCGGAGTTCGCGGGAGCGCCGATGTCGCTGGCGCTCTACATGGGCGCGCAGTTCGTGCGCGCCGCCGAGGACCTGACCTGGGCGCCGGCCGGCACGCTGCACCGGCGCTTCCTCGGCTGGCTGCGGTGAGCATCCTGCGGGCCGGCGACGAGAAGTTCCACTACAGCGACGGCTCCCACAGGTGGATCCCGCCGGACCCGGACTACGACCAGGAGGTGTGGGACGAGCAGGTCCGCCAGCACAAGCTGGGCCACCTGCGCAACGAGCAGCCCAGGGTGCGCGTCCGACGCCTGGTCTGAGCCCGGCGGATCAGGCCGGCGCGGCGGCGAGGGCGGCCAGCACCGCGTCGACCACCCGGCCCCGGCCCAGCCCGTCCACGGTGGACCAGGCGCGGGCGGAGAGGGCGGTGCGGCGTTCGGGGGAGGAGAGCAGGCCGGTGAGGGTGCGGGCGGCGGCGGCCCGCGCCGCCCGCCCCGGCATCCCGGCGGCGGCCAGCTCCGGCAGCTCGCCGAGGCCGGCGACGAGGCCGGCCTCGACCACCCGGCGGTACGACTCGCGCTGGTTGTCCACCACGCAGACCAGGGCCGACGGCGCGCCGAGGCAGCACAGCTCCCAGGTGGAGGTGCCGGCCGCGCTGACCACCAGGTCCGCCGCGCCGATCAGCGCGGGCAGCTCGTCGGTGGGCGGCACCGGGCGCAGCGACTGCCCCCGCCCCGGCGGCACGGCCGCCAGTTCCGCCTCCACCTCGGGCCGGCCAACGACGACGGTGAGGTCCATCGGGTGCCCGGTGGCCAGCAGCATCCGGGTCAGCACCGGGGCCGCGCCGACCGCGTCGGTGCCGCCGAAGAACGCCAGCACCCGGGGCCGCCGCACCGCCGTCGGGGGCCGGGGCGCCGCGGGCCGGGCGGCCACCACCGAGTCCCGCAGCAGGGCGTACGCGCTGCCGGCGAGCAGCCGCCCGGCCGGCGCGGCGGTCGACGCGCCGAAGTTCTGGTCGAGGTAGAGGTCGGCGTCCTGCCCCCGGGTGTCTCCGTCGACGACGGCCAGGGTCAGCACGCCCGCCTGCCGCAGCGCGCCCGCCCCGGCCGGGTCCAGCTCGTAGGAGTCGAGCACCATCACGTCCAGCGCGTGCCGGCGCGCGGTCCCGGCGAGGTCCCGTGGGGTCTGCGGGCCGGGGCGCAGCGGGATGCCGCGGGCGGCCAGTTGGGCGCCCGCCCAGCCGACCCGCTCGACGGTGCCGAACACCTCGACCGAGGCCCCCCGGGCGAGGAACTCCTCGCCGAGGGCGAGGCAGCGGACGAGGTGACCGACGCCGCGGCGCGGCCCGGCGTCGCAGCGCAGTCCGACGCGTAGGGTGCTCAGGACTCCTCCAGCCGCTTCTGTCGTACGCCGGCGTTGACGGCGCGCAGCGCCGGTTGCCCGTCGAGCCAGTCGGCGAGCTTGGCCAGCGGCACGCTGACGTCCCCGAAATGGTCGGTCACCGCCCGCACCAGGGTCCAGTCCGCCTCGGTGTCGAGGGTGAGCCGCAGGTCCGACCGGTCCGGGGTGAGCGTCACCCCGAGCACCCGGAACAGCTCCGGGCGGGAGTACGCGTAGGAGGTCACGTGCACCCGGTGGTGTTCGGTGGCGAGCCGGTCCAGCGTCCGCAGCGTCTCCGCCCGGACGATCTCGACGTCCAGGCCCCGGGGGAGGGTGCGGGCGATGGACGTGCTGGCGTAGTCGAGGCCGGGCACCGCGCGCCAGACCGCCGCGACCAGCGCGATGATCTCGGGGTCGAGCAGCGGGCAGTCGGCGGTGAAGCGCATCACCGCGTCGCCGGGGTGGGCGTCGAGCGCGCCGACGAAGCGGGTGAGCACGTCGTCGACGGGGCCCCGGTGCCACGCCACGCCCAGCCGGTCGCACTCGGCCACCACGGCGTCGTCGGCGGCCTCGGTGCTGGTGGCGACCACCAGATCGGCGAGTACGCCGCTCTCCCGCGCGGCCCGCACCACCCGGCCGAGGACGCTGCGCCCGGCCAGCGGACGCAGCACCTTGCCGGGCAGCCGCGACGAGCCCATCCGGGCCTGCACGACGCCGACGATCCGGGGGCCGGTGCCGGCCGGTTCCGTCGGTCGGTGGCCCGGGTCGGTCGGGCCGGACGCCGGTCGGGTGCCGGCGGCGGCCCGGTCGGGTGCCGGCGGGCTGCCGGCGGTCGGTGTGTCGGTCACCGGGTCTCCTCCGGCTTCGGGGCGAGGGCCTGCCGGGCCCGTCGCTTGGCGGCCCGGGCGCCCCGCTTGGCGATCCGCGCCGGGGCGATGGCCAGTCGGCCCACCCGGTAGCTCAGCGAGCCGCTGAGCAGGTTGATCGTCGCGTCGGCGCGGCGCAGCGCCCGCTCGCGGGAGGTGAGCAGCTCCTCGGTCCACTTCAGCAGCGCGGCCAGCCGGGTCAGCTCCTCGCGCTGGCGCAGCCACGCCTCGCGCAGTTGCTGGTAGCTGCGGCTGCCCCGGGGCGGGTCGGTGGGTTCGACGGCGCGCAGCTCGGTGGCGAGGGCGACCCGCCCGTCGGCGTCCAGCCCGTGCAGGGCGGCGGCGATGGCCGCCTCGGCCTCCACGGCGGCGGCGACGGTGGGGCGGTCCAGGTCGTGGCCGGCGACCCCGCCGAGCACCACGGTCAGGCCCGCCACGTCGAGAGTGGAGGTCCACGGGTGGGCGTACCCGCCGGTGAGCAGCTCGGCGGCGAAGCGCCACAGGCCCCGGGCGAGCACCACGTCGACGGCGAGCGGCTCGGCGGCCCGCCAGCTCGGGTCGAGCACGGCGTAGGCGTCCCCGGCCACGACGACGTTGTCCACGCTGGCCAGCCCGTACGGGCCGGCGAGTCGACCGTCGGCGTCGACCTGCCCGGCGAGCCAGCGGGCGTAGCCGCGCAGCAGTCGGCGCAGCGTGTCGGTGTCCCGCCGCAGGCAGCCGTCGAGCAGCAGGGTGCGCAGCAGCCGGCCCTCCGGCACCGGCCCGGCGAGCGCCCCCGGGTCCCGGTACGCGGCCAGCCGGCTGGCGAACGGCGCCGCCGCCCCGCCGCGTACCTCCGACGTCTCGGCCCGCCACCGCCAGCCGTCCGGGCCGTCGACCACCTCGACCACGCCGGCCCCGGGCGGCCCGGTCTGCACCAGCGCCACGGGCAGGCCGCCGGACGACCTGGCGGCCGCGTCGCCGGCCGTGCCGTCCGCGGCGGCCGCGGCGGCCGGCCGGGGGGCGGCCTGGCGCACGCCGGCCGGGGCCGCGTGGGTCCGGCCGGCGGCAGCCGGGTCCGGGCCGGCCGGGTCGCCCGTCCGGTGAGCGAGGACCAGCCAGGCGGGCGCCAGCTCGGCGGCCCGGCCGGCGTGCAGGGCGTCGACCGCGAGCCGGGCCGGGTCCTGGAGCACGGTGCCCCGGGCGGCGGGGCCGGAGCAGGCCCCGTGCAGCGCCGCGTCGAGGAAGCCGGAGGTGGTCCGCCGGGCCAGCGCGTCCGCGTCGACCAGCGCGGTCGGTGTCGCCGGGTGCGGGTACGCGGCGAAGCAGGCGTCCGCGCGCAGCCCCAGGTCGCCCAGCCGGCCGCGCAACTGCTCCAGGTTGGCCGGGCGGTCCGCGTCCAGCACTCCGCCGATCGTCCAGGCGGCGTCGTCGCGCCGGGCGTACCAGGGGGAGGCGGCGACGAGCCGGTGCAGGCCGAGCGGGTTGTCCAGGCGCAGCAGCAGCGTGCCGCCGGGGCGCAGCGCCGCCGCCAGCCGGTCCAGCACGCCGGCCCAGCCGAGCCGGGCGCCCTCCACCGACTCGACCGCGTCCAGGCCGGCGCCGGCGATCACCACGTCGTACCGCTCGTCGGCCGGCAGGCCGGCCGGCCCGGCCACCACGACGCGCGCGGCGCGGTCGGCGAGGGCGACCGCGTCGGGGTGGCTGCGCAGCAGGCAGGTCACCTCGGCGTGGGCCAGCCGGTCGAGCAGCGCGGGGTCGTGCGGGCCGGCCAGCAGCACCCGGGCGCCGGCGGGCACGGCGTGGGCGGCCAGCGCCGCCAGCGGCCCGCCCTCGGCCAGGCGCTCCTCCGGCAGGTCGGACCAGGCCAGCATCTCCCCGCCCGGCAGCGCGATCCGGGGCGCCGTCTCAGTGGTCAACTCGTCTCCTCCTGGAGGTTCGCCCAGCCGAGCAGCTCGCGCAGCTCGGCGGGCGTGCAGCGGTGGTCGGTGCCCAGCTCGGCGCGGGCGATCTCCACGGCGGTGGGCAGATCCACCCGCTCGCCGTGCAGCTCCGGCCACTGGCGGCGGATCCGGGCGGTCCCGCCGAAGGTGGGGTCCTCGTCCGCGAGCACCATCGGGTCGCCGTAGACGGCGGGCTCGCAGCCCGCCGCGATGCCGTAGAAGATGGCGCTGGTCAGCCGGTTCGACGCCACCCGGCGGTGCCGGCGCAGCTCGGTGAGCTGCTTGTCGAGGAAGAGCGGGTCGGTGTCCTTCCACCAGTGGCCGCGGTAGCCGTGGCAGATGACCCGGAAGCCGGCGTTCTCGTAGAGCCGGCGCACGCGGCGCATGCCGTACTCGTGCCAGTAGAGGCAGACGGTGACCGGGCCGGGCTCGGTGTCCCGGATGCGGGCGATCAGCTCCCGGTGGTCGCCCCGCACGTGCTGGCCCTCCCAGCCGTGGAACGGGTACCAGATGGTGCCCTCCCGCCGCGCCGCCGCCGGCTGCTCGGGCCGCATCGCCAGCAGGTACGCGAACGGCGCGCCGATGACGGTGACGTTGCGTCGCCCCACCGACCAGGCGCGCCGCCGCGTCTGCTCCGACCAGAGCAGGCTCGGGGTCCGCTCGGCGTACGGGTGGCCGGGGGCGAGGCCGTCGCCGATGTTCCAGCCGTGCTGGACGTACCCGTTGATCCGGGGCGGGTGGCCGTCGCCCAGCCCGGCGTAGCGGGCCAGCACGTGGGCGTGGCCGTAGAAGTGGTTCGCGTGGTGCATCGGGTCCCCTCAGGCGGCGGATCGCGCCGTGGCGGCGCGCAGCGCCGTGCCGAGGGCGTCGACGACGCGGTCCTGGTCGGCCTCGGTGAGGTCCGGGAAGAGCGGCAGGGACAGCTGCTGGGCGTAGAACGACTCGGCCACCGGGCAGGAGCCGCGCCGGTAGCCCAGGTCGGCGAAGGCCGGGTGCCAGTGCACCGGGATGTAGTTGACCTGCACCCCGATGCCGGCTGCGCGCATCCGGTCGTACACCTCGCGGCGCCGCCCGTCGAGCACCCGGATCGGGTAGAGGTGCCACGCCGGGGCGGCCCAGGACCGTCGGCCCGGGGTCAGCACGCCCGGCAGGTCGGCCAGCGCCTCGTCGTAGCGGGCGACCAGGCGGGCCCGCGCGGCGAGGAAGTCGCCGAGCCGGCGCAACTGGCTGCGGCCCAGCGCGCAGAGCACGTCGGGCAGCCGGTAGTTGAGCCCGAACTCGTGCACCTCCTGGTGCCAGCCGCCCTCGTCGGGCCAGCGCTGCTCGTCGCGCTCCCGCACCAGGCCGATGTTGCGGAACCGGCGGGCCCGCTTGAGCAGGTGCGGGTCGGTGGCGGCGACCGCGCCGCCCTCGGCGGTGGTGAGGTTCTTGGTCGGGAAGAACGAGAACGTCGTCAGGTCGGCCAGCGAGCCGACCGGCCGCCCCCGGTAGGTGGCGCCGATCGAGTGCGCGGCGTCGGCGAGCAGCAGGGCGTCCGTGCCGGCCGTCGCGGCCCGCAGCGCGTCGTAGTCGGCGGGGTGGCCGGCGTAGTCCACCGCGGACACCACGCGGGTCCGGCCGGTCGTCGCCGCCGCGACCGCCGCCGGGTCGAGGGTGAACGTCTCGTCCTCGACGTCGGCGAAGACGATCTTCGCGCCGAGGGCGACCGCGCTGCTGGCGGTCGCCACGAACGTCATCGGCGGCACGATCACCTCGTCGCCGGGGCCGACGCCGGCCGCCGCGTACGCCACGTGCAGCGCCGCGGTGCCGTTGGAGACCGCCGCGCAGCCGGCGCCGCCGGTCCAGCGCGCCAGGTCGGCCTCGAAGCCGTCGACCTGCGGGCCGGTGGTGAGCCAGTCGCTGCGCAGGGCCGCGACCACGGCGGCGACGTCGTCGTCGGTGACCGACTGCCGGCCGTACGGGAGCAGCCCCGTCATGCGGTGACGCCGAGCATGTCGCGCAGCCGCTGGACGCTGAGCCACTCGTCGTTGCTGTCCGACTGGTACGCGAACCCGTCCGGCACCGGCTCGCAGCCGACGGGCGGCTGGTATCCCCAGGTGGCGATGGTCGGCTGCACGATGAACCGGTCCTTCGCGCGCAGGGTCCGGCGGCTGTCGTCCGGCGCGATCATCTCCTCGTGCAGCTTCTCGCCGGGGCGGATGCCGACCTCGTGCGTGGTGGCGTCGGGGGCGACCGCCTCGACCAGGTCGAGGATGCGCATGCTCGGGATCCGCGGAACGAACAGCTCGCCGCCCTGCATCTGGTCGAACGAGTCCATGACGAACTGGACGGCCTGCTCCAGCGTGATCCAGAACCGGGTCATCCGCTTGTCGGTGACCGGCAGGCTCCTGCCCTCGGCGGCCAGCCGGCGGAACAGCGGGACCACGGAGCCGCGGCTGCCGACCACGTTGCCGTAGCGGACGACCGCGAACCGGGTCGGGTGCTGCGCGGCGTAGTGGTTGGCCGAGATGAACAGCTTGTCGCCGACCAGCTTCGTCGCGCCGTACAGGTTGATCGGGCTGGACGCCTTGTCGGTGGAGAGGGCGATGACCTTCTTGACGCCGGCCTCGATCGCCGCGTCGACCACGTGCTGCGAGCCGGTGATGTTGGTGGCGATGAACTCCGACGGGTTGTACTCGGCGGTGTCCACCTGCTTGAGCGCGGCGGCGTGCACCACGTGGTCGACCCCGTGCATCGCGCGGGTGAGCCGGTGCCGGTCCCGGACGTCACCGATGAACCAGCGCAGCCGCGGGTCGTCGCCGAGCTGCTGGCGCAGCTCGTACTGCTTGAGTTCGTCGCGGGAGAACACCACCACCCGGGCCGGGTCCGCCTCGGCGAGGACGTGACGGAGGAAGGTCCTGCCGAAGGAACCGGTCCCACCCGTGATCAGAATGGAAGACCCATTCAACTCGCTCAATTGGTGCTCCCATGGTCGTGGTCGTTTCCGTGGCGACCTTGCCCGGTCGGCCGGATCGAGACGCTAGACCGGCCGGGTTAACACCCCGACGCCCCTCGGTGAACGGTCGCCGCGCGTGGAGTGAATGCGAAACGCCTTGCAGGCAAACACTTTTCGCCTGCTCAGGGCCAGGTTGAAAGCCCTTTCACCTCGGCTACACTCGGCCCGCACGTCGAGGCGTGCGGACCAGACACGGAGGAAAAAGCGGTGGAACTTGAGCGGCTGAGAGTCGTCTTCCGCACGGCACTGGAACTGTCCGACGACGCCGTTGTGGACGGTCTCGAATATCGCGGAATCGAGAAATGGGACTCGCTCGCGCACATGTCCCTGGTGGCCGCCGTCGAGGACGAGTTCGGCGTCATGCTGGACACCGACGAAGTGATCGACCTCAGTTCCTTCGACCGCGCGCGGCAGATCCTGGAGAAGCACGGTGTCGTCCTCACCGACTGACGCCGCGGCGTCCGGCCGGGACGCGACCGCCCGCCGGGTCCTCGTCACCGGGTCGACCCGGGGCATCGGCCGGGCCGTCGCCCGACTGCTCGCCGAGCGGGGCTGGGCGGTCGCGGTGCACGGCCGGTCGCCCGGCGTCGCCGACGAGGTGGCCGCCGACCTGCCCGGCGGGCCGCACCTGGCGGTGCACGGCGACGTGGCCGAGCCCGAGCAGGTCCGGGCGGCGATGCGCACGGTCTTCGCGCGCTGGCGCGGCCTGGACGCGCTGGTCGTCAACGCCGGGGCGCACGAGGCGGGGCTGCTGGGCTCGGTGCCGGACGAGACGGTGACCCGGTTGTTCGCGGTCAACGCGGCCGGCGCGGCGCACACCCTGCAACAGGGGTCCCGCCTGCTGCGCCGGGGCGACCGGCCGGCGGTGGTGCTCACCGCCTCGCTGGTCGGCTCGGCCGGCGCCGCCGGCCAGGCCGTCTACGCGGCGAGCAAGGCCGCCGTCGAGGGGCTCACCCGGTCCGCAGCCAAGGAACTCGGACCGGCCGGCATCCGCGTGAACGCGGTCGCCCCGGGCTTCATCCGCACCGACCTGCTGACCGGCCTCGACGAGCCGGGCCGGCGGGCCCGCGCGGAGGCCACCCCGCTGGGCCGGCTCGGCGAGCCGGCGGAGGTGGCGGAGGTGGTCGCGTTCCTGCTCTCCCCGGCCGCGGCCTTCGTCACCGGTCAGGTGGTCGGCGTGGACGGCGGGCTGACCCTGTGACCGGCCTGCCGCCCGCCGACCGGGCCGCGCCGCCGCATTCCGACGGGCCGTTCGTGCCGCGATCGGACCGGGCCGCGTCGCCGCACCCCGCCGCACCCTTCGTGCCGCATTCCGACCAGGTCGCGCCGCCGGACTCCGACGTGCCCTTCGTGCCGCACCCCGACGCCCGACTGGTGGACGCGGCGACCGGCCGGCAGGTCGGGGGCGCGGAACTGGCCACCCGGGTCGCCGACCTCGCCGCCCTGCTCGACCGGGAGCCGCCGGGCGTCGTCCTCGCCGCCGCCCCCGCCGAGATCGACGCGGTGCTGCGGATCCTCGCGGCCTGGCAGGCCGGCCGCCCGGTCGCGCTGGTCGAACCGCAGGTGGCGCCGGGCGCGCTGCGCGAACTGGTCGACCGGTTCCGCCCCGCCGTGCTGCTCACCGGCCCGGAGCCGGTCGACGGCTACGAGCCGGCCCCGGTCGGCCTCGGCGCGGCGTGGCGGCGCACCGGGCCCGCCGGGCCCGCGCCCCACCCCGACCTGGCGCTGCTGCTCACCACCTCCGGCTCGACGGGCAACCCGAAACTCGTCCGGCTCTCCCGCACGGCGGTGCGGGCCAACGCGGCGGCCATCACCACCGCGCTGGGCATCGACGGGGACGAGGTGGCGCCGACCACCCTGCCGCTGCACTACACGTACGGGCTGTCGGTGCTCACCAGCCACCTGCACGCCGGCGCCACCGTGCTGCTGGAGCGCTCCGGCCTGACCTCCCGCGAGTTCTGGACGGCCGTCGATCGGCACCGGGTCACGTCCCTGGCCGCCGTGCCCTACCAGTACGAGATGCTGCGCCGGCTGCGCTTCGACCCGGCCCGGCACGACCGGCTGCGTACCCTCACCCAGGCCGGCGGCCGGCTGCGCCCGGAGCTGGTGGCCGACTTCCACGCCCGGATGGCCGGGGTCGACGGCCGCCTCTTCGTCATGTACGGGCAGACCGAGGCGACCGCCCGGATGACGGTGCTGCCGCCCGACCGGCTGCCGGAGAAGCTCGGCTCGGTGGGGCCGCCGGTGCCCGGCGGGGCGCTGTCGGTGCGCGCCGACGACGGCATGGAGACGACCGCGCCGGGGCGGACCGGCGAGATCGTCTACCGGGGACCCAACGTGATGATGGGCTACGCCGAGACCGCGGCCGACCTCGCCCGCCCCGACGAGCTGGGCGGGGTGCTCGCCACCGGCGACCTGGGCCGGCTGGACGCCGACGGCTTCCTGCACGTCACCGGCCGGCTCAAGCGGATCGCCAAGGTCTTCGGCGTCCGGGTCAACCTCGACGACGTCGAACGCTCGCTCGGCCACCACGGGCCCGTCGCCGCGATCGCGGGAGCGGACCGGCTGGTGGTGGTGGCCGAGGGCGCCGACGCCGACCGGCTGGCCCGCATCCGTGCCGAGGTGGCGCAGGCGCTGGGCACCCACTCCTCGGGAGTCCAGGTGCGCGGCGTGGACGCCCTGCCGCTGACGGCGGCCGGCAAGCCCGACTACCGCGCGCTGGAGGCACAGTGCTGACCGACGTGTTCACGCTCACCCAGCCCGAGAAGGAGGAGCGGCTCCGCGCCGAGCTGCTCGGGCTGCTGGCCCACCACCGGCGGCACTGCCCGCCGTACGCGCGGATCCTGGACGCCCTGGGCGGCGCGGACGGCGACGCCGCGACGCTGGCCGACCTGCCGTGGCTGCCGGTGCGGCTGTTCAAGACCCGCAAGCTGGCCAGCGTGCCCGACGACGAGGTGATCCGGGTGCTCACCTCCAGCGGCACCACGGGCGAGGTCAGCCGGATCCACCTGGACCGGGCGGCGGCGGCCACCCAGTCGCGGATGTTGGCCCGCACGCTGGGCACGGTGCTGGGCCCGCGCCGGCTGCCGATGGTGGTGGTGGACCGGGCCGGTGTGGTCGGCGACCGGCGTTCCTACTCCGCCCGGGGGGCGGGCGCGCTCGGCATGGTGAACTTCGGCCGCGACCACCTGTGGCTGCTCGACGCCGACGACCGGCCCGACGTGGCGGCGCTCAAGGACTTCCTGGCCCGCCACGGTGACGCGCCGTTCCTGGTCTTCGGCTTCACCTTCATGGTGTGGCGCTACCTCTACGAGGTGGCCCGCGACCACGGCCTCGACCTGTCCCGGGGGATCCTGGTGCACTCCGGCGGCTGGAAGAAGCTCGCCGACCAGGCCGTGGACAACGCCGAGTTCCGGCGCCGGCTCGGCGCGGACACCGGCCTGGAGCGGATCCACAACTTCTACGGCATGGTCGAGCAGATCGGCACGGTCTTCCTGGAGGGGCCCGACGGCGGCTCCCTCTACTGCCCGGACTTCGCCGACGTCATCGTCCGCGACCCGGTCACCTGGGCGGAGGCCCCGGTCGGCACGCCGGGCGTGATCGAGGTGCTCAGCACCCTGCCCACCTCGTACCCGGGCAACGTGCTGCTCACCGAGGACCTCGGCGTGGTGCACGGGATCGACGACGGGCACTGGCCGGGCAAGCGGTTCAGCGTCCTGGGCCGGCTGCCCCGCGCCGAGGCCCGGGGTTGCAGCGACACCTACGTCGGAGGTCGGGCATGACGGTACGGATGCGCTTCCCCGCCGGCCCCGAGGTGCCGGTGGACGACCTGCTGCCCCCGGCCGCCGATCCGCCGCTGACCGTCGGCGACGAACGGATCGTGGACTTCCTGACCTCGGTCTCCCGGCGGCTGCTGGCCCCGGCGCTCGCCCGCCGCCACCCGGAACTGGGCTCGCTCGGCTTCTTCCTGCGCCGCCGGGAGCTGGTGCGCGGCGTGCAGCGGCTGCACGCCGGGCTCGACGACGGCGTGCTCGCCTTCCCCCGGGGCGTGGCGTTCCACATCCCGCCCGCCAACGTGGACACCGTCTTCGTCTATTCCTGGGCGCTGTCAGCGCTGGCCGGCAACACCAACGTCGTGCGGATCTCGCCCCGCTCGGCGGCGGCCGCCGACGCGATCCTGGACGTGCTCAACGACAGCCTGGACGCCGCCGACCCGGTCGTTGCCCGCACCCAGCGCATGGTCACCTACGGCCACGACGACGCGGTGACCGCCCGGCTCAGCGCCGGCTGCGACGTGCGGGTCATCTGGGGCGGGGACCGGGCGGTGACCGCCGTGCGCCGGCACCCGCTGGCCCCCGCCGCCCGCGACCTCACCTTTCCCGACCGGTCGTCCTTCGCGGCCCTGTCGGTGGCCGGCTGGGAGGCCGCCCCGCTCGCCGCGCGGCGGGACGCCGTGGCCCGCTTCGCCAACGACGCCTACTGGTTCGACCAGGCGGCGTGCTCGTCGCCCCGGGCGGTGTTCCTCGTCGGCGACGCCCGCCGGGCCGACGCCGTCCGCGCCGAGTTCGTCGCCCTGCTCGGTGTGGCCGTCCGGGAGCGGGGCTTCGACGTGGACGCGGCGATGGCGGTGGAGAAGCGGGTCGGCGCGTACGGGCTGGCCGCAGACGGGGGAGTCGCCCGGATGGCGTTCCACGACAACCTCGTCGCCACGCTGGAGCTGGACGGGCCGGCGGCGGCGCCCCGACAGTGGCTCGGCGCCGGCACGTTCGGCTTCGTCACCCTGGCGGAGCTGGCGGAGCTGACGCCGTTCGTGCGCCGCCGGGACCAGACGCTGACCCACTTCGGCTTCGCCCGCGCCGAGCTGCTCGACCTCGCCCGGCGGCTCGGCGGCCGGGGCATCGACCGGATCGTGCCGTTCGGTGCGGCGCTGACCTTCGCCCCGGTCTGGGACGGCTACGACCTGCTCCACGAGTTCGTCCGGCTGGTGACGGTCGCCGACTGACGCGCCGAAGAGGGGGCCCGGTCCGCGCGGACCGGGCCCCCTCGCGTCGCCCGTCGGTCAGACGAGGTCCCAGCTCAGCGGTGTTCCCCTCGGCACGTCCCGGGCGAACGCGCGGCCGAGCACCCGGTCGAGGTCGGCCGGGGGGAGCCCGCCGGCCGGCCGGATCGAGCGGACCACCGCCGGGGTGACCGGATCGCCGGCCCGGACGTCCTCCACCACCCACAGGGACCGGCGGAACCGCAGCCCCTCCCGCTCGGTCGGGGTCGGCCCGATCGCGGTGCCGCCCAGTGCCGCCCAGGCCCGCTCCGACTCGACGGTGAGGGCGGTCAGCTCCGCCGGCTCCAGCGAGAAGTCGGAGTCGACGCCGCCGTCGGCCCGGCGCAACGTCACGTGCTTCTCGATCAGGCAGGCGCCGAACGCCACCGAGGCGACCGGGACGCCGATGCCCGGCGTGTGGTCGGACAGGCCCACCGGCAGGCCGAAGGTGTCGGCCAGGACGGGCAGCCGGCGCAGGTTGCTGTCCTGCGGCGGCGCCGGGTAGGACGCGGTGCAGGCCAGCAGCACGATGCCGCCGGCGCCGCCCTCCCGCGCGGCGCGCACGGCCGCGTCGATCTCGCCGACGGTGGCCATCCCGGTGGAGATGACCAGCGGCTTGCCGGTGGCCGCGACGAGCCGGATCAGCGGCAGGTCGACCAGCTCCGACGAGGCGATCTTGTACGCGGGCGCGTCCAGCCCTTCCAGCAGCTCCACCGCGGTCGCGTCGAAGGGCGAGGAGAACACGGTGAGGCCGTGCCGCCGGGCCCGTTCGAAGATGGGCGCGTGCCACTCGTACGGGGTGTGGGCCCGCTCGAAGAGCTGCCACAGGCGCTCGCCGCCCCACAGGTCGTGCCCGTCGGAGAGGCGGAACGCGGGGGAGTCCACGTCGATGGTGATGGTGTCCGGCCGGTACGTCTGAAGCTTGAGCGCGTGCGCCCCGCTGGCCGCCACCGCGTCCACGATGGCGAGCGCCCGGTCCAGGCTGCCGTTGTGGTTGCCGGACATCTCGGCGACCACGAGGGGCCGCTCGCCGGGGCCGACCGCGTGCGGTCCGATCTTGACTGTCGCCGTCATCTTCCTCTGCTCTTCTCCGTCCACACCACCTGGTGCGGCGTGCCGTCGATGTCCCGCTCGTAGCGCCGGACCTCGCGAAACCCGAAGCGCCGGTGCAGGGCCAGCACCGGTCGGTTGGCGGCCAGCGTCTCGCCGCCCAGCGTCCGCGCCCCGAGGGTGTCGAAGGCGTACGCGATGGCCGCCCGCTCCAGCGACAGCCACGCCGGCAGCAGCTCTCCCCGGGCGTCCAGCCCGGCGATGTCGAGGTAGAAGCCCCAGGTGAGCGCGCGGTCCGGGGAGGTCAACCCGGCGAAGGTGACCACGCCGGCGGGCTCGCCGTCGTGCAGGTGCACCAGCACCCGGCGGTCCGGGTCGACGCGGACCCGCGACCACCAGGCGGCGTGCTCGGCCGGGCCGATCTCGTGGCTGGTCAGGCTCACCGCGCGCACCTGCGGGTGGTTACGCCAGCGCAGCATCCGGCGCAGGTCCCCGTCGTCGGCCGGCCGCAGCGGCCCGGTCGCCCTCGGCCCGGCCGTCGGCGACCCGGTCATCGCCGGCTCGCCATCGCGGCGGCCTGGTCCGTCGCCGTCGTCCCGGTCGCGGTTCGCCCGGCCTCCGGTGCCGGCCCGGCCTGCGCGGCCGACCCGCCGTGCGCGGCCTCCTCGGAGCGCCCGGCGTCGGTGGCCGACCCGGTGCGCCCGGCGTCGGTGGGTGGTCCGGCGTGCGCGGTGCCGGTGGGCGGCCCGGAGTGCCCGGCGTCCGTGGCCCTGCCGGCGTGCCCGGCGTCGGTAGCTGTGCCGGCGTGCGCGGCGTCGGTGGGCGGTCCGGCGTCCGGGGCGAGGGCGGGCTCCGGGGCGAGGGCGGGCTCCGGGGCGGGGGAGGTCGGCGGGGTCGGCCGGTTGCCCCGGACCCGGCCGGCGGCCCGGTGGGCCCGGCGCAGCGTCGCGTACGCGAGGTAGCTGTTCCGGCCGACCAGCCGGTGCTTGAGCCCCGCGACCCCGGCCGGCGGCGAGTAGCCGGCGCCGGGCAGGTAGCGGCGGTAGTGCTCCGCCACCCTGCGGAAGAAGGCGCGGCGCAGCCGCGGGTGCAGCCGGCCGTCGTTGCCCGCCACCACCAGGTAGTGGCTGATCATCAGGGTGAACAGCTCGGCCCGCAGCCGGTCGTCGGGGGCGTGCCGGTCCAGC
Organism: Micromonospora citrea; assembly: GCF_900090315.1. Classification (NCBI taxonomy): domain Bacteria; kingdom Bacillati; phylum Actinomycetota; class Actinomycetes; order Micromonosporales; family Micromonosporaceae; genus Micromonospora; species Micromonospora citrea. The sequence goes on along the minus strand of NZ_FMHZ01000002.1, from coordinate 1,431,888 downwards.
CAGTCGAAGAGCCGCTCGTACTGGTCGAAGGCGTCGAAGTGCCGCCGGCTGCGGGTCGAGGTGATCGCGCCGAGCCGGCCCTGCCGGTAGAGGTAGCAGACCCGGTCCAGCACGGAGATCCGCTCGGCGCCGATGAGCAGGGGGTGGCTGAACGGGATGTCCTCGTACCAGCCGGGGTGGAAGCGCAGCCCCAGCTCGGCCATGAACCCGCGACGGACCACCTTGTTCCAGGCGGTGTGCTGTACCCGCAGCAGCTGCGGCCGGTCGGCCAGGCGGACCACGCCCGGCACGCCGCGCAGCAGGTGGCTGCTCGCGTCGACCTCCCGCCGGCCGCCCTCGTGCACCCGCAGGTGGTCCAGCATCAGCACGTCGGGCCGGGCCCGGCGCAGCCGGTCCAGCACCGCCGGGATCGTGCCCGGCGGCAGCCAGTCGTCGCTGTCGACGAACCAGACGTACGCGCCGGCGGCCACGTCGAGGCCGGCGTTGCGGGCCGGGCCCAGGCCGACGTTCCCGGTCAGGTGCACCGTGCGGACCCCGGCCCGCCCGGCCGCGTACGACCGCAGCATCTCCCCGCAGCGGTCGGGGGAGGCGTCGTCCACCGCGATCACCTCCACCGCGTCGGCCTCGCCGGCCGGGACGTCGGCGCGGATCGACTCGAGGCACTGGTAGAGGTACGGCTCGACGCCGTACACGGGCACGACGATGCTCAGCAGCGGTGCTTGCGTCGGCTCAATGACCACGCCGACACCATCGACGGCGTGGATGGACGGCCCCGGAACCTCACGTTGCCGGCGAAGGTGAAGTCCCTGAACAGCCGCCCAGCGTCGGGTTAACGGTTCAGCATGCGGCGCACCGGGCCGCCCACGGCCCGCTTGACCCGGGAGCGCAGGCGCTGCTCACGCAGCGTCTCCGCGTCCTCGCGCAGCTGGGTGTTGCGGTCGTGCAGCCACTGGATCCGCTCCAGCAGCACGTCCGGTGGCGTCGCGGCGGCCGGCCGCACGGCGGGCGGGAAGGTGGTGGCCCGCACCCGCGCGTCGAACCGGGCGGCGCTGTCGCCGTCGGCGAAGGCGTTGCCGAGGTCGTGCCTGGCGAGGAAGGCGAGCATCGTCTCGTAGCGCGCCTTGTGACCCTCGACCAGCGCCGTGTAGTCCGCCTCCCCGTAGAGCTGGGCGGCGTCGACGTCGGCCGGCACCTCCTTCATCACCCGGTGCGGGATGTCGAAGTAGCGGGCGAGCTCCAGGGTGCGCGAGTCGTGCGCGAACAGGTAGCCGGGCGTGCCGGCGACCAGCGCCGTGATGGTGCCGTGGATGCGGGTGCCGAACGCGAAGTCGAACCGGGACAGGTAGTCCATCCAGGTCCACGGGTCGACGAACATCCGCACCTTGTCCTCGGTGAACAGGGGGTGCGAGGTGTGGATCGGGATGGCGCTGGACCTGCCCCGGTCCTCGGGGGCGTCGCCGTAGAGCAGGGTGCCGAGCGTCTTGAGGTCCTGCGGCAGGTAGCGCAGGTTCGGGTACCGCTCGTGGTGCCGGGCGATGATCTTCGCCATCGACTTGACGTACGGCGAGACGGTGAGCGCGATCCGGTCCTCCGGCGCGAGCGCCGCCTTCCGCTTCTCCACCCGCAGGCTGTCGCCGTGCAGGAACATCGACGGGCAGCCGATCACGTCGACGGCGGAGAAGCCCAGGGTGCGCAGGTAGCCCTCGGTGATCTCACCGCGTACGCCGATGCTGTGCGAGCGGTCGAGCACCGCCTTGACGAACCGGGTCACCACGTCGTCGATCGGGCGCAGGTACTCCCGGTCGCCGTTGACGTCGGTCTGCACGCCCACGCCGAGCACCACGACCGGGATCTTCAGCCGCTCGACGAGTCTCGTCATGAGCTCGATGCGGTGGGCGTAGCTGCGCCGGAAGGCGTTGGCCAGCGGCACCACGTAGACGTCGTACCGCTCGTTGATCATGTCGGCGTCGCGCGGGTTGACCTTGAACTCGGTCGGGGTGATCTCGGCGGTGGCGGTCTGCAGCAGCTTGTGCGCGGCGTGGCTGAAGACGAGGTTGCCGTTGTTCTCGCCGATCCAGTTCGCTTCGTGCGACTCCTCGGCGGAGTAGACGTCGAAGGGGCCCTTCTTCGCCCGCATCAGGATCCGCTGGTGCATTCGCCTCGCCTCTCGTCACCGCCAGGTCACGGCATACTAGGCCACCCGGCGGCCGAGGCACAGGACGCCGGTCCCTCTCGTTCCGTGACAGCCGTGACCGGTGGCGTGGGCCACACCGCCGAGGTGTCACGAGGATCGGATCGCCGGCATCTCCATGTTCCGAACAGACGCGGCACGAACCATCAGCGCCGCACCGGACGCCACGAGTAGGGCATGGTCCCCGGCTTCGTCGACACGGACAGCAACAACCACACCGGGGTCCTCACCGTCGCGCAGGGCGCCGCGGTCCTGGTGCGCCTGGCCACCCTCGGCGCGGACGGGTCGACGGGCGGGTTCTTCGCCGAGGACGGCCCGGTGCCCTGGTAGCGGTCAGGCGTACTGGCGGCGACCTGGCTCAACCAGCCCGGTCACCCGACCGGCGGCCACGGGCCCGGTGCTCGCGCGGGCGGCGCGAGCACCGGTCCACCCTGGTCGGTGCGGTCCGCGGCGACACGCCCGGCGGCGATGCGGACCGGCGGCGTCGGCGGTAGCGTGGTCGCGTGCTGCCCGTCGTGCTCACCTGTCCCCTGTGGTGGGTGGCGCGGTGGGCCGCGCGGCTGCTGACCGGGCTCGCCGTCGCGGTCGCGTTCGCCGTCGGCGCGGGGGCGCTACCCGCCGCCGCCTCTGCCTCTGCGGGGCTGACCCCCACCACCGTCACGGTGCCTTCGGTGGCCGCCGTGGCGGTGCCCCCGGCCGGGGCGGGCCTCGCTCCGACGGCCGCCGTCGGCCTGCCGGGCTTCCCCGAGGTCGACGACGACGGGGCCGGGAACGCCGACGGGGCCGGGAACGCCGACGGGGCCGGGGGCGCCGACGAGCGGGCCGCTGCCGGCCCCGCCCCCCTCGCCCCCGCGGCCGACCCGGGTCCGGCGGCCGCGACCGTCGCCGTCGGACCGGCCCCCGCGCCCGCCGCGCGCGCCCCGGGCACCGCCGGCCCCCGCGCCCCGCCGCGCGGCTGAGCCGCACCCCCCCCGGCAGGGCCGACGACGGCCCCGGGACGTGTCCGCCCCCACGCGTCGGCAAGGGCCCCCGCTCCACCTCAGGCGTCAGCAAGGTGCCCTTCCTTCGCTCTCCACCATCCGCACCCGTCGGGCCCGCCGTGGCGTCGACGCTTCCGCCGGGTGCCCCGCTGCCGCACTCGCTACCCGTGAGGTGCCGACCATGGAGACCGTCCTCTACCAGTTCCTGATCGAGGTGCCGCGGGCCGCCGCCATCTGGTCCGCCCTGCTCCTGCTGGCCCTGACCCTGCTCGCCGTCCTGGTCGCCCGCCCGGAGCGGGTCCCACCCGCCGAAGAGCCGGCCGCCCCGCCCGCCGACGACCCGGCGGCCGAGGCGGCCGACCTGCGCCGCTACGCCGAGGAGGTGGCCGTCGCGGCGGACCGCGCCGCCCGTACCGCGCGCCGGCTGCGGGCCGACTGGCTCGCCGCGCAGGAGGCGGTCGGCCGCGCGTGGCAGGCGTACGACGAGGCGGAGACGGCCGCCCGCCGGTTCACCGGGGCCGCCCTCCTGCCGTCTCCGCGCACCCCGCGCACGCCCGCCGAGTACGCCGCCCGGGAGCGCTGGCTGCACCACGCGGCGATGGCCGCCCACTGGCGCGGCGACCTGACCGCCCGGCAACTCAGCGACGTGTTCGGTCACCGGGCGGGCTGGGATCCCCGACGTCATCCGGCGGAGCAGGAGATCGTCCTGGCCCGGGCGGTACGCGACGCGAAGCGGGCCGGCTACCGGGCCGCCGCCGAGCGGGAGCGCCTCGCGTGGCGGGACGCCGACCTGGCCGCCGAGGCGGCCCGCGCCCTCGCCGCGGAGGCGTACGCCGCGGCGGGCCGGCTCCGGCCGGGCCGGCTCCCGGCCGCCCGCACGGCGGCCACCGCGCATCGTCCCGCGCCCGCCGCGCGCTGGCGGCCCGCCCGCGCGGGCTGAACGCGACGGCATTTCGGTGACGCCGGTCACAGCGCCGCCGAACCGGTCATGCGGCGCGGTCCGGCCGATTTTCGCCGGCGATTCGGCGTCGATGGCTGCCGCTCGTCCGGTTGTGGCCCGAAGGCGCGCGTGGAAACGGTCGTCCCATTGAGTCACGTCAGTGTCGGACTGCCCGCAAAAAATGTCGCACGATCAAGGTTTAGGCAGGTGAGAGCGGGTTGGCAGGCCGCCGACCGGCCAGTAGTGTCGGCGCGTCCGGTGCGGTACCCGTTCGCAAGAGGCGACGCCGCGCCGACCCGCCTAATCGTGCAGAGACGAGCCGGGGACCCACTGCAACATCGGGGTGAATCCGCGGGCCACGGCCCGCGGTAGGGCGTTCTTCCCGCCCGAATCCGTCAGCTAACCCGGTCGGCGGTGTCGGAAGGAGTTCCATCCTCGTGCAGCACCCAGCCACCCCCCGCCGCCGCCTCCACGGCGCCGCGGTGCCCGCGCTCGCCCGGCCGTACGCCGCGAGCTGACCCACCGGTCACCGCCCGTCGCCCGGCATCCCGGGCACATCCCCTGAGTGGTCCACCACCGCCGGACGCCGTCCGCGCGGTCGGTTCCTCCTGCGGAGAGGGACCGACGGCCGCTCACCCCCCGAGCCCGTGGAGGAAACCATGAAGCACCACCTCAAGCGACAGCTCCGCCGCCTGACGTCCGAGCGTCCCTACCAGGTGGCCGCCGCGTCGGCCGCCGCGCTCGTGCTGGCGTCCGGCACCGGCGCGCTGCTGGCCGAGACCGACGCCTCGCCGGCCGCCGCGCAGGCCCCGGTGGCCGTGACCGAGCAGCGCGTCGCCGCCGCCTCGCGCGGCGAGGACCGCGTCGCGGCCGTCCCGTCGACCGCCGCCCCGGCCGCGTCCAGCGCCGTTCCCTCGGCGAGCGCCACCAGCGCCAGGCCGGACCCGGACCTGACCCGGAAGGCGGAGTCGCCGAAGCCGCCGAAGTCCAAGACCCTGGACTACGACTACCAGGCCCAGACGACCTTCTACAACTGCGGTCCCGCCGCCGTCCGGCACGCCCTCAGCGCCGCCGGTGTCGCGCGCAGCCAGGACGCCCTCGGCGCCCAGCTGGGCACCGACGAGATGGGCACCGACTCCGCCGACGACACCACCCGGGTGCTGAACGCGACGGTGAAGGGCGACCCGTACCGGACGCGGATGATCCCGGGCAGCGCCGCGACCCCGGCGCAGACGGACCGGCTCCAGGCCGACGTCGTCGCCGCCATCGCCGCCGGCCGGGGCGTCGTGGTGAACGTCGCCGGCAGCGCCACGGACACCGACGGCGGCTGGCACTCGTTCCCCGGCGGCCACTACATCGCCGTCGTGGGCTACCAGGACGAGGGACGGCTGGTGAAGATCGCCGACTCGGCGAACCCGGCCACCGCCTCGTACTGGATGTCCACCATCGCCCTGGCGAACTGGGCCGCCACCCGCGGCTACTCCGCCTGAGCGACACTCGTCGGGCGTCGGCTCCCCACCCGGGGGCCGGCGCCCGATGTCGTCTCCGGGTCACGGCCCTCGCCGGGGCGGCCGGCGGGTGGCACACTGCGGGCCATGGTCGATGAATCGGGTGACCGGGACGGTCGGCGGGTCCTCCTGCTGCTGCACGGCATGGGCGCGACCGGCGACGTGTGGCTGCCCTCGGCGCCGCTGCTGGAGCGCCGGTGGCCGGGCCGGTGGCTGGCGCCCGACCTCGCCGGCCACGGGTGGTCGCCGCCGTTGCCGTCGTACTCGTTCGCCGGGCTGGCCGACCGGCTCGCCGCGGGGCTCACGGTGGGCGACCGGCTCGTCGTGCTGGGGCACTCCCTCGGCGGCGTGGTCGGGCTGGCGCTGGCCGCCCGCGACGCGGGGCTGCCGGTCGACGCCGTGGTCGGGCTCGGCATCAAGGCCGTCTGGTCCCCGGCCGAGCTGGCCAGGGCCGGTGAGCTGGCCGGCCGCCCGGTGACCTGGTTCGCCGGCCGGGACGAGGCGGCCCGCCGCTACCTGCGGGTGGCCGGCCTGACGGGCCTCTTCGCGCCGGACCACCCGGTGGTCGAGGCCGGGCTGCGGCAGGTCGACGGCCGCTGGCGGCTGGCGATGGACCCGGCGGCGTTCGGGGTGGGCGAGCCGAACCTGCCCGCCCTGCTGGCGGCGACCGACGTGCCGGTGCTGCTGGCCCGCGGCGAGCACGACCCCATGGTCACCGACGCCCAGCTGAAGGAGCTGGGCGTCCCGGTCGCCACCCTGCCCGGCCTGGGCCACAACGCCCACGTCGAGGACCCGGAGGCGGTCCTGGCCCTCGTCGACCCCTACCGCTGAACCCCGCGCCGACCCGGGGCGGCGCGGCGGCCGGGCGCGGGACCGCCGCGCCAGGGCGCGGATCGGGTCCCGGTCGCCGCGCCGGGGCGGCGGATCAGGTGCTGGGGGAAAGGGTCGCCTCGTCCGGCTCGACCGGCAGGTCGGCCCCGCCGGCGGCGCGCGGGACCGGCGGGTTCCAGCCCGCGTCGAGCTGCCGCCGCGCGGCGTCGAGGAACGCCTCGGCGTACGAGTCGGCGGGGAAGTCGCCCAGGTAGCGGGTGCGGGTGGCCCAGCGGGCCGAGGCCAGCGGGTCGGTGTCCAGGAGCGCGGTCAGCACCTCGTCGACGTTGGACATGTCGTGGCGCAGCACGTATCCCGAGCCGGCCAGCGGGAAGCGTTCGGCGAACCGGTCGCCCTCGCCGCCCATGTCCGTCACCGCGTACGGCTTGCCCGAGTAGAGGTAGTCGGAGATCACCCCGGACACGTCGGAGACCAGCGCGTCCGAGCGGTTCGCGCACTCGGCCAGGGTCAGCTCGCGGGCGGCGGCGCCGAAGACGTGCTGCCGGCCGGTGCGGGCCCGGTCCGCGGCCAGCAGCTCGGTGAGCCGCCCCAGCTGCCGCGCCGAGGCCGGATTCTGCGACGTGTAGGGGTGGGCCCGCAGGATCACCGTCGCGCCGCGCGCCAGCAGCCCGCGCAGCAGCGCCTCGGCCACCGGCAGCGAGCAGTAGTTGGCGTCCGCGTGGTGCCCCGTCCAGGTCGGCGTGTAGAGCACCGTCGGGTGCGGCAGGCCGCGCGCCGGCTCCGGCCGGACCTCGATCGACTCCACCTGCGGCCGGCCGACCACCACGAACTTCTCCGCCGGGATGTCGACGCCGGCGCGGGCGTACCGCTCGACGGCGGCCTGGCCGGCGACGAAGATCCGGTCGAAGATGGCCGAGACCGGGTTGGCGCTGGGCGCCTTGTCGCTGTCGCCGTGGTGCAGCTGGACGTGGGTCAGCTGGGTGAAGCGGATGCAGTGGCTGTTCTTCGCGCCGTGGTTGACGTAGAAGGCCACCCGCAGGCTGGGCACCAGCGCCTCGTCCATCGCCTTGAGCGTCGGGCAGTAGACCACCGGCGCGGTGGTGGCCGCGGCGACGGCGGGCAGGAACTCCGGCTCCCGCAGCATGACCAGGAACGGCCGCCCGATCCGCTCCAGGTAGGGCAGCCACATGGTGACCTGGTATTCCGAGCCGGGCGGGGCGGAGAAGTGGAGCAGGAACTCGGGCTGGTGGCGGCGCAGCGCCCGGGTGACCGGCGACCCGCCCGCCCCCGGCCGGAACCGGCGCCGGGCCAGGTTCAGCCCGACCGCCCCGGCGCCGGCGGCGACCAGCGCGACGGCGACCAGCGCGACCCAGGCGGGCAGGGCCGCCGCGGCGGCCGCCGCCACCACGGCGAGCAGCACCAGCAGCGCGTCGCCGAGGCGCGCGGCGACCAGCGGCGTCCACGAGCGCACCGGCAGGTTCGCGGCGCGCAGTTCCAGCCCGCCGGCGTCGCGCAGCGGCCCGACGAGCAGCACGAGCACCAGCAGCACCAGCGCCGTCGCGGCCAGCGCGGGGTCGAATCCGGCGTCGAGGCGCCGGGCGTACCCGACCAGGACCGCCGCCGCGACCAGCGCGGTCTCGGCGACGCTGTCGGCGCCCGGCCGCACCCGCCGCTCCCACGCGACCGCCGCCAGGGCGGCCACGGCCAGCCCCAGCCCCCAGCCGGTCGCGCCGGTCAGCGCGACGACGAGGAAGGCCAGCACCGCCAGGCCGGTGGCCAGGGCGCGGGCGGCCAGCTTCCGGACCAGGTCACCACGCATGTCGGCTCCGTTCCCCGCCGTGGCCCGAGACCCGCGTCAGCCGGCGCTGGCCGCGCTGGCGGCCCGCTCGGACTGCCCCGGCACCGACTGGGCCGGCACCTCGCCCGGCGCCCGGCGCACGTCGATGACCTGGCCGGTGAGGTCCGAGATCAGCACGTCCAGCGAGGCCTGGGCGACGGTCTCGGCGGCGAGCAGGGTGTGCTCCGGCTCCTCGCCGAACGCCTTGGTGCGCATCGGGGTGGCCGTGCGCTCGGGGTTGACGCAGTTCACCCGTACGCCGAACTCGGCCCACTCGTCGGAGAGCGCCTGGGTGAGGTTGACCAGGGCCGCCTTGGTGGAGGAGTAGAGCGCGTAGTCGGCCCGGCCCCGGGTGTAGGAGCTGGAGGTGTAGAGCAGCAGCTGGCCCTTGGTCTGCTGGAGGTAGGGCAGCGACTGGCGGGCGGCGATCACCGGCCCGACGAAGTTGACCTGGAGCACCCGGTCCATGGTCTCCTCGTCCATCTCGGCGAGCGGGCCCTTCTCCAGGATGCCGGCGGTGACCACCACGTGGTCGATCCGCCCGGTGGCGTCGAAGGCGGTCTTCAGCGCCGCCTCGACGTCCGCGGCGCGTTCCACGTGGGTGCCCGTGCTGGACCGGCTGAACGGGAAGACCTGCGCGCCGTAGCGGCGGGCGATCTCGGCCAGGTCGTGGCCGATGCCGTAGCTGCCGCCGAAGATGACGATGGTGCGGCCGGTCAGCTCCTCGGTGTAGCTGCGGTGGTCGGTGACCCGGGGCGCCTGCGCTGCGGCGAGCTGGAACAGCTTGTCCGCCAGGTGCACGTCGACCGGGTGGGTGACCTTGATGTTCTCGTCCGAGCCGTCGATGACCTTGATCGGCGTGCCCGGCAGGTAGCGCAGCACCACGCCGCAGTCGTCGGTGGCGGCGAAGTGCGGGTCGCCCTCGGCGAGCCGGTAGGCCTCGCGGATGGTGCCCGAGCGGAACGCCTGCGGGGTCTGGCCCCGGCGCAGCGACGAGCGCACCGGGATGTCGGTGATGCAGTCGTTCTCGTCGACCTTGATGATCGTGTCGGCCGACGGGATGGCCACGTCGACGGCCGCGTACGTCCAGAGCGCGTTCACGCACTCGCGCACGATCCGGCCGCTGACCAGGGGCCGCACCGCGTCGTGGAAGAGGATGTTGCAGTCGCCCTCGCCGACCGCGTCCAGCGCGATCCGCGTGGTGGCGTTGCGGGTCTCGCCGCCCTCGATCACCTTGGTGACCTTGCGGAAGCCGGCCTTGTCGACGATCTGCTGGGCCTCGGCGACGTGACCGGTGGCCATCAGCACGATGATCTCGTCGATCTCGGGGGCCGCCTCGAAGACCGCCAGGGTGTGCTCGATGATCGGCTTGCCGGCGATCTTCAGCAGCTGCTTCGGGATGCCGAGGCCGAGCCGGGTCCCGGTGCCGCCGGCCAGCACCACCGCCACCGTCCGCGAGGGCCGCCACGGCGCCGGGGTCTCCGGTGCGGCGTCCGGGCCAGTGGTGTGGTCCTGCGTCATTGCCGAATCCTCACTCTCAGGGGTGCGTGAACAGAAGGTTCCGCCCGCGCGGCGACGGGATGAACCTTAACGCGCCGGGCGTTTCGCCCCAACGCCCCGACGCGGTCGTCGGACGGCGCCGGGACGACGCGCTACTTGCCGTTGGCGAACGCCTCGTACGCCCGCAGCACCTCGTCGGTCGGCCCGTCCATCCGCAGGACGCCCGATTCCAGCCAGATCGTCCGCTCGCAGGTGTCCCTGATCGAGGAGAGCTGGTGGCTGACGAGGAACACCGTGCCGGCGCTCTCCCGCAGCTCCCGCACCCGCTGCTCGCTGCGCTTGCGGAAGCCCTTGTCGCCGGTGGCGAGGGCCTCGTCGATGAGCAGCACGTCGTGCTTCTTCGCGGCGGCGATGGAGAAGCGCAGCCGGGCCGCCATGCCGGAGGAGTAGGTGCGCATCGGCAGCGAGGCGAAGTCGCCCCGCTGGTTGATCCCGGAGAACTCGATGATCTCCGGGGTCTGCCGCTGCACCTCCTCCGGCGGCATCCCCATGGCCAGGCAGCCCAGCACCACGTTGCGCTCGCCGGACAGGTCGTTGAGCAGGGCGGCGTTCACGCCGAGCAGCGAGGGCTGCCCCTGGGTGTAGACCGCGCCGCGGTTGACCGGCAGCAGGCCGGCGATGGCCCGCAGCATGGTCGACTTGCCGGAGCCGTTGCTGCCGATCAGCCCGATCGCCTCGCCCCGGTACGCGGTGAAGCTGACCCCCTTGACCGCGTGCACCTCGCGGATGTTCGGCGCCGAGGTGCGGCTGACCATCCGCTTGAGCGCGCCGACCGGGCCGCCGCCCCCGCCGCCGCCCTTGTGCACCCGGTAGATCACGTGCGCGTCGTCGACCACCACGGTCGGGACCCGCTCCTGGATCCGGGGCAGCGTCACCGTCACGTCGTTGGACGACTCGAACTGCTCAGCCACGGCCGTACTCCTGTTCGCCCCGCCAGAAGTAGATGAAACCCCCGACGCCCATCACGATCGCCCAGCCCACCGCGGCCAGCCAGAGCTGGAGCAGGGAGGAGCTGAGCAGCGGCGCCTGCTCCAGCAGCGCGACCCGGGCCAGCTCGATGTAGACCAGCGCGGGGTTGAACTCGACCAGCCGGGACGCCCACGCGGGCAGCTGCTCCTCGAACAGCGCCACGCTGTAGAGCACGCCGGAGCCGTACATCCAGGTGCGCAGGACGAAGGGCATGACCTGCTTGAGGTCGGCCAGCTTCGCGCCCATCCGGGCCACCGTCATGGTCAGCCCGGCGTTGAAGACCGCCTGGAGCAGGATCGCCGGGACCAGCAGCAGCCAGGCGAAGGTGATCGGCTCGCCGGTCACCAGCACGATGGCGACGAGCACCACCATCGAGCCGAGGAGCTGCTGGAACTGGGTGACCGTGACGGCCAGCGGCAGGCAGGCCCGGGGGAAGTGCAGCGCCCGGATCAGGCCCAGGTTGCCGGTGATCGACTGGGTGCCGCTCTGCACCGCGGTCTGGGTGAAGTTGAAGATGAACAGACCCGTGCAGAGGTACGCGATGAAGTTCGGGATGCTGTCCTGCTTCAGCACCACGCCGAAGATCAGGTAGTAGACCGCCGCGTTGGTCAGCGGGGTGAGCACCTGCCACAGCTGCCCGAGTCGGGCGTTGCTGAACGAGGCGACCAGCTTCGCGTTGGCGTACGAGGCGATGAAGTGCCGGTAGCGCCAGAGCCGCCGGGCGTACTCGCCCAGTGGTGGCCGCTCGCCCGCGACCCGGAGTCCGTACCGGGCGGCCAGTTGCGCCTGGGACAGACCGGAGTCGGGATCGGCCAGCGCGGTGTTGGCCATGGGATGGCCGCTCCGATCTTTCGTGACGACGGGTGAGGCGCGACGATGGAACCGAGCGTGGAGCGCCGCCTCGCCGCTGCGTGGACAGTAGTCCGAAACACGTCGGGACGCAACCGTACCGTCGTTGCGCTACATTGTTCCTCGTGACAGCCGAGACGAGCTCCAGGTGACGACCGGGAAGAGGCGGGCGCCGGCCGGCGCGGCGGTGCTGCGGGACGACATCACCACCGCGATCCGCCGCGCGCTGATGCAGGAGCTCGCCGCCGTCGGCTACGGCCGGCTCTCGATCGAGGCGGTGGCCCGGCGGGCCGGGGTGAGCAAGACCGCCATCTACCGCCGCTGGAGCTCGAAGCTGGAACTCGTGCTGGAGATCGTCGCCGCGGCGGCCACCGGCAAGCTGCCGGCGCTGGACACCGGCACCCTGCGCGGCGACCTCCAACTGCTCTTCCAGGTGGTGGCGCACGCGCTGCGCCACCCGCTTGCCTCGCAGATCATCCCCGACCTGCTCGCCGAGGCCGCCCGCAACCCGACCATCGACCAGACCCTGCAGCAGGTGCTGCGGGCCCGGCAGCAGGAGATCGGCGGCCGGCTGATCGGCCGCGCCGTGCAGCGCGGCGAGCTGCCGCCCGACACCGACCCCGAGGCGGCCGTCGACCTGATCGTCGGCCCGCTCTACTGGCGCCTGGCGATCGCCCGGACGCCGCTGACCGACGCGTACCTGGACACGCTGGTCGAGGCGGTGGCCACCGGGCTCGGCGCGGGCGCCGCCGTGCCCCGCCCCCGCGCGGCGGACGTCACGCCCGCCTGACCGCCCGCCAGCCGCCCGCCGGCTGACCGACCGCACGCCGGGCGGTGTCACGTCCGGCCGCCCGCCGGGCTGTGGTGCCGGGTGGACGAGCAGCCGGGTGGACCGCGCCGGCCGGGGCGCCGCCGGGCCCGGCCGGCGCGTAGGAGGTCAGCGCGGCGCGTCGACCGGGAGCCGGGAGACGATGTGCCGGGCGATCTCCAGCGAGCTGGTCGCGGCGGGGGAGGGCGCGTTCAGCACGTGCACCTGCCGGTCCGCCTCGACGATCAGGAAGTCGTCGACCAGGCCGCCGTCGGGCAGGATCGCCTGGGCGCGGACGCCGGCGCCGGCCCGCACGATGTCGGCCGGGGTCAGCTCCGGCACCAGCCGGGCCAGGCTCGCGGCGAACCGCTTCTTCGACAGCGACCGGGCCACCTCGGTCAGCCCGTAGCGGTAGTGGCGGCGGCCCAGCGCCCACAGGCCCCGGTAGGTCAGCTCGTCCCAGATGTCGCGGGGGCTGATCCGGCCCCAGGAGTAGCCCTCCCGGGCGGTCGCCAGCACCGCGTTCGGGCCGGCGTGCACGCTGCCGTCGATCATCTTGGTCAGGTGCACCCCGAGGAACGGGAACTGCGGGTCCGGCACCGGATAGATCAGGCCCCGCACCAGGCCCTGCCGCTGCGGCACCAGCTCGTAGTACTCGCCGCGGAACGGCACGATCCGCACCGGCGTCGGCACCCCGGCCAGCCGGGAGATCCGGTCGGCGTGCAGGCCGGCGCAGTTGACCAGGACGTCGGCGACCACCTCGCCCCGGGTGGTGCTCACCACCACGCCCTCCGGTCGGGTGGACACGGCCGTGACCTCGGTCTCCGTCCGCAGGTCCGCGCCGCCCGCCGCGAGCAGTTCGGCCAGCTTGCGGCAGACCGCCCCGAAGTCGACGATGCCGGTCGAGGCGACGTGCAGCGCGGCGACGGCCGCCACGTGCGGCTCGTGCTCGGCGGCCTCGGCGGCCTCGATCAGCCGCACCGGCAGGCCGTTGGCGAGGGCCCGCTGGTGCAGGTCGTGCAGCCGGGGCAGCTCCGCGGCGTCGGTGGCGACGATCAGCTTCCCGCAGATGTCGTACGCGATCCCGTGCCGCTCGCAGAACTCGACCATCGACGCGCTGCCGGCCTTGCACATGGTGGCCTTCAGGCTGCCCGGCTTGTAGTAGACGCCGGCGTGGATGACGCCGGAGTTGTGGCCCGTCTGGTGGGCCGCCCAGCCGGCCTCCTTCTCCAGCACGGTGACCTGGTCCCCGGGCCGGTCGGTCATCAGCCGGTGTGCCACCGCGAGCCCGACGATGCCGCCACCCACCACCACGAACCTGGTCATCTCATCTCCCCTGCCGACGCCGCGACCGATGGTAACCACACGCACCCGCGCGCCCGACTCGCGGACGACCCGCCCGGTTGGCCTAGACTGCTCCGGGTCCATCACTCTGGGGGTCACATGTCTGAGGTCATCGCGCTCGGCCAGCCCACGGTCGGCGAAGCCGAGCTCGCCGCCATCGCCGAGGTCTTCGCCTCGGGCTGGCTCGCCGGCTCCGGGCCCACCTGCCGCCGCTTCGAGGAGCGCTTCGCCGCCACCGTCGGCACCCGGCACGCCCTCGCCACCAGCAACTGCGGCTCGGCGCTGCACCTCGCGCTGCTCACGCTCGGTGTCAAGCCGGGCGACGAGGTCATCGTCGGCGACTACACCTTCCCGGCCACCGGGCACTCCGTGATGTGGACCGGCGCCAAGCCGGTCTTCGCCGACGTGCGCCCGGACACCTGGACGGTCGACCCGGCCGCCGTCGAGGCCGCTGTCACGCCGCGCACCGTCGGCATCATCGCCGTCGACGCGTTCGGGCAGCCCGCCGACTACGACGAGCTGCGCGCCATCGCCGACAAGCACGGCCTGTTCCTCGTCGAGGACGCCGCCTGCTCCGCCGGCGCCACCTACAAGGGCCGGCCGGCCGGCAGCCTCGCCGACGTCGCCACCTTCAGCTTCCACGGCCGCAAGGGCATCACCGCCGGCGAGGGCGGGGCCTACGTCACCGACCGCGACGACCTCGCCGCGCACGCCCGCAAGCTGCACACGTACGGGGTGGAGGGGGCGCTCACCCGCGCCGAGCTGTCGCACCTGCCGATCCCGACCTTCACCGAGCTGGGCTACAACTACCGGCTCTCCGACATCTCCGCGGCGATCATGCTCGCCCAGCTCGACCGGCTGCCGGACCTGCTGGCCGCGAAGCGCCGCACCGCGGCCCGCTACGGCGAGCTGCTCAAGGACCACGAGCTGATCACCACCCCGTACGAGGCGCCGGACCGCGAGCACCCCTGGCAGTCGTACGTCGTCACGCTCGACCCCTCGGTCGACCGGGGCGCGGTGGCGCTGGAGTTGCGGCAGCGCGGCGTGCAGTGCACCTTCGGCACGTACGCCTCGCACGTCCAGCCGCTCTACGGCCAGACCACGCCCTGCCCGGTCTCGGCGGACCTGTTCGCCCGGCACCTGGCCATCCCGATGCACGCCAACCTCACCGACGACCAGGTCGAGACCGTCGCGGCCGCGCTGGTAGACGTCGTCAACACCGCGGCCACCAGCCGCTGACCCCCAGGAAGGACACGCTCCGCCATGTCGAAGCAGACCGTCTTCATCACCGGAGGCGCGGGTTTCATCGGCCTGCACGTGGTGCCGATGCTGTTGGAGAAGGGCTACAAGGTCCGCATCTTCGACAACATGTTCCGCGGTGACCGGGACCGCGTCGCGGAGCTGGTGGCCACCGGCGACGTCGAGCTGATCGACCAGGACGTCCGCTACGGCGGCGCCGTGCACGCGGCCATGAAGGGCTGCGACCACGTGATCCACCTCGCGGCTGTCTCGATCAACAAGAGCCAGGCCGACCCGTACGAGTCGATCGACATCAACATGGTCGGCAACCACAACGTCTTCGCCGCCGCCGCCGACCACGGCGTCAAGCGGCTGGTCTTCGCGTCGTCGGCGTCGGTCTACGGTGACCCGAAGAAGCTGCCGATGCACGAGGACGACCGGCTCGACCCGCTCACCCCGTACTGCATCTCGAAGCGGGCCGGCGAGGACCTGCTCGGCTTCTACCAGCGCAGCAAGGGCCTGAACTGGATCGCCCTGCGGTTCTTCAACGTCTACGGCCCGGGCCAGAAGCCGACCGCCTACTACACCTCGGTGATCAACCACTTCGTCAAGCGGTTGAAGAACGGCGAGCCGCCGGTCATCGACGGCAAGGGCGAGCAGTCGATGGACTTCATCCACGTCCACGACATCGCCCGCTCCGTGGTCGCCGCGATGGAGGCCGAGCAGGGCAACGTGCCGGTCAACATCGGCACCGGCATCGACACCTCGATCGCCACCCTGGCCGAGATCCTGATCAAGGCCGTCGGCGTGGACGTGCAGCCGCAGTTCAACCCGCGTGAGGTGCTGGTCAGCCGTCGCGCGGCCGACATCACCCGGGCCCGCGAGGTGCTCGGGTGGGAGCCGACCATCGCGGTCGAGGACGGCATGACCGACCTCATCAAGACCGAGGTCGCGTGACCCAGCCGCCGTCCGCCGGGGGCCCGTCGTCGCACGGGCTCCCGGCGAACCCGTACAACCCACACGCCTGGGTCATCGGCGAGCCGGTGATCGGCGCCGGGACGTGGATCGGCGCGTTCACCGTCATCGACGGCTCCGGCGGGCTGACCATCGGCGCCGGCTGCGACATCAGTTGCGGCGCGCAGATCTACACCCACTCCACGGCGCGGCGTTGCGTGTCGGGCCGTGCCCATGCTTCGGTGGACCGGGCGCCGGTGGTGATCGGCGACCGGGTGTTCATCGGGGCGAACGCGACCGTGATGATGGGCGTCACCATCGGTGACGGCGCGGTCGTCGGCGCGGGCGCCGTGGTCACCAAGGACGTGCCACCGGGGGCGGTCGTGACGGGCGTCCCGGCTCGGGTGGTCTCCACAGTCGAGTTGGACGGCGGCGATGTCCGGTTCGTCCCTGTCGCGGATAGCTAGGAGTACCCCTCCCGTGCGTATCGCTGTCGTCAACAACTTCTTCCCGCCGCGCGCGGGCGGAAGCTCACACCTGTCCGAGTCGCTCGCCAAGGGCTACGCCGCCGAGGGGCACGACGTCCTGGTGCTCACGGCCGCCTACCAGGACGCCCCGGCGATCGAGGAGCGCGACGGGCTGCGCATCGTCCGGCTCCCGGCGTGGATGCTGCCGCAGACCCGGCTGGCCGTGAGCTTCGACATCTCGTTCACCAGCCGGCCCACCCTGCTGCGCCACGTCCGCAAGCTGCTCGACGAGTTCCGGCCGGACGTCATCCACCAGCACGGTCAGTTCTTCGACCTGACCTGGGCGACCGCGCTCTACGCGCGCAAGCGCGGGGTGCCGGTGCTGCTGTCCATCCACACCCGGCTGGAGAACCCGCAGGCCCGCTACGCCAAGGTGTTCCGCGGGCTGGACGCGACCATGGTCAAGCCGTTCATGCGGCGGTCCAGGCCGCGGCTCGTGGTGATGGACGTGCTCATGCAGGAGTACATCGAGGCCCGCTACCGGGGCGCGTACTCGGGCCTGGTGCCGATCCCGGTCGGGGTGGACCCGGACTGGGTGGTCGGCGGCAACGCCCAGCGGGTCCGTGAGCGCCACGACCTGGGCACCTCGCCGGTGATCCTGTCGGTGGGGCACGTGATCCCGCTGCGTGACCGGGTCGCGCTGGTCGAGGCGCTGCCCGCGGTGCTGGCCAGGGTGCCCGACGCGAAGCTGCTCGTCTGCGGCCAGGTCTACTACGGGGTCTTCGCGGAGCGGGCCCGCGCGCTCGGCGTCGAGCACGCCGTCATCGCGGCCGGCAAGGTGCCCAAGAGCGAGATCCCCGACTACCTGGCCGCCGCGACGGTGGAGTCGCACGAGCAGGGGCTCGGCCTCGGCACGGCGACGCTGGAGGCGATGGCGGCGGGCGTGCCGGTGGTGGCGCCCGCGCGGGCGGACAACTTCCCCGGCATCTCGCTGCGCGACGGCGAGAACGTCCTGCTCTGCCGGCCCGGCGACGTGTCGGGCCTGGCCGAGCGGCTGATCGCCGCGCTGACCGATCCGGCCCTGGCCAAGCAGATCGGCGTCAACGGCCAGGCGCTCATCCGGGAACGCTTCAGCCTCGACCGGGTGCTCCACCGGCACCTGGATGTGCTCGGCGAGATGGCGGCCGGCCGCCGCCGCTGACCGTACGCCCGACGACGGCGCCCCCGACCAGAGACGTGGTCGGGGGCGCCGTCGTTTCGTGGGTTGCCCGCGCCGGGCGTTCGGGGGGCCGGGGCACGGCCGGCGACGGCGCGGCGGTCGGTGTGGCCGTCGCTGCCGGGTGACGCCCGCCGGTCCGGCCAGGGCCCTCGAGACACCCTCGGGGCCACCGTCCGGCGCGGGCCGTGGCCGGGTGAGCGGGGCCCGGGGGCGGTGGGTCGCCGTCCGGGCGGGAGGGATCAGCGGGTGGTGACCGGCGCGGCGGCCTGATCGGCGCCGGAGCGGGGCGCGGGAACCTGCTCGACCACCACGGCCGCGTCCCCGTCGTCGGGGAGCGCGTCGGTGGGTGCCCCCCGGCGGAGCTGCCGCACCCCGGACAGGGCGGCGATGCCGGCGGCGAGCAGGTCCGCCACCGTGAAGATCAGCCGCGAGGCGAGCGCGATGCCCGTCGCCGCGCCGATGCCGCCGGCGTCGACGAGGAAGGGCGCCATGGTGGCGACCAGCACGGCCTCCCGGACGCCGAGCCCGGAGGGGGAGAGGAAGGCGAACATCCCGACGGTCATCGCGATGGCGAACGAGCCGATGCTGCGCAGCAGGCCGCCGAGGCCGGGAGCGGCCTGGGCGTTGGCCAGCAGCCACAGGTGCACGCCGAAGAGGGTGTAGCCCAGGGCGCTCCAGCCGACCACCCGCAGCACGCCGGGCAGCGTCAGCTTGTGCTGCAGCGGCGGGCGGCGCAGCACCTTGAGGGTGAGCTGGATCAGCCGGGTGAGCACCGCCGGGATGGCGCAGATCAGGGCGATCGGGAACAGCACGGCGACGATGTAGAGCGCCACCCGGACCGGCTCCGCGTACTCGGCCCCGGTCTCGGCGGTCGCGTCGAGCAGGGAGGGCAGGCTGAGCAGGCCGACGCCGAGCGCGGCGACCACGCCGAGGCCCAGCGCGACCAGCGTGGCCAGGAAGGCCCGCGCGCGCGGCAGGCCGGCCCGCCGGCCCAGCTCCATCTGCAGGACGTACGCCCACACGCTGCCCGGGATGTACTTGCCGAGCTGCCCGACCATGCAGATCCGCAGGGCGGCGGGAACGGACACCCGGTGCTCCAGGTCCGCCGCGGCGGCCCGCCACGCCATCGAGTTGGCGAACATGCCGGCGAGCACCGCCAGCACGGCGAGCACCACGGACGGCCACGCCAGGTCGAGCCAGGTCTGCCGGACGTCCGGCCACTGACTGACGACGCTCCAGGTCATGCCCGCGGCGATCGCCGCGATCACGACGACACGTACTCCCAGCGAGAGCCAGCGGGACCGGCTCTTCGCCGCGCCCGGCCCCCCGGCCGGTGCGGTCACCGTTTCGACCTGCGTCGCGGTCTCTGCCACGGCCGTCCTGCCTCCGCGTCGCCCTGACCCGTCCGGGTCGCCTGCACAATTCGCCGAGACTAGCGCAGGGCGGTGCGTACCACGAACCCAGGCCGGCGGCGAGTCGGGGCCGGGGCCGGGCGTGCGCGGATTCTCCCCGGGGCGGTCCAGATGTGCCGGGGTCCTCCCGCGCTGCTACGGTCTGCACGCTGCCCCACACCCCAAGGAGAGCTCCTGTGATCCCGATTTCCGTCGTCAAGCTGGACGAGGCGGCCGAACGGTTGGCGGTCGAGGTGATCCGTTCGGGCGTCATCGCGCAGGGACCGATGGTGGCCCGCCTGGAGCGCGAGTTCGCCGACCTGGTCGGCGTCGAGCACGCCGTGGCCGTCAACAACGGCACCACCGCGCTCGTGGCCGCGCTCCAGGTGCTCGACCTCCAGCCGGGCGACGAGGTCGTCACCAGTCCCTTCACCTTCGTCGCCACCCTGAACGCGATCCTCGAGGCGGGCGCCACCGCCCGGTTCGCCGACATCCGCGAGGACGACTTCTGCGTCGACCCGGAGGCCCTCGCCGCCGCCGTCGGCCCGCGCACCAAGGTGCTCATGCCGGTCCACCTGTACGGCCAGCCCGCCGACATGGACGCGATCGCCCCGCTGGCGCAGCGGCACGGCCTCGGCCTCGTCGAGGACACCGCCCAGTCGCTGGGCGCGACGATCTCCGGGCGCGGCGCCGGCAGCTTCGGGCTCGGCACCTTCTCGCTGTACGCCACCAAGAACCTCACCACCGGTGAGGGCGGCATGATCACCACCAACGACGCGGGGCTCGCCGACCGGCTGCGGGTGCTGCGCAACCAGGGCATGCGGCAGCGCTACCAGTACGAGATGGCGGGGCACAACTACCGCCTCACCGACCTGCAGGCCGCGCTGGGCATCCCGCAGATCGCCGCGTACGGCGAGAACGTCAAGCGCCGCAAGGACAACGCCGCCCGCCTCTCCGCCGGCCTGGCCGACGTGCCCGGGCTGCGCCTGCCGACCGAGCTGCCCGGCCGGTCGCACGTCTGGCACCAGTACACGGTGCTGGTCACCGACGAGGCCCCGGTGACCCGCGACGAGGTGATCGCCCGGCTGACCGAGCGCGGGGTGGGCTGCGGCATCTACTACCCGAAGACGGTCTACGACTACGACTGCTACCGGGAGCACCCCCGGGTCGTCGCCGACCCGGCGCCGGTGACCGAGCGCGTCGTGCGCCAGTGCGTCTCGCTGCCGGTGCACCACCACCTCACCGACAGTGACCTGGACCAGGTGGTCGAGGCCGTCCGGACGGCGGTGGGCGCGTGACCGCCAAGCTGCGTTTCGCCCTGGTCGGCACCGGGGTGATGGGCTCGCTGCACGCCCGCGTGATCGCCCAGTCCGACCGGGCCGAGCTGGCCCGGGTCATCGAGCCCCGGCGCTCCGTCGGCCAGCAGATCGCCGAGCGGTACGGGGCCGGCTGGGCCCCGAACGCCGACGACCTCTCCGACGTCGACGCCGTGGTGATCGCCGCGCCGACCGAGTTCCACCACGGCCTCGCCGACCAGGTGCTCGCCGCGGACAAGCCGCTGCTGATCGAGAAGCCGGTCTGCGGCGACCTCGCCGAGACCGAGGAGATCGTGGCCACCGCCGGCAAGCGCGGCGTGCCGCTGCTGTGCGGGCTGCTGGAGCGGTTCAACCCGGCGGTGCTGACCGCCCTCGCCCTGGTCGACCGTCCGGTGCACCTGACCGCCACGCGGCACTCGCCGTACGCGCCGCGGATCCGCACCGGGGTCGCCTGGGACCTGCTCATCCACGACGTCGACCTGGCTATCCAGGCGTTCGGCGGCGAGGAGCCGGCGATGGTCCGGGGCACCTTCGGCCACTTCCACCCCGACTCGCTGACCGAGGCGGAGGACGTGGCGGAGACCGTGCTCAGCTTCGGCAGCGGCGCCCTGGCCAACGTCTCGGCCAGCCGGATCGGGCAGCGCAAGGTCCGCACGCTGGTGATCAGCGAGGTCGAGCGGCTGATCGAGGCGGACCTGATCCGCAAGCACGTCACGATCTACCGGCACGTGTCCTCGGACGCGGCCACGCCGGACGGGCGCGGATACCGGCAGCAGAGCATCATCGAGGTGCCGGAGCTGCTCACCAACCGCGAGCCGCTCGCCGCCCAGCTCGACCACTTCCTGGACATCGTCGCCGGCATCGCCGACGCTGACGTGGAGCGGCAGCGCATCCTGCCCGCGCACCGCGTCGTCGGCCGGCTCTTCACCGACAACGGGCGCTGACCGCGCCGGACGAGCGCGTGAGAGGGGCGGGGCGACCACGGTCGCCCCGCCCCTCTCACGTTGTGCGCGCGCCGGGACGGCCGGCCCGCCCGGGCGGGCCGGGGCACGACGCGCGTGCCCCGACCCGTCGCGCTCAACCTTCGGTGGCGCAGCTCCGGCCGGCCTCGGTGACCCGGTAGATGCTGATCCGGCCGATCGTGTGGGCCAGCTCCAGCTTGTCGCTGGCCTCCAGCCGCTCGCGCTCGTAGTGCTTGTCCCAGGCGCCGGGCATGTTCCGCTTCCCGACCACCACGTACGAAATGTTGAACTGGCGCACCTCGCAGCCGGCCGGCCGGGCGTCGGGGTTGTCCACCAGCCAGTCCCAGGCGTGCCACCGCCGCTCGTAGTTCTCCCTCGGCAGGCCGGGCAGCGGCGGGATGCCGAACAGCAGCGGCACCTCGTAGTCGGCGTAGGCCCAGGTGATGTACTCGTGGTGCCGGTCGTAGGCGACGGTGGCGCCGGGCGGGTTGTTCTCCGCCAGCCACCGGTACGCCTTCTCGTAGGACGCGCCCACCGGCGCCCGGCCCTTGAACGCGCCGCGCAGCGGCTGCCAGCTCGCCGGCACCGCCGCGAGACCGAGCAGCACCACCGTCAGGGCCCCCGCGGCGACCGCCGCGGGCGTCTCGGACCCGCGCAGCGCCGCCGCCTTCGCGGCGACCCGGGTCAGCAGCCACTGCACGGCCAGCCCCAGCACCACCGCGCCGGCCACCGCCAGCACCCCGTATACCGGGAAGATCATCGAGCGGACCCGTTCCCGGACGCCGTACCAGAGGCTGGACAGCGTCATCGCGGCCGCCGAGTCGGAGGCGGTGGTCCACACCCCGATCGCGGTCCAGACCACGCCCGCCGCGAACCACGGCCGGGCCCAACGCAGCCGGGGCAGCACCAGGCAGAGCGGCGAGAGCAGCAGACACGGAATCACGAGCCAGAGGCCGACCTGGATCGTCGGCTCGCTGAGCTGGAAGTCCGCGCCGCCCACCCCCGGGTAGGCGAACAACACGTAGCGCTGCGGGTCGGTGACCCAGTACTCGAACGACTCGCCGTACTTGCCGAGCAGGGCGGGCGGGTTCGACAGCCGCTCGCCGTTGGCGCCGGCCAGCACCCCGAGCAGGGGCAGCAGCGGCACCAGCCCGGCGACCACCATCGCGCCGGCCGCCGCGGCGACCCGGCGCAGCGCCCACCGGCCGCGTACGGCCAGCAGCATGCCGATCGCCAGGACCGCGATGAACAGCACGTCGTAGGTGTGCGTCATGACGATCCCGGCGCCGCACAGGCCGGCGAGCAGGCCCAGCCGGACGGGGTGGGCCCCGCGCGCGGCGAGCGCGATCAGCAGCGCGATCGCCCCCGCCATGCAGGGGGCGGTCTGCTCGGTGATCCGACCCGTGATCACCGACATCCACATCGGGCCGAGCACGGCCGGCGCGGCGGCGGCGCTGGCGGCCACCACCGGCCTGCCGCCGAGGGCCCGGACGCAGGCGTAGACGGCCGCCACCAGCGCGAGCGGCCCGACCACGATCGACCAGGCGCTCAGCACCGTGCTGATCCGGCCGCCGGAGAGTTCCGCCGCCTGGGCCCAGGACACGTTCGCCGCGAGCGGGTAGAAGGAGCAGGACAGCGCCGGGTCGGTGGAACCGCTGGTGCAGGCCGAGGAGATCAGCACGCTGTCGGTGTCCATGATCCGCCGGGTGAGGAAGCCGTGGTTCATGGCGTCCCAGCCGGGCGGGGCGACGAGCCGGCCCAGCATCAGCCAGCCGAAGGCGACGCTGATCGCGGCGGGCACCGAGATCCCGACGACGTCGGCCAGGCGGGGGCGTACGGCCGGCAGTCGCAGCCGCGCGACCCGGGCCCGCCATCCGGTGCCGGTCGTCTCGTCGGCCGGGGGCCCGTCGGTGTCCCGGCCGGTGGTGGCCGCGTCCCGGCCGGCGACGTCGGCCGCGACCAGGCCGCGGGTGACCAGCCGGGAGGCGAGCACCGCCAGGCCGGCGAGCAGCACCTCGGCGGCGAGGACCGCCAGCGGGCCGTCCGGCAGGCCGAGCTGCGGCAGCCATGTCATGGCGAGGGTGACCAGGCCAAGGGTCAGCGCCGGGGCGGCAGCCCAGGTGGCCCACCGGTAGCGACCGGGAGGCAGTGCGAATCCGAGCAGCGCGCCGGGCACGACGGCGACGGCGAGCGCGATGAGGGTGGTCAATCCGTGGATCCTTTCCAACGGAACACGCGGTTCCCCCGCGACGACTGGTGCACGGAGCCGCGGCGTGGCCGCGCGCGGCCACGCCGGACGGCGAGCGGCCGGACCAGTATAGGAATGCACGACGGGCGTACCGTCCCGGCGAACCCGCGGGTCGCCGCCCGCCGTCGCCGGTGTCGCTTTTGCGGCGGATAGTCCGGATCCGGTTGCCGTCCCGGTCCGGTGCGAGCAAATCGTCCTGGTGTGGCGGTACCCGAGCGGTACCGGCGTGTTCCTTCGCGTTAAGGTCACACCGGCGTGGTGGCGGGTGGCCGCGGACGCCGGTGCCGTCGCTGGTCGGCGACGACGGGCGGACAGGCGGTCGACCGCGACCTCCGTCCCGTCGCGAGCCCGGCCGGCGCGCCGGTGGCGTCCCGGCGTGCCGACGGCCGCCTGAGCGGGGGATCCCTGCCGTCACGGCGCCAGTGACGGCCAGTGAGCCAGTCGTCGATCTCGTAGGGAGCTAGTCCTTGTTCGGCAAGTTGATGGGACCGGCGGGAGTCGCCGCCCGCGGCGCGCTGCTGCTGCTGGCCTACCTCGTGATGTTCGCCGCCGGCGCGTTCGGCTGGGTCGGCGTCTTCGCCGTCGCCGGGCTCGCCGCGCTCGTGGGCGAGTACGCGCTCGCCCGCTGGTCACCCGCCACCCACGTGCTGCTGGAGAAGGTCGGCCTGCGGGGCGACTACCGCCAGCTCGCCCGCGACGTCGCGGTCGTCCTGCTGGTGGTGGCCGAGGTCCGGCCCGGCGCGGCGGAGCTCAGCCTGATCCTGGCGCTGCCCTCCCTGGTCTGGCTGATCTCGGTCTTCTCCGGTGCGCTCGCCACGATGATCGACCGGCGCAACCCCCAGTCGGCGCTGGTGCGCAACATCGAGCTGGGCCCGATGCGCGCCGCGCCCCGCCCGCCCGACTGGGCGGCCTGGCTCGCGGGTGACCGGCTGGCCCTGGTCAACGTGGTGCTGGCGCCCGCCGCCGTGTTCGCGGCGGTCCTCGACAACGCCGCCCCGGTGATCGGCGCGGGCGCGGTGGCGGTGTTCGCCGCCGCCCTGGTCGGCGGGATCGTCGCGCTGACCTGGCTGCGCGGGCGCGGCATGGGCCAGAGCCCGCTGCTGCCCGCCGTCCAGCGTTGGCTGGACAGCTACCGCCCGCAGGTGGCCCTCTACTTCGCCGGGCCGGCCAAGGACGTCTACCAGGCCAACATGTGGCTCGCCCCGACCGAGGCGCTCGACCAGCGCGCGGTGGTGCTGATGCGCAGCAAGGACGCCTTCCTCGAACTGGCCGACACCCGGCTGCCGGTGATCTGCGTGCCGGCCGGCGTGGACTTCATGAACCTCGAACTGGGCAGCGTGCGCGCCGCGCTCTACGCCGCGAACGTCGGCGCGAACATCCACATGCTCCGCGAGCCCGGCATGAAGCACGTCTTCGTCGGCCACGGCGACAGCGACAAGCAGGCCAGCGTCAACCCCTACAGCAAGGTGTACGACGAGGTGTGGGTCGCCGGCCTCGCCGGGCGCGAGCGGTACGCCCGCGCCGGGGTGGGCGTCCTCGACTCCGACATCGTCGAGATCGGACGGCCGCAGCTGGCCGGGGTGCACACGTTCGGCGCCGAGTCGGTCGACCGGCCGTTCACCGTGCTCTACGCCCCGACCTGGGAGGGGTGGCTCGACGACGACCCGTACCACACCTCGCTGGTGCTGATGGGGGAGCGGATCGTCAAGGGGCTGCTGGCCACCACGCCCGCGGTCCGGCTCGTCTACAAGCCGCACCCGCTGACCGGCTCCCGCTCGAAGGAGGCCAAGGCGGTGCACGAGCGGATCGTGGAGCGGATCCGCGCCGCGGGCGGCGACCCCGACGCCCGCTCCCTGGACGGCACGCGGCACCTCGTGGTGACCGGCCGGACGCCCGCGCTGTTCGACTGCTTCAACCAGACCGACCTGCTGATCAGCGACGTGTCCAGTGTGGTCTCCGACTTCGTGCAGAGCCAGCGGCCGTACGTGGTGGCCAACCCGGGCGGCCTGCCCGAGGACGAGTTCCGCCGGGAGTACCCGACGTCGCGGGCCGCGTACCTGCTCTCTCGCGACTGCGGCGAGCTGGAGAAGATCGTGTCGGTGACCCGGGCCGGCGACGACCCGATGACCGAGGCCCGGCGCGAGCTCAAGACCTACCTGCTCGGCCCGGCGGAGGCGAACCCGATGGAGCGGTTCCGGGAGGAGATCGGCCGGCTCTGCCGCTGAGCGCGGACGCACGAACGGCGGTGGACGGGGGCCCGTCCACCGCCGTTCGTCGTCGGGGGATCAGCCCTGCCGCTGCGGCGGGGCGTCCACGTCGCGGGAGACGACCTCGCCCCGCTCGTCGACCCAGCCCTTCGGCCGCGCCGGGTTGCCCGCCACGAGCTGGTACGGCGCCACGTCCCTGGTGACCACGGAACCCGCGGCGATCATCGCGTACTCGCCCACCTCGATGCCGCAGACCAGGGTCGCGTTCGCGCCGATCGAGGCGCCCCGGCGGACCACGGTCGGGGTGATCTTCCAGTCCGGGTTCTGCGCCCGGGGCCGGAAGTCGTTGGTGAAGACCGCGCACGGCCCGACGAACACCTCGTCCTCCAGGGTCACGCCCTGGTAGACGGAGACGTTGTTCTGGATCTTGACCAGGTCGCCGACCGTGACGCCGGCGTCGACGTAGACGTTGCGGCCGATGACGCAGCCGGCGCCCACCTGGGCGGTGGACCGGATGTGGGCCAGGTGCCAGACCTTGGTGCCGTCGCCGACCCGGGCACCCTCCTCGACGTCGGCCGTCGGGTGGACGAAGACCGAGGGGGACGGGGAACTGCTGTCAGTCATCCTTCAACTCGCATGCTCGCAGGGCGCGCCGGGCGCCGTCGGTGACCCGCGTTCGGCGTGCGCCGCGAGCGGCGGCCGGCCGCGCGGATCCGGGCTGCCGCGCCGGCCCCGGGCACGGAAGTGGGGCCGGGGCGCGCGGACTCGGCGTAGCATATCGACCCGCTCAGGGCAGCAACGCCGCCACCGCGTCGGCGACGGGCACGTCCGCCGGCAGCGCGGCGGCGGCCACCACGGCCGGCACCGGCAGCGGCCCGTAGAGGTGGGGGAAGAGCGCGCCGCCGCGCGAGGGCTCCCAGCGCAGCGCGTCGCCGAGCCGGGCCGGGTCGACGGTGAGCAGGGTCAGCCCGGTGGCGCCGGTGAAGACCCGCCGGGCCGTCTCGACCACCTGGTCCGGCCCGGAAAGGTGGATGAACCCGGACTGCGCGTCCATGGCGGTGCCGGCGAAGTGCCCCGCGGCCAGCGCATCGTCCCACTCGACGGTCGTCAGCAGCTTGTAGATCATCCCGGCAGCCTACGCACGGCCGGCCCGGTTTTCCGGCGGTACGGCCGCTCCGGTGCCCCGCCGCCCGGCATGCTCTCAGGTGGGAGCGGCCGCGTGGAGGGGTGGGCGATGGAGAGCTACGACGACGACTGGACCGACGGCCAGCGCGCGCTGTACGACGAGTGCTACCGGGCCGGCGGCGAGTGGGCCGGCGACCCGGACACCCCGACCGAGGACGTGCAACACGTGATCAACCTGGGTCAGGCCGACGACGACACCCTGGGCGACGCCGAACTCGACTACCCGCCCCTGGTCGACGCGGTCACCCAGGCCACCGGCGAGAACGTCACGAGCGTGCCGGCCAGCCACCACGACCCCGGGTTCCGGGGCTTCGTCGACGGCGTGCGGGACGCCGCCGCCGACGAGGTCTTCGGGCTCTGACCCTCGGCCCGCCGACGACGTCTTCGGGCTCTGACCCTCGGCCCGCCGACGACGTCTTCGGGCTTTGAACCCCGGCCCGTCGATGCCCCGGGCGCGCTGTGCGCGGTCGACGCGGGGCCTACCCTCCCGCTCCGGGCCGGCTTCTGCCACCATTCGGGTCGACGAACCGACGAATGGGGGCCCCGGGTGCGCATCCTGCTGGTCGAGGACGACTGCCGGGTGGCCGCCGCGCTCTCCTCCGCGCTCACCCGCCGCGGCTACGAGGTGGAGCACGCGGCGACCGTCGCCGCCGCCCTTGCCGCCGCCCCCTGCGACCTCGTGCTGCTCGACCTGACCCTGCCCGACGGGGACGGCACCGACCTGTGCCGGGAGCTGCGCCGGCGCAGCAGCCAGCTCGGCATCATCGCGGTGACCGCCCGGGGCGAGGAACGCGACCGGGTGCTCGGCCTGCGGTTGGGCGCGGACGACTACGTGGTCAAGCCCTTCTCCATGACGGAGCTGCAGGCGCGCATCGAGGCGGTGCTGCGCCGGGCGGCGCACACGGTGCCCGAGCGCAACCTCATCGACGTCGGGCCCGTACGCATCGACGTGGCCGCGCGGACGGTGGCCGTGGACGGCCGGCCGGTGGCGCTGACCCGCAAGGAGTTCGACGTCATGCTCTCCCTGGCCCGGCAGCCCGGGGTGGCGGTGCCCCGCGAGCGGATCCTGCTGGACGCCTGGGGCACCACCTGGGGCGACGGGCACACCGTGGAGGTGCACGTCGGGTCGCTGCGCGGCAAGCTGGGTGACCCCCGCCTCGTGGAGACCGTCCGCGGGGTCGGCTACCGGCTGCGCGGCGAGTGAGGCGACGCCGTGCGACGTCGGCTGGTGATCAGCTACCTGCTGCTCATGGTGCTGGTGCTGATCGCGCTGGAGACCCCGCTCGCGGCCACCCTGGCGACCCGCGAGACCGACCGGGTGCGCGCCGACCGGCTCGCCGACGCCACCCGGTTCGCCTCGCTGGCCGGCCCGGCGCTGCGCGGCGGGACCCCCGGCCCGCTCGACAACGAGCTGCGCAGCTACGACGACCTCTACGGGATCGGCGCCGCGGTGGTCGACCGGGAACGCCGGACGGTGGCGGCCTCGGAGAACTGGCGGCCGGCCGGCGGGACCCGCGCCGCGCTCGACACGGCGCTCTCCGGCCAGCAGTCCAGCGGGCCGGAATCGGTCTGGCCCTGGGTCGACCGGCCGATCGTGGTGGCGGTGCCGATCAACGACGGCGGTGAGGTGCTCGGCGCGGTGGTCACGGCCACCCCGACCGACGACGTCCGGCGCGCCGTCACGCTCTGGTGGCTGCTGCTGGCCGGCACGGGTCTGCTCGCCGTGCTGGCCTGCGTGCTCACCGCGTTCGGGTTGGCCGGCTGGGTGCTGCGGCCGGTCACCGAGCTGGACGCGGTCACCCACGAGATCGCCGAGGGCGACCGCGGCGCCCGCGTGCAGCACCGGCTCGGCCCGCCGGAGCTGCGCCGGCTGGCGGCCAGCTTCAACCACATGGCCGACGTGGTCTCCGACGTGATGGACCGGCAGCGCGCGTTCGTCGCGCACGCCAGCCACCAGCTGCGCAACCCGCTGACCGCGCTGCGGCTGCGGGTGGAGGAGCTTGGACCCAGCCTGACCGACCCGGACGGGCGGGCCGAGCACCGGCTGGCCCTGGAGGAGACGGACCGGCTCGCCCTGGTGCTGGACGCGCTGCTCACCCTGGCCCGCGCCGAACGGCGGGAGAACCAGCGGGTCACCGTCGACGCGGCGGCCGTGGCCGCGTCCCGGGTCGCCGCGTGGGAGCCGCTCGCCCGGCACCGGTCGGTCACCCTCCGGCTGACGGCGGGCGACTCCCCGGCGTACGCGCGGACCGTGCCGACCGCCATCGACCAGGCCCTGGACGCGCTGATCGACAACGCGGTGAAGTTCAGCGGCGCCGGCGGGGAGGTGACGGTGGCCGTGCGGCACCACGAGGGCGGGACCGCCCTGGAGGTCCGGGACACCGGCCCCGGCATGACCGAGAGCCAGCTCGGCCAGGCGACCGAGCGGTTCTGGCGGGCGCCGGAGGTGCAGAACGTCGACGGCGCCGGGCTGGGCCTCACCATCGTCGCCGTGCTGGTCGACGCCTCCGACGGGCGGCTCACCATGCGCCGGGGCGAGCCGCGCGGCCTGGTCGCCGGCCTCTGGTTCCCGGCCCCGACCGACCCGCCCGACGCTCCCGCCGGGGAGGGCGTGCCGGCCCTCGCCGACCCGGCCTCACGGTAGGGCCACCCGCCACCCCCGCTGGGAAGGGAGCGCCTGCCCTCGCCGACCCAGCCTTGCGGTAGGGGCACCCGACGTCCCCGCCGGGGAGGGCGCACCGGCCCTCGGCGGCCCGCCGTGCGGCGGCCCCGCCCGTACGGCGGTCAGGGTTTGGCGGCGCGATACCAGTCGGCGGCGCCCGGGTGCAGCGGCAGCGGGGCGGTGGCGATGGCCGAGCGGGGGCTCATCCGGCCGGCGGCCGGGTGCGCCGCGGCCAGCTCCTGCCGTCGTTCCATCAGCAGCCGGGTCACCTCCCGCACCAGCGACTCCGGCAGGTCGGCCCGGACGATCAGGAAGTTGGGGTTGGCGACGGTGGTGACCGGGTCGGTGCCGTACACCGAGCGCGGGATGTCCCGGGAGACGTAGACCTCGGGATTGCTGCCGCGCAGCGGATCGGTCCACTCGCCGAGGTCGACGATCCGGGTCGCGCTGTCGCCGGCCAGCTGCTTGACCGCGCTGACGGGCAGGCCGCCGGAGAAGAAGAACGCGTCGATCGTGCCGGCCCGCAGCGCCGCGACCGAGTCGTCGAGGCCGAGCCGCTCCCGGCGCACCCGGCCGTCGCCCAGGTGCGCCACCTCCAGCAGCCGGGAGGCGGTGATCTCGGTGCCCGACCCGGGGGCACCCACGGAGACCCGCCGGCCGCGCAGGTCGGCCAGCGTGCGGACTGGGCCGCCGGCGGTGGTGACCAGGTGCAGCAGGTCGTCGTAGACGCGGGCGACCGCGACCACGGACGGGTGCGCCGCCGGCGCGGCAGGCAGCACGTCGGCCTGGGTGAAGCCCAGCTCCGCCTCGCCCGAGCCGACCAGCCGGACGTTCTCCGCCGAGGCGGCGGTGACCACCACGCTGGCCTGGACGTTCGGCATCTCCCGGTTGAGGATGTCGGCCAGCGACCGGCCGAAGGCGTGGTAGACCGCCGTCGGGCTGCCCGTCGCGATCCGGATCGGCACGGGCGCCTCGGGGGAGTCCCGGCAGCCGGCGATGCCGGGCAGCGTCACCAGCAGCAGCAGCGCCAGCAGCGCCGCCGGGCGGCCGGGGCGCGGGCGAACGCGACGGAACCGGGTTCGACTCACGCGCTGCACTCTGCGCCCGCGCGGGCCGTCACCGCAAGCCGCCGTTCACGGCTCGGGCCGTCACCGCAAGCCGCCGTCCACGGCTCGGGCCGCGCCGAGCGTCGTCGCCCGGCCCGTGACCCCGTGGGCCGGCGGCGCCGCGTCCGTGTCCGGACGCCGCAGGCCGGCGGTGCCGCGTCCGTGTCCGTGGTGCCGTCGGCCGGACAGTGCCGCGTCGTGTCCGTGGTGCCGTGGCGGGCCCCGCCGCGACGTCTCAGGCCGGTTCGGCCGCCCTGGCCGGCTCCAGCGCGGCGCTGTGCAGGATCCGCTCCCGGTCGGGGCCGTCGGCGACGCAGACCAGGAAGCAGCCGGTGCCGGGGCGCAGCAGCGCGGGCACCTCCAGCAGGGCGGCCCCGCGCACCAGGACGGCGGCCAGCTCGCGGTCGGTGAGCCGGACGCCGAGGATGTGCCGTCGGACGTGCCGCCCCCCGGCGAGCAGGGCGGCCCGCCAGGCCGCCGCCGCCAGCCGGGGACGCCACACCCGCCGCGCCGTCGACGCGCCGGGGAACGGGCCGCCCAGCAGCTCGCGGCGGCCCTGACGCCAGCCGGCCTCCAACACCCGCGCGTACGCCGGGCGGTGCGCCGGCGGCACGGAGAGCCTGTGCAGCTCGTACCGGCGGCGCAGCCCGCCGACGGTCACCTCGTGGTCGACGGGGACGTCGAGGCGGCCGAGCAGCTGCCGGAACCGCTGCGCGGTCTCCTCCCGGTTGAACTCGACGATCGCAGGGCGGTGGTGCGGCACCGGTCGGCGGGCACCGGTGGCGGCCGGCAGTGGCGTGCAGCGCAGCAGGCAGGCGGCCTCGAACGCGTCGGCAAGGGTCAGCCAGTCCAGTGGCGGCGGGGTGGACGGCAGGCGCGGCCGGTCGAGCAGGATCTGTTCGGGAGCCAACTCAGGCACTCCTTGTCGGCGTCGGGGTCCTCCTACCGTGACCCGTCGACGCCGACCGCGAAACCCGTGCGCCGCAGCCTTGAGGAAATCTTGCGGGTGTCCTACAGCTCGGTGACGACCAGATCGACCTGACGTGGCCGGCCGGCGGGGCCGGGCTGCTCCAGCACCGTGTACTTCAGGTCCCGCAGCGCGGCCACCAGCCCGTCGGCCGAGCGCGGCCGCGCGCCCGCGGTCAGCAGGTCCCGCACCAGCCGGCCCTTGGTCGCCTTGTTGAAGTGGCTCACCACCGACCGGACGGGCACGCCGTCGACCTCCCGCTCGTGCAGCACCCGGACCGTCACGGTACGGGCGGCCACCTCGCCCCGGGGCACCCAGGTGGCCGCGTACGCGCCGGAGCGCAGGTCGAGCACCGGCCCCGCGCCCGCCGCCGCCTCCATCGCCGGCCCGAGCGCCCGCCGCCAGTACGCCGACAGCGCCCCGACACCCGGCAGCCGCGCGCCGATCGGGCACCGGTAGGGCGGGATCCGGTCGGTGAGGCGTACCGCACCCCAGAGGCCCGAGCTGATCAGCACCGACCGGCGCGCCGCCCGCTGCGCCGCCGGCGGGAGCGAGGCGAGGTCGAGCGCCTCGTAGAGCACCCCGGTGTAGAGCCCGCCGGCGGGCGCGGTGGCCGCCACCCGCAGCCGGGCGTTGCGCCGCAGCTCGCCCCGCTGGCCCTCGCTGAGCCCCAGCGCCTCCCGGGCCGCCGCCTCGTCGCCGCCCTCGCTGAGCGCCATCAGCGCGGCCAGCACCTCCTCCCGCGCGCCGGTCAGCTCCGGCAGGGAGAGCCGGGCCAGGTCCAGCCGCCGGCCGGTGCCGGCGTCGGCCTTTCCCTCGGAGGGCGGCAGCAGGACGATCATCGGTGGACTCCTCGCTCGGCACGCCGTCCGCGCGCCGGTCCGGCCAGCGTACGGGCCGTCGCTACCGCCAGGGCCGCACCGGCGTCTCGGGGTGGTACACGCGATACCCGCCCACCTCGGCGCGCAGCGCCGCGTCGGCCCGGTCGCCCAGCAGCCCGCGCAGCCGGCGCTCCGCGGTCGAGCCGGCCGGCAGCACGTACCCCGGCCGGTCGGCCCGCCCCACCTGCCGCCAGTACGCGGGGTAGCGGTTCTGCCCGGGGGTGAGGTCGCCGTCGAGCACCGCGCACACCACCGACTCGTCGGTGTTGAAGATCAGCCGGTTGCAGGTCCAGTAGTCCCCGTACACCTCGCGCGGGCCGTCCGCGCGGAGCCGGTCGGCCAGCTCGCGGGCCTGCCGCTCCTCGATCCGGGACGCGGTCGTCCCGGTGGCGGCGAACAGCACGGTGACCACCAGCGTGGTCGCGGCCAGCGCGGCCAGCACGGCGGTGGCGAGCGCGCCGGCCAGCCGGCCGAGCGCCCCGACCGTGCCCCGCCAGCAGGCCACCGCCGCCAGCCACAGCGGCCACAGCACCGCCGGCAGGGAGAGCTGGAGCACCGACAGGTAGCGGGCGTTGTCCAGCGGGCTGGTGGCGGCCAGCGGGCTGCGCACGTACGACAGCAGGGTCAACGCGGCGCCGACGACGAGCGCGAGGTGCACCACGGGGCCGACCCGCCGGCCGGCCGGGCCGCCCGCGGCCCGCCGGTACGCGACCACGGCGAGCGCGGCGGCGACCGCCAGCAGCACCGGGTAGAGCAGTCCGAACCACTCCTGACCCCGGGTGCAGCCGTCCACCGGGCAGAGGCCGGCGGCCAGCGGCACCCCCTCCAGCAGGCCGCCGTCCAGCCGCCGCGACCACGACGGGGGCGGCCCCGCCTTGGTGCTGATCTCCTGGAGCACCGACAGTGAGTCCTCGCCGGGCGGGGCGACCAGGTTGTCGCGGATCATCGGCGCGACCCCGACGGCGAACCCCGCCAGCAGCAGCGCCCCCGCCCAGCCGAGCAGCTCCCGGCGGGCGACCCACAGCAGCGCCAGCCCGGCCGCCCCCAGGTAGGGCACGATCAGCCAGTCCGACCACACCGCCACCCCGGCGAGCAGGCCGAAGAGCCCGACGGCCAGCCGGCGGTGCCGCACGGTCCCCCGGGCGAGCCCCACCACGACCAGCAGCATCACCAGCACCGCCACCTTGACCTCCGGCCGGCCGCCGACCACCGTCAACTGGTCGCGCACCACCCGCTCCCCGCCGAGCGCCAGCAGCCCGACGACGAAGGCGGCGAACCAGGGCGAGCAGGTCCGCCGGGTGAGCCGGTGGATCAACCAGAGGAAGAGCGCGTAGAGCAGCACCAGCGGCAGGCGCAGCAGCGGCCAGCTCGGCCCGGCCGCGGCGATCAGCGGGGCGGCGAGATAGGACTCCAGCATCCCCATGTAGCGCTGGCCGTAGAGGAAGACGGGCAGCTCGCGGCCCTGCGCGATGTGCAGCGCGGCCAGCCCGAAGGTGGCCTCGTCGCTGTTGGAGACCGGCACCGTGCGCAGGGTCAGGACCAGCCGGTAGCCGACCCCGGCGAGCCCGAACAGCAGCGCCACGAGCGCCGGCCGGTCGAGCTGCGGGCGCCACCGCCCACGCTTGCGCACTGGTTGCGACACGACCAACGCCCCCGTCGTCGTCCCGACCGGAGTGTTTCACGTCGTCGGGGCCGGCCGGGGCGGATCGGCGCAGCCCGGGGCCGACGAAGATCGCCTCGCGTGGCCGAGGCCGCCGGGTTGTGGCAGGGTTGCTGGCGTGCCACCCACTGCCGCCGGCCAGTTGGCCGTACCGAACCTGCACCGGGCCGCGCGGATCGAGGACGCCGTGCACTCGCTGGTCGAGCGCCGGTTGCGGCGCACCGGCTGGCGGACGAACATCGTCGCGTACGCCGGCTACGGCGCGCCGGGCTGGGCCCGCGTGATGTGCCGGGTGCTGCTGGGGCGGCCGGACACCCGCCAGCGGGGCCGGCTGGAGAAGGTGCGCGGCTGGCGCAGCTTCACCACGCTGCCCGCCAAGCACGTCACGGTGACCATCGAGGCCGGCGGGGTACGCCACGAGGCGACCACGGACCGCAGCGGCTTCATCGACACGCTCGTCGAGGCGGACCTGCCGCCCGGCTGGGGGGCGGTGCGGATCAGCCTGCCCGAGGCCGAGCCGGTCGAGGCGCCGGTGCGCATCCTCGACCCGGAGGTGCGCTTCGGCATCCTCTCCGACATCGACGACACGGTCATGGTCACCGCGCTGCCCCGCCCGCTGCTCGCCGCCTGGAACACCTTCGTCCTCGACGAGCACGCCCGGGCGGCGGTGCCCGGCATGGCGGTGCTCTACGAGCGGCTGGCCACCGCGCACCCCGGCGCCCCGGTCTTCTACCTCTCCACCGGTGCGTGGAACGTCGCGCCGACGCTGACCCGCTTCCTGTCCCGGCACCTCTACCCGGCCGGGCCGCTGCTGCTGACCGACTGGGGGCCGACCGCGGACCGCTGGTTCCGCAGCGGCCGGGAGCACAAGCGGGTCACGCTGGCCCGGCTGGCCAAGGAGTTCCCCGACGTGAAGTGGCTGCTGGTCGGCGACGACGGGCAGCACGACCCGGAGATCTACCGCGAGTTCGCGGCCGCCCACCCGCAGAACGTGGCGGGGGTGGCGATCCGCCGGCTCTCGCCCGCACAGTCGGTGCTGGCCGGCAGCCTGCCCGCCCCGGCCGGGCAGTCGGCCTCCGGGCCGGTGGGGCAGCGGTGGCTCTCGGCGCCCGACGGCGCCGGCCTGTGGAAGCTGCTGCGCGACGCCGGGCTGGTCTGACCGGTCCACGGCGGGTGGGGGCGCGACCCCGAACGGTGAGAGTTGTGAAGAATACTTGCGCGACGTTCGCGAAACGATGAACATCTTTTCGTGCGCGTAGACTTTGGTCGATTCCTTCCCCTCGCCGCGCTGGTGGCGGCGCTGACGCTCGGCACGGCGGTCCCCACGGGCGCGCCAGCCCGGCCCGACGCCCCGGACACCGTGCCGGTGGCCGCCGAGGCGGCCTGCGTGACCGACCCGGCGACGCCGAAGCGGCAGTTCCGCGCCATGTGGATCGCCAGCGTGGCGAACATCGACTGGCCGAGCCGCACCGGGCTCACCCCGACCGCGCAGCAGGCGGAGTTCCGGGGCTGGCTCGACCTGGCCCGGCAGCGGCGGATGAACGCCGTCGTCGTGCAGATCCGCCCGGCCGCCGACGCGTTCTGGCCGTCGACGTACGAGCCCTGGTCGCAGTGGCTCACCGGCACCCAGGGCGGCAACCCCGGCTACGACCCGCTGGCCTTCATGGTGGCCGAGGCGCACGCCCGCAACCTGGAGTTCCACGCCTGGTTCAACCCGTACCGGGTGGCCAACCACACCGACCTCACCAAGCTGGCGGCCAGCCACCCGGCCCGCAAGAACCCGGGCTGGACCGTCACCTACGGCGGACACATCTACTACAACCCCGGCATCCCGGCCGTCCGCGCCTTCGTGCAGGACGCGATGATGGACGCCGTCAAGCGCTACGACATCGACGCGGTGCACTGGGACGACTACTTCTACCCGTACCCGGTCAGCGGGGTGGCCTTCCCCGACCAGGCGACCTACGCCCAGTACGGTGCCGGCTTCGGCAACATCGGCGACTGGCGGCGCAACAACGTCAACCTGCTGGTGCGGGAGATGCGCGACAGGATCCGGGCGGTCAAGCCGTGGGTGAAGCTGGGCGTCAGCCCGTTCGGCATCTGGCGCAACGCCGGCACCGACCCGCTCGGCTCGCGCACCACCGGCCTCCAGTCGTACGACGCCATCTACGCCGACACCCGCCGCTGGGTGCGGCAGGGCTGGCTCGACTACATCGCCCCGCAGCTCTACTGGCACATCGGCCACCCGGCGGCCGACTACGCGGAGCTGGTGCGCTGGTGGTCCGAGACCGTGACCGGCACCGACGTGCAGCTGCTCGTCGGGCAGGCCACCTACCGGGCCGGGGCGTCCGGCCAGGACGCCGCCTGGCAGGACCCGGCCGAGCTGACCGACCACCTGACGCTCAACCGCAGCCACCCGAGGATCGTCGGCGACATCCACTTCAGCGCCAAGGACGTCCGCGCCGACCGGATCGGGGCCGTCTCCCGGGTGGCGACCGACCACTACCCCCGGCCCGCGCTGGCGCCGGCCGGGGTGGGCGGCGCCGCGCCCGCCGCACCCAACCTCACCTCGGCGGTACGCGGCACCGGCGGGGTGACCCTCACCTGGCAGCGCGGCGCCACCGGCAGCACGACCGCGTACGCGGTCTACCGGCTGCCCGGCGACGGCGCGGTCGACGCCTGCGACCTGGCCGACGCCCGTCACCTGCTCGGCACGGTCCGCGCCTCGGGCACGACCGGGACGTTCACCGACGCCAGCGCGGCGGCCGGCTCGACGTACCGCTATCTGGTGACGGCCCTGGACCGGCTGCACCACGAGAGCGCCGCCAGCAACGCGCGGGTCGTCACCGGCACGGGCGGGACGTTCAGCGTGATCGTGGACAACTCCACCACCGGCGGCTTCACCGCCGCCGCCACCTGGGGCACGTCGTCGTACCTCCCGGCGCGCTACGGCGCCGACTACCGCTTCGCCACCCCGCAGGCGGTCAGCGACCCGGCCTGGTTCACCGCGACGCTGCCCGCCACGGGCAGCTACCGGGTCGAGGTCTGGTACCCGGCCGACCCCGGCTACAACAGCGCCACGCCGTACCTGGTGGCGACGGCGAACGGGACCGTCACGGCCAGGGTCGACCAGCGCACCGGCGGCGGGCAGTGGCGGGTGCTGGGCACCTACGACCTCGCCGCGGGGACGCGCCAGGTCGTCGGGGTCAGCCGCTGGACCAGCACTCAGGGGTACGTCGTCGCCGACGCCGTCCGCATCACCCGACTCTGAGCCGGGCGGCCTCTTCCCGTTCCCGATCTTGGTAGGAAGAGGCCCGTCCGGGGGCCGTTTCCTACCAAGGTCTCCCGCGGGGCCGCGCCTCGCTCAGTCGCGGCGCAGCCAGAGCACGCCGAGGGGCGGCACCTGGAGGGCGGCGGACGCCGGTAGCCCGTGCCACGGCACCGCCTCGGCGTGCACCTCGCCCAGGTTGCCCACCCCCGACCCGCCGTAGTGGTGCGCGTCGGTGTTCAGCACCTCCGTCCACGCCCCGCCGGCCGGCAGGCCGATCCGGTAGTCGTGCAGCGGCCGGGCGGAGAAGTTCGCCACGCAGACCAGGGTCGCGCCGTCCGGGGCGATCCGGACGAACGAGACGGCGTTGTTGGCGACGTCGTCCCCGGCGATCCAGCGGAACCCGGCGGGCTCGGTGTCCTGCGCCCACAGCGCCGGGACGTCCCGGTAGACGCGGTTGAGGTCGCCGACGAGGCGCTGCACGCCCGCCCGGGCCGGGTCGTGCAGCAGGTGCCAGTCGAGGCCCCGCTCCTCGCTCCACTCCCGGTCGTCGGCCAGCTCGCAGCCCATGAAGAGCAGTTGCTTGCCCGGGTGCGCCCACATGTACGCCAGCAGGGCGCGCACGGTCGCCAGCCGCTGCCAGGTGTCGCCGGGCATCTTGCCGGCCAGCGAGCCCTTGCCGTGCACCACCTCGTCGTGGCTGATCGGCAGCACGTAGTTCTCGCTCCAGGCGTACGCCAGGGAGAACGTGAGCTGATGGTGGTGGTGCTGCCGGTAGATCGGATCCTTCGAGGTGTAGAGCAGGGTGTCGTGCATCCAGCCCATGTTCCACTTGAAGCCGAAGCCCAGCCCGCCGGCGTCGGTGGAGCGGGTGACCCCCGGCCAGGCGGTGGACTCCTCGGCGATCACCACCACCCCGGCGTGGTGCTTGTAGACCGTCGCGTTCACCTCCTGCATGAACGCGATGGCCTCCAGGTTCTCCCGGCCGCCGTGCACGTTCGGCGTCCACTGCCCCTCCTGGCGGGAGTAGTCCAGGTAGAGCATCGAGGCGACCGCGTCGACCCGCAGCCCGTCGACGTGGAACTGCTCGCACCAGTAGAGGGCGTTGGCGACCAGGAAGTTGCGCACCTCCCGGCGGCCGAAGTCGAAGACGTACGTGCCCCAGTCGGGGTGCTCGCCGCGGCGCGGGTCGGGGTGCTCGTAGAGCGGCGTGCCGTCGAAGCGGGCGAGCGCCCACTCGTCCTTGGGGAAGTGCGCAGGCACCCAGTCGAGGATCACTCCGATCCCGGCGGCGTGCAGCCGGTCCACCAGGTGACGGAACTCGTCGGGGTCGCCGAAGCGGGAGGTCGGCGCGTAGTAGCCGGTGACCTGGTAGCCCCACGAGCCGCCGAACGGGTGCTCCATCACCGGCAGGAACTCCACGTGGGTGAAGCCCAGCCCGGTGACGTACGCGACCAGCTCCTCGGCCAGCTCCCGGTAGCCCAGCCCGGGCCGCCACGACCCCAGGTGCACCTCGTAGACGCTCATCGGCTCCTGGTGCGGCTGCCGCCGCGCCCGCCGCGCCAGCCAGTCGGCGTCGCTCCACTCGTACGTGGAGTGGTGCACCACCGAGGCGGTGGCCGGCGGCACCTCCGCGTACGCCGCCAGGGGGTCGGCCTTGTCCCGCCACTGCCCGTCGGCGCCCAGGATCCGGTACTTGTAGCGGGCCCCGGCCCCGACGCCCGGGACGAAGATCTCCCACACCCCGCTGGAGCCGAGCGAGCGCATCGGCCAGCCGTCGTCGGGCCCCCAGCCGGCGAAGTCGCCGACCAGCCGGACGCCCCGCGCGTTCGGCGCCCACACGGTGAACGCCACGCCCTCGTCGAAGACCCGGGCGCCGAGGGCCTCCCAGAGGCGCTCGTGCCGGCCCTCGCCGATCAGGTGCAGGTCCAGCTCGCCGAGCGTGGGCGGGTAGCGGTAGGGGTCGTCGTGGGGCCGGCCGTCGACCTCGATCCGGTAGTCGAGCACCTCGCCCGGCACCGTCGCCTCGAAGACCCCGGCGTCGTGCGCGCGCCGCATCGGGTGCCGCTCGCCGCCGACCAGGAGGGCGACGTCGGCGGCGCCCCGGCGCAGTGTGCGCACGGTCGTGCGCCCGTCGGCGGGGTGCGCGCCGAGGACGGCGTGCGGGTCGTGCGTCGCGCCGGTGATCAGCTCGTCCATCGGGGGTCGTCCTCCTGGGCGGGGGCGGTCGGGGCGGTGCCGCCCGAGAGGTCGTCGGGCACGCTCTCGACGGTCAGGTCCGGCGCGCCGGACGCCGGCGCCGGGGCGGCGTCGGGACCGGCGACCGGTCGCCGCACGGTCAGCACGTGCGCCGGTTGCAGGTACGGGTCGAGGCGTACGGCGTTGCGCTGCCCCCAGTCGTAGCTGGCCCCGGTCAGCTCGTCGTGCACGGTGAACCGGTCGTGCCAGTCCAGCCCGAGCGCCGGCATGTCGAGCGTGGTGTTGCCCCACTGCACGCCCTGCGGGTCGAACGAGCAGACCACGAGGACCGTGTTGCCGGTGTCGGGGTCGTGCTTGGACCAGCAGAGCAGCGCCGGGTTGTCGATCTCGTGGAAGACGAGGTTGCGCAGCTGGTGCAGGGCCGGGTTGTCCCGGCGTACCTGGTTGAGGGTGGCGATGAACGGGGCGAGTGAGCGCCCCTGCGCCTGCGCGCCGGCCCAGTCCCGGGGGCGCAGCTCGTACTTCTCGTTGTCGAGGTACTCCTCCGCGCCGGGCCGGGCGGTGTGCTCGAAGAGTTCGTAGCCGGCGTACATGCCCCAGGAGGGGGAGAGCAGCGCGGCCAGCACCGCCCGGATCTTGAACATCGGCGGGCCGCCGTGCTGCAACGAGGAGTGCAGGATGTCCGGCGTGTTCGGCCAGAAGTTCGGCCGCATGTGGTCGGCCGCGGCCACCAGTTCCTCGCAGTACGCCCGCATCTCGGCGGCGGAGGTGCGCCAGGTGAAGTACGTGTACGACTGGGTGAACCCGATCTTGCCCAGCCCGTGCATGATCGCCGGCCGGGTGAACGCCTCGGCCAGGAAGAGCACGTCCGGGTCGACCTTCTTCACCTCGGCGATCAGCCAGTGCCAGAAGTCGAACGGCTTGGTGTGCGGGTTGTCGACCCGGAAGATCCGGATGCCCTCGCCCACCCAGTGCAGCACCACCCGCAGGATCTCCGCCCGGATGCCCTCGGGGTCGTTGTCGAAGTTCAGCGGGTAGATGTCCTGGTACTTCTTCGGCGGGTTCTCCGCGTACGCGATGGTGCCGTCGGCCCGGGTGGTGAACCACTCCGGATGCTCGGTGACCCAGGGGTGGTCCGGGGCGCACTGCAACGCCAGGTCCATCGCCACCTCCAGGCCCTGCTCGGCGGCGGCGGCGACGAAGTCGCGGAAGTCCTCCGCCGTGCCCAGGTCGGGGTGGATGGCGTCGTGGCCGCCCTCGGCGGCGCCGATCGCCCACGGCGAGCCGACGTCGTCCGGGCCGGCGGTCAGCGAGTTGTTGCGGCCCTTGCGGTTGATCCGGCCGATCGGGTGGATCGGCGGCAGGTAGAGCACGTCGAAGCCCATCGCGGCGACGCCCGGCAGGCGCTCGGCGGCGGTCGCGAAGGTGCCGGAGCGGGCCGGCGCGTCCACGGTCGCGGGGATCGCCCCCTCCGAGCGGGGGAAGAACTCGTACCAGGCGGAGAAGAGCGCCCGCTTGCGGTCCACCCAGAGCCGGTGCTCCTCGCCGGTGGTGACCAGCTCCCGCACCGGGTGCTCCCAGAGTAGGGCGGCCAGCTCCAGCGCCGGGGCGACCCGGCGGGGCAGCTCCCTCTCGGCGTCGCCCAGCGCCGCCACCGCCGCGCGGACCCGCCCCGCGTCGCCGGCCGGCACCAGCTCCACGGCCGCGGTCAGCACCCGGGCGCCCTCGGCGAGGTCGTTGGCGAGGTCCGCCGGCCCCTGCCCGGCGGCGATCTTCTTGGTGACCGCGTTCTGCCAGGTCAGGTACGGATCCTGGAACGCCTCGACGGTGAAGACCCACTCGCCGACCGCGTCGGGACGGATGACCGCGTGCCAGCGGTCCTGGCCGGGCTCGCCGGGACGCATCCGGGTGAACGGCCGGGCCCGCCCGTCGGGGCCCAGCCACACCACGTTGCAGCCCAGCGCGTCGTGCCCCTCGCGGTAGGCGCGGGCCGACACCGGCACCGCCTCGCCGACCACCGCCTTGGCCGGGTAGCGACCGCAGGAGACGACGGGGGAGACGTCTTCGATCGGGAACCGTCCAGTCACCGATTCAACCTACTGCGCGAGATCCTTTCGCGCGCGGCCAAGCGTCCCGACTCCGTCCGGGCCCGCTCCTGGCGGGCCTCGCGCATCGTGCCGGCGGAGCGTGTCGGGGCTCCGGGGCTCCGGTCGGTGCGTCACGTGCTCACCCGCCCGACGGGCTTGCGTGCCGCTGGGGCTTGCGTGCCGCTGGGGCCTGCGTGCCCTCGGCGAGGACGGCGGGCCGCAGGGTGCGGCGGGGCGGGGGTCGCCAGCTAGCTTCTGCCGTCCTTTCGAGCTGATGTCGTCAACGACTCGCACGCCTGCCGTGGCCGATCAACGGAGCGCGCTGCTCATGACGAGGATTCCGACGACGACCTGCCGTTGCCTCAGATCGTCGTAGATCCTGGTAGGAAAGGGCCCCGCCAAGGGCCGCTCCTGCCAAGGTCTACCGCTTGTCCCGAGACTTGGACCGCTATGCCCAGGGGGCGGGAGGGTGGAGTTCAGGCGGGTGGTTCGGGTGCCACGAACGAGCCCTTGCCCTGCCGGGTCACGATCCAGCCTCTCTCCTCCAGGATCCGCAGCGCGTATCGCACGGGCCATGCGCTCGATTGGTACTGCTCGCGCATCTCGGCGATAGACGGCAGCTTGTCGCCGGGCTGAAGGGTGCCCGCGCGGATTGAGGCCGTGATGTCGGCGATTATCTGCTCGTACAGCGGTGCTTGCGGCATGGGTGGCGCCACCTCTCGTCAGCGCTCCGATCTTCGCACCCGGAGTGACGCGCCGTGCATGCTCTGTTGACTGTGAAGGCAGTGCCTTCTAAGTTGGGGATGGCAGGGGTTCTCTCGTCAGCAGCGGAGCGCCCCGGGGCCGGGCGGGAGAACGCGGTGGTCCTCTTCGCCCGATCCGCCCACGACCCACACCGCACGCTTCGCGTACCTCGCCCTGACCACGTGCTTCGTACTCACCTGCAAGGAGGCTCACGATGCAGGAGCGTCCGCCTGACGGGCCGCTGCCGGCGGCGCACCCGGTCCCGGGTGCCCGCGCTCGACAGCCCGACGGGGACCAGGTGCCCTGTCCGCCCCGCCCGCAGCGCGCGCCGCTCACCCGTCGCCAGTACGCCTACGGCCTCACGGTCGCGCTGCTCGTACTCGTGCTCGTCGCGGTCGGGATCCTGCGGTGAGCGGGACGGGCCGGCGGTGACCGGCCTGCCGGTGGGCCGGCGGGTCGCCCAGTGGCGGGTGCGGCGCAACATGACCCAGCAGCAGTTCGCCGACCGCCTCGGCAAGTCGAAGAGCTGGGTGGACAAGGTCGAGCGCGGGGTACGCCCGCTGGACCGGATGTCCAACCTGCGGGAGGTCGCCGAGGCGCTGCGGATCGACCTGGAGGTGCTGCTCGCGGAGCGGGTCGGGCAACCGGACGTCGCCGTCGCCGGTGTGGCGCGGGTCCGGGCCGCCCTGGCCCGTTACCACGTCGAGGCGTCGTCCCGGCCGCCCGACGTCGCGCAGGTGCGGGCCCGCCTCGACCATGCCGAGCAGAGCTACCGGCACGCCCGGTACCCGGTCCTGCTCGGCCTGCTGCCCGGGCTGCTCGACGCCGCCCGCGAGGCGCGGGTCGCCAGCCCCGGCCGGGTCGCCGACGAACTGGCGGTCGCCGACGAGCTGCTGGTGGCCGCGTACGGGCTCGTCGCCCTGGTGCTGGTCAAGGTCGGTCAGGGAGAGTTGGCGTGGCTGGCCGCCGACCGGGGGATGGCCGTGGCGCTGGCCACGGACGACGCGCGGCTGGCGGGCGTCGCCACCGTACCGCTGAGCCAGGCGCTGCGGGCCGTCGGCCGGCGGCGCTCCGCGATGGAGACGGCGCTCGTGGCCGCCCGCCGACTTCCACCGCGCGAGGCGGCCGGTGGCGACCTGTCGCAGAGCGAGTCGGCCGAGGGTGCCCCGCCGCCGGGCGGTGACGGTGCTCCGTCGCTGCGCGTGACGTTGCTGCTCCAGGCCGCTCTCGCCGCTGCCGGCCGGGGAGACGAGCGCCGGCTGGCCGCCCTGCTCGACCAGGCCGAGGCAGCGGCAGCGGTCGGCGGCGGCTTCGGCCGGGCGTCGGTCGAGGCGGCGCGGGTGGTGGCCGAGGCCGCCGTCGGAGACGTGCGGGCGGCGACGGTACGGCACGATCGCCTCGTCTCCGGTGAGCAGTGGCGGTGGCTGCCGCCCGAGCACCGGGCGGCGTACCTGCTCGACGTGGCCCGCGTACACGCTCTCGCCGGCGACATGGCCCGGGCGGGGCGGGCGC
Source organism: Micromonospora citrea (assembly GCF_900090315.1). NCBI lineage: Bacteria > Bacillati > Actinomycetota > Actinomycetes > Micromonosporales > Micromonosporaceae > Micromonospora > Micromonospora citrea. Next base: position 1,387,797 of record NZ_FMHZ01000002.1, on the reverse strand, counting down.
TGCTGGACGCCGAACGCACCGCGCGCAGCGAGGTGCACGACCGGCCGGCGGCGCGCGACCTGGTCGCCACCGTGGCCCGGTACGCCGCCGCTCCCGCCGGCCTGGCCCGCCTCGCCGCCGCCCTGCACGTCACCTGAGGCTGCCCCGCAGCCTGCCCGAATCCACCTCCGACACGTGTCGTTCGCATTACGTGGTAGGGGGAAGCGTCATGAAACTCAACAGCAAGGGCCAGGTCACGATCCCGGCCGCGATGCGGGCCTGACACGGGCTGCACGAGGTCGACGTCGCGGAGGAGGGCGGTGCGCTGCGAATCGTCCGGGTGAGTGGCGCGGAGACCAGGGGGTTCCTGGCGAGGAAGGCCTACGCCAGATACCGCTCCCAGGGAGGGGCCAAGCGGTCACCGATCGCCGACTTCTACATCGGAGCGCCCGCCGCGGTGTGTGGGTATCGGCTGCTCACTCGCGACGGCGCCCGCTACCGCAGTTACTTCCCCAGGCTTCACCTGATCGTCCCGCCAGGCTGAGCCCGACCAGGCCAGGTGGGGTCCCGGGTGCCACGATCTGTGCGTCTCGGCGTGTCTCCGGTCAGCCGAGGTCGTGCTCTGCGGGGCTGGTGTTGAGCAGCCATGCGAGCGGCATGCGTGCCCGTACGCCGTAGTCCTCGCCGTCCAAGGTGTGCATCGTGACAGTCTGTGCCGGGTCCTGCTCCACGATCCAGTACTGCGGGATGCCGGCCGTGGCGTACTCGCCGCGCTTGGTCACCGTGTCGATGCCCTCGGACCCGGGTGAGACGATCTCGACCACGAGAAGGACGTCACCGGCCGGCAGCCACACCCCGTCGGACTGGGTCTTGCTCCAGACAACCAGATCGGGGATGCGCCCGCCGACCCCGCCACTGCGGCCCGGGATGCGCAGCCCGACCGCCTGGGCGATGCGGTCCGCCGGCACACCGCCCTGGGCGAGCCACACCATGAGCCGGGTCGCGATGATCGCATGGGCATATCCCGGCGGCGGCATGATCGAGAGAACTCCCTCAGGGCTGATCTCGTACCGGTGATGCTCGTCCGCGGCCATCATCGCGGTCAGATCGTCGAGCGTCACCACGGGGGGCATCGATCTGCCAACCGCCTCTGCGCTCATGCCGGCATCGTACCGGCGCGGCGGGGACACCACCGCGACGAACACGCGCCGGGTCGCGGCCAGGGGTGCTCTCGCACCGGCCAGCCGACACCGCCACCACGCTGGTGTACACGAACGTGCTGCTGGACGTGTTCACCGACGATCCCCGCTGGGCGGGCTGGTCCGGAGACGCGCTCGCGGACGCCCGCGACTTCGGCGTCCTGGCCGTCGACCCCATCGTGTCCGCCGAGGTGTCGGTCCGCTCGATTCCGCCACGCGATGATGAATGAGCCCGAATCGCAATCATAGGCAACGATCGCCCAATTTTTCGTTCTTCGCGCACCATCGACAGTTATGCGCGGAACTGCGCGTGGGGTGATCATCAAAGGGCCGGGGAGATCGCCCGGGGCGATACGGCGCCGGGGCGGGCGGTGCCGTCCGGCCTACTTCGACAGGGAGCGGTACAGCTCCAGGGTGCGCGCGGCGATGGCGTCCCAGGAGAAGTGCTCCACCGCGCGCCGCCGCCCCGCGACGCCGAACGCGGCGGTCCGGTCCGGGTCGGCCAGCAATTCGTTGATCCGCGCCGCCAGGTCCGCCACGAACCGCTGCGGGTGCAGCGGTCGGCCGCTGCCGTCGTCGGCCTGTTCGATCGGCACCAGCAGGCCGGTCGTGCCGTCGACCACCACCTCGGGGATGCCGCCGGTCGCGGTGGCCACCACCGCCGTCTCGCAGGCCATCGCCTCCAGGTTCACGATGCCCATCGGCTCGTAGACCGACGGGCAGACGAAGACGGTGGCGTGCGTGAGCACCTGGATGACCTCGTGCTTGGGCAGCATCTCGGCCACCCAGACCACGCCCGAGCGGGTCGCCCGCAGCTCGGCCACCAGCCCCTCCACCTCGGCGGCGATCTCCGGGGTGTCGGGCGCGCCGACCAGCAGCACCAGCTGGGTGTCGCCCGGCAGCTCGCGCGCCGCCCGCAGCAGGTAGGGCAGCCCCTTCTGCCGGGTGATCCGCCCCACGTAGACCACGCTCGGCCGGGCCGGGTCGATGCCGAGCCGGTGGACCACGTCCGTGCCGTGGTCCGGGGAGTACTCGTCGGTGTCGATGCCGTTGTGCACCACCCGGACCCGGTCCGGGTCCACCGCCGGATAGGCCGCCAGCACGTCGCGGCGCATCCCCTCGCTGACCGCGATCACCGCGTCGGCGGCCTCGAACGCCGTGCGCTCGCACCACGAGGAGAGGGCGTAGCCGCCGCCGAGCTGCTCGGCCTTCCACGGCCGCAGCGGCTCCAGGCTGTGCGCCGTCACCACGTGCGGCACCCCGTGCAGCAGCTTCGCGGCGTGCCCGGCCAGGTTCGCGTACCAGGTGTGGCTGTGCACCACGTCGGTGCCGGCGCACGCCGCCGCCATCTCCAGGTCCACGCCCATCGTCCGCAGCGCGGCGTTCGCGCCGGTCAGGCTCGCCGGCTCGGCGTACGCGGTGACGCCCGGCTCGGTGCGTGGCGCGCCGAAGCAGTGCACCCGCACGTCGGCGAGGCGGCGCAGCTCCCGGGCCAGGTACTCCACGTGCACGCCGGCCCCGCCGTACACCTCCGGCGGGTACTCCCGGGTCAGCAGATCGACGCGAAGGTGTGCGGAATCCGTCATCCCCCGCACCCTAGTGCAGGAGTGTGCCCGTACGAGTGGTGAAGTCCCCGGCGGATGGTTAGCGTCGGGACATGGCTGCCAAGGTGCTCGCGATCGTCCTGGCCGGCGGAGAGGGCAAGCGCCTCATGCCGCTCACCACGGACCGGGCCAAGCCGGCCGTCCCGTTCGGCGGGATGTACCGCATGGTCGACTTCGTCCTCTCCAACCTGGCGAACGCCGGCTATCTGAAGATCGTCGTGCTGACCCAGTACAAGTCGCACTCGCTGGACCGGCACATCACCAAGACGTGGCGGATGTCGACCCTGCTCGGGAACTACGTCACGCCGGTGCCGGCGCAGCAGCGGCGTGGCCCGTGGTGGTTCGCCGGCTCCGCCGACGCGATCTACCAGAGTTTCAACCTCATCCACGACGAGCAGCCCGACCACGTGATCGTCTTCGGCGCCGACCACATCTACCGGATGGACCCGCGGCAGATGGTGGAGGACCACATCGCCTCCGGGGCCGGCGTCACCGTGGCCGGCATCCGGCAGCCGCTGTCGACGGCCGACCAGTTCGGCGTCATCGAGGTCGGCGAGGACGGCCGGCGGATCCGGGCGTTCCGCGAGAAGCCCACCGACGCGGTCGGCCTGCCCGACGCCCCCGACCAGATCTACGCCTCGATGGGCAACTACGTGTTCACCACGAAGGCGCTCTGCGAGGCGGTCGAGCGCGACGCGGAGGACAAGACCAGCAAGCACGACATGGGCGGCAGCATCATCCCGATGCTGGTCGAGCGCGGCGAGGCCAACGTCTACGACTTCCGCGACAACGAGGTGCCGGGCAGCACCGACCGGGACCGCGGCTACTGGCGCGACGTGGGGACGCTCGACTCCTTCTACGACGCCCACATGGACCTGATCAACGTGCACCCGGTGTTCAACCTCTACAACTTCGAGTGGCCGATCTACACCGGGCAGCTCACCTACCCGCCGGCGAAGTTCGTCCACCAGTGGGGCGAACGGGTCGGCCGGGCCGTCGCCTCGATGGTCTCGCCCGGCGCGGTGATCTCCGGCTCGCTCGTGGAGAACTCGATCGTCTCGCCCAAGGTGAAGGTGCACTCCTGGGCGCACGTGGACGGCGCGGTGCTGATGGAGGGCGTGGACATCGGCCGGCACGCGGTCGTCCGCCGGGCGATCCTCGACAAGAACGTGATCGTGCCCGAGGGCGCCGAGATCGGCGTCGACCTGGAGAAGGACCGGCAGCGCTACACCGTCTCCGACAACGGCATCGTGGTCATCGGCAAGGGACAGAAGGTGGAACCGTGAGCAGTCACCCCCGGGCCGGCCAGCCCGCCCAGCCCGCCGACCTGGTCGACGTGCCGCGACTGGTGACCGCCTACTACGCCGAGCACCCGGATCCGCAGGACCCGGCGCAGCAGGTCTCCTTCGGCACCTCCGGGCACCGCGGGTCGAGCCTGCGCAACGCGTTCAACTCCGACCACATCCTCGCCGTCACCCAGGCGCTCTGCGACTACCGCCGCGAGCGGGGCCTGGACGGGCCGCTCTTCCTCGGCCGTGACACCCACGCGCTCTCGGCCCCGGCCGCCGTGGACGCCCTCGAGGTGCTCGCCGCCAACGAGGTCACCGTGCTGCTCGACAGCCGCGACGGCTACACGCCCACCCCGGCGGTGTCGCACGCCATCCTCACCCACAACCGGGGACGCACCAGCGGTCTCGCCGACGGCATCGTGATCACCCCGTCGCACAACCCGCCCGACGACGGCGGCTTCAAGTACAACCCCACCCATGGCGGGCCGGCGGACAGCGACGTCACCAGATGGATCCAGGACCGGGCCAACGCCATCCTGGCCGACGGGCTCAAGGCGGTCCGCCGGATCCCCCACGCCCGCGCGCGGGCCGCCGACACCACCGGGGCGTACGACTTCCTCGCCAACTACGTCGACGACCTGCCGGCGGCGATCGACATCGACGCGATCCGCGACGCCGGGGTGCGCATCGGCGCCGACCCGCTCGGCGGGGCGAGCGTCGCCTACTGGGGCGAGATCGCCGAGCGGCACCGGCTGGACCTGACCGTGGTCAACCCGGCCGTCGACCCCACCTGGCGGTTCATGACCCTCGACGGCGACGGCAGGATCCGGATGGACTGCTCGTCGCCGAACGCGATGGCCTCGCTGATCGCGGCCCGCGCCGACTACCAGGTCTCCACCGGCAACGACGCCGACGCCGACCGGCACGGCATCGTCACCCCCGACGGCGGCCTGATGAACCCCAACCACTACCTCGCCGTGGCGATCGCCCACCTGTTCCGCACCCGGACGCAGTGGGGGCCGGCCGCCGCCGTCGGCAAGACCCTCGTCTCGTCATCGATGATCGACCGCGTCGCCGCCGACCTGGGCCGCCCGCTGCTGGAGGTGCCGGTCGGCTTCAAGTGGTTCGTCCCCGGGCTGCTCGACGGCGCGGTCGGCTTCGGCGGCGAGGAGAGCGCCGGCGCGTCCTTCCTGCGCCGCGACGGGGCCACCTGGACCACCGACAAGGACGGCATCCTGCTCTGCCTCCTCGCCGCCGAGATCATCGCCACCACCGGCCGTACCCCCAGCGAGCACTGGGCGGAACTGGCCGAGCGCTTCGGCGCGCCCGCGTACGCCCGGATCGACGCGCCGGCCACCCGCGAGCAGAAGGCCGTGCTCGGCAAGCTCTCGCCGGAACAGGTGACCGCCACCGAGCTGGCCGGCGAGCCGATCACCGCGACCCTCACCACCGCTCCGGGCAACGACGCGCCGATCGGCGGGCTCAAGGTGACCACGGAGTCCGGCTGGTTCGCCGCCCGCCCGTCCGGGACGGAGGACGTCTACAAGATCTACGCCGAGTCGTTCCAGGGGCCCGAGCACCTGGCCCGGATCCAGCAGGAGGCGAAGGACCTGGTGTCGGAGGTGCTCAAGCGCGCCTGAGAACCGTCCGCGCCCGCTCGTCCGCCCCTTGGTCCGCCCGTCCACCCTCGGCCTGCCGGTCTGCCCCTCGGCCTGCCGGTCTGCCCCTCGGCCTGCCGGTCTGCCCCTCGGCCTGCCGGTCTGCCCCTCGGCCTGCCGGTCTGCCCCTCGGCCTGCCGGTCTGCCCCTCGGTCCGCTCGTCCGCCCCTCGGCCTGCCCGTCCACCCTCGGCTCACGCCCGCCCGCCGTTCGCTCACCGTCCGTCCTCTGAGGGCTGCCTCGCCGCCTGTCGCCGCCGGCCGCCGCCTGTCGCCGCTGGCCGCCGCCTGTCGCCGTTGGCCGCCGCCTGTCGCCGCCGGCCGCCGCCTGTCGCCGCCGGCTGTCGCCGTCTGCCGGCCGCCGGCTGCGGAAATTTGCACGCCGTCGGCGGGCGCACCCTTCCCCGGCCCCTTTCGAGCTGAGTCGTTTGCGACATCGGACCACGGTCCGGGGCGGCGGCCTCTCGGTACCCGTGCGGATCCCGAACCGTGTCGTACGGCCGATACAGACGCGTGAGTCGCTTACGACATCAGCTCGAAAGGGTGCCGAAGACGAGTCGGCCGTGGCGGGCGGACGAGCCGGCGGGCGCGACCTGTTGACCCGCCGGGCAAGCGAGGGCCGGTGACTCGGCGGGCAGTGTCGTTGGTGGCGGGCTCGAATCGGCCTGGCGGTGGGCCGGGCGAGGGGCGTCTGGCGGTGGGAACCAAGCGAGCGGCGCCTGGTGGCGGGCCGGGACCGGCGCGCGGGGCCGGTCAGCGGGGCGGGGGCAGGTCGCGGCGGTTGAGCCGTTCGCGGAGGCCCTCCGGCAGCAGTTCCCGGAGCTGCTCGGGCAGCAGCGGCAGGTCCAGCAAGCTCAGCTTCAGTTGGTTGCGTTCCTGGTAGCGGCGCGGATCCAGGCGGACGACCAGGCCCGCGTCGCGTCGGTAGCGCACCTGCACGACGCCCTCCCTCGCGGCGTCGCGGATGACCAGGCCGTCCACCTCCACCGCCACCGGCCCGGAGCCCTCGCGCAGTTCCAGGCGGATCGTCTCGTCGGGGGAGAGCACCACCGCCCGGGAGATGCCCGCCATCGGCGCGGACGGGGTAACCACGACCGCCTGGGCGGCCGGCGAGACCAGGGGGCCGCCGGCGGCGTAGCTGTAGGCGGTCGAGCCGGTGGGCGTGCTGACCACCAGCGCGTCGCAGCGGTAGTACCCGTACTGCTGCCCGTCGACGGCGAGGGAGGCGCTGACGAAGCCGGCGCCGGGCTGGCGGATCAGCGCCACGTCGTTGAACGCGACGACGTCGTCGCCACAGACGTCGCAGGCCAGGCAGCTGTGGCTCTCCACCGTGAAGTCGTGCGCGATCAGCCGGTCCAGCGCTGTCGGCAGCTCCGGCGGCTCCACCTCGACGAGGAAGCCGAGCTTGCCGACGTGCACACCGAGCACCGGCTTCGGGTCGTGGACGGCCGAGCGCAACGCCCCGAGCATCGTCCCGTCCCCGCCGATGGCGATCAGCGCGTCCGACCGGACGGCCACCTCGCCCACCGGCAGCGGCTCGACCGTGGCCGGCACCCGGAGCCGGTCCTCGGCGCGTACGGCCAGGGAGATCCGGTGCCGGGCGGCCCAGTCGACGATCGTGTCGACCACGGCCGAGACATCCCGGGTGGGGTGCAGCACCAGCCCGAGCCGGCTCCGGTCCATACCTACAGCTCACCACATCCCGGCCGTCCCGACGGGCGTATCGGAAGGCGCACCGACGGGCCTCTTCGTCACGCTCCGCACATCGTGCGTGACGCGCCCGTGCGCCGGTCGTTGGTCGAAGCGGGTACCGGCCCGACGGCTCGTACCCCGTGCCACGCGCAGGTGGCGCGTCGGGCGGAACCACGAGGAGGATCCTTGAAGATCGTCGTTACCGGTGGCGCCGGCTTCATCGGCTGCAACCTGGTACGCGCCCTCGCCGACGCGCCGCGGGTCAGTGAGATCGTGGTGGTGGACGACCTCTCCACCGGGTCGCTGGACAACCTTCTCGACCTGCCGGCGCGGCTGTTCACCGGGACCGTCCTCGACCCCGACCTGCTCGACGAGGCGGTGAGCGGGGCGGCCAGCGTCGTCCACCTCGGTGCCCTCGGCTCGGTGCCCCGCTCCATCGACGACCCGCTGCGAAGCCACCACGCCAACGCCACCGGTACCCTGAGCGTCCTGGAGGTGGTCCGGCGCCACAGGGTGCCCCACGTCGTGGTCGCCTCCTCGTCCTCGGTCTACGGCGCCAACCCCGTCCTGCCCCGGCGGGAGGACCTGCGGCCGATGCCGGTGAGCCCGTACGCGGTCTCGAAACTCGCGACCGAGGCATACGCGCTCGCCTACGCCTCCTGCTACGGCATCGACGTGCTGCCGTTCCGCTTCTTCAACGTCTACGGGCCCCGCCAGGCCGCCAACCACGCGTACGCCGCCGTGGTGCCGAGGTTCGTCTCGGCGGCCCTGGCGGGCCGGCCGCTCCAGGTGCACGGCGACGGCACCCAGACCCGCGACTTCACCTACGTCGGCAGCGTCACGGACGTCATCGTCGACGCGGTCCTGCGCCGGGTCTGCGCGTCGGACGTGGTGAATCTCGCCTTCGGCGCGCGGATCTCGCTGCTGGAACTGATCGCGGAACTGGAGGAGGTGCTCGATCGCCGCCTCGAGGTGGTGCACGGCCCGCCCCGCGCCGGCGATGTCCGCCACTCCGACGCCGACAACGGGGTGCTGCGCGCGCTCTTCCCCGACGTGACGCCGGTGCCGCGCGCCCAGGCCCTGCGAGAGACGGTGCGCTGGTACGAGGCGCACGCGGAGCAGTTCGCCTGATGACCGCCCGCCCAACTAGCCGGGGCGCGGGCGGCGGTGGACCGGTACCGCCCCGACGACGTGGCGGGAATCGCCGGTGCGACGGCATCCCGTCCTGATACGGAACCGTGACCTTGGGTGTTGCTTGTCGTTGACTGTCGTGAAGGGTGCAAAAGGGTCATTCGCCTAGTTGGTGCCGACAGGCAGCAACATGCGACATCGGGGGAACAGTTGAAGATTGTGGTCAGCGGGGGGGCCGGTTTCATCGGTTCGAACCTGGTACGGGCGCTCGCTGAGCAGCCGCGGATCAGCGAGATCGTGGTGGTCGACGACCTGTCGACCGGTTCGTTGGACAACTTGCGGGACGTACCCGCCCGGGTCCTCGTCGGCTCGGTCTGCGACCCGGACGTGCTGGACGACGCGCTACCGGGCGCCGCGAGCGTCGTGCACCTCGGTGCCCTCGGCTCGGTGCCCGGGTCGATCGACGATCCGGTGCGCAGCCACCACGCCAACGCCACGGGAACGGTGAGCGTGCTGGAGGCGGTGCGCCGCCACGACGTGCGGCACGTGGTGGTGGCCTCCTCCTCCTCGGTATACGGGGCGGTTCCGGGGATGCCCCGGCACGAGGCGCTGCGGCCGATGCCGGTGAGCCCGTACGCGGCCTCCAAGCTCGCCACCGAGACCTACACCCTCGCCTATGCTGCCTGCTTCGACCTCGCGGTGCTCCCGTTCCGCTTCTTCAACGTGTACGGGCCGCGGCAGGACCCCGAGCACCCCTACGCCGCCGTGGTGCCGAGGTTCATCGCGGACGCGCTCGACGGCCGGCCCCTGACGCTGCACGGCGACGGCCAGCAGACCCGCGACTTCACCTACGTCGCCGACGTCACCGACGTCATCACCGACGCCGTGGTGCGCCGCGTCGGCGCGTCCGACGTGGTCAACCTGGCGTTCGGCACCCGTACGTCGCTGCGGGATCTGGTCGCCGAGCTTGAGGGCGTGCTCGGCTGGCGGCTCGAGGTGGAGCACGGCCCACCGCGGCCCGGCGACGTCCGCGACTCCCAGGCCGACTGCACCCGGCTGCGGGAGCTGTTCCCCGCCGCCCGGCCGCACTCGCTGCGCGCCGGCCTGGTGGCGACCGTCGAGTGGCAGTCCGCTGCCCGCGCGCTGAGTCCGGTCTAGGGCGGCCGACCACGATGCACCCCACCGTCACGGAGTCGGCCGACGCCCGGGCCCCGCTGGCCGACCCGGCGGTGGCCGACCGGGGCCGCGACCGGAGGCTGGTGGCCGGCATCGCGACGACGGTGGGCAGCCGGGCGGTCGGGGCCATCGTGCCGCTGCTGCTGCTCCCGCTCACCCAGCGGTATCTGGGCGTGGAGCTGTTCGGCCTGTGGCAGGCGGTGACGGCACTCACCGCGATGGCGGCCTTCGCCGACCTCGGCCTGGGTAACGGGCTGATGACCAAGCTGGCGGACGCCCATGCCCGGGGCGACGCCGTGCAGGCCAGACGCTACGTCTCCACCGCCTACCTGACCCTGGCCGGCGCGGCGGGTGCCGCCTGCGCCGCCCTCTGGCTCGGGGCGCTCGTCACCCCGTGGGTAGCCGTGTTCAACCTGCCCAGCGCCGAGCTGGTGCCGACGGCCCGGACCATGACGCTGGTCTGCCTGACCGTCTTCATCCTCAACGTGCCGATGTCGCTGGTCGTTCGGGTGCAGTACGGCGTCCAGCAGGTCGCCTGCGCCAACTCGTGGCAGCTGGCAGGGTCCCTGCTCTGCCTCCCGCTGACCCTGGTCGCCGTGGCCCTCGACGCCGGTCCGGTGCCCCTGGTGGCCGCCGCGGTGAGCGGCCCGCTGCTGGGCAACCTGGTGAACAGCCTGTGGCTGTACATCCGGCGGATGCCGGAGCTGGCCCCGTCACCGCGGTACGTGGAAGCATCCGCCGCCCGGGTGTTGCTCAAGCTGGGCGGGATGTTCCTGCTGCTCACGGCCGTGCTGACGGTCGCGACCAACACCGACCCCCTGATCGTCGCCCAGACCCGCGGCCTGGCCGAGGTGGCCGTGTTCGCCGTGGCCGCCCGCTTGTTCGCTCAGTTGGGACTGCTCATGTCGATGATGACCACGGCGTTGTGGCCGGCGTACGGTGAGGCGCTGGCCCACGGACGGGTGGACTGGGTCCGTCGCCTCACCGGCCGGATGACCCTCATCGCGGTGGCAGCCGTCGGGTTGCCGAGCGTCGTGGTGGCGCTCGTCGGTGGGGAGCCGTTGGCCGCGCTGATGGGGATGGCGCAGGCACCGGACCGGTGGCTGCTCGCCGGCCTCGGTGCCTGGTGGATGGTGCTCGCGGTGGCCTCACCCTGGTTCATGGTGCAGAACGCCGCCGGGGTGGTCCGCCCGCAGCTCGCCGGCTGGACGGCCTACCTCGCCCTGGCGGTGCCGCTGAAGGGGTGGGGCGCCGGAGCGTTGGGGACGGCCGCGGTGCCGTGGCTGGGTGCGGCCGTCGGGCTGGTGACGGTCGTCCCGGCGGCGCTACTGGGTTACCGCCAGGTGGTGACCCGAGCCCGACCGGCGGCGCACGGGCAGCGGGTGACGGCATGAACGGGCAGCCGGGCCGGGCTCGCGTCCTCGTCGTCGGGGCGGAGCCCTTCCGGGCCACCACGGGCAGCGGCATCACCCTGGCCAACCTCTTCGCGGGGTGGCCGCGGGACCGGCTCGCGCAGGTCTACACCGCCGCCGCGGAACCCTCCACCGAGGTCTGCTCCCGGTTCCATCGGATCGACCCGCGTAGCAGCCCGGTCGACCACTACGGACGGCGGTTCCTGAGCCGTGGCGGCTCGCCGTGGGGGCGGGCCGATCCGGCGATCGGGGCGATACCGGTATCGGCGGGGGCACCCTCGTCGGCCCGGCTGCACGCCGAACTGCGGGCCCTGGCCGACCTGAGCCCGCTGCGGATCGCCGGCCCGCTGGTCGAGTGGGTCCGGGCGTTCCGCCCCGACGTGGTCTACTCGATGCTGGGCAGCGTCCGGATCATGCGGCTGGCAGACCGGCTGGCCGAGTGCAGTGGCGCGCCGCTGGTGCCCCACTTCATGGACGACTGGCCGGCGACCCTCTACGCCTCCGGTGAGTTGCTCGGCTATGGCCAGCGTTCGGTCCGGCGCCACCTGGACCGGGTCATGCGCCGCTGCGTCAGCGGCCTGTGCATCAGCGACGAGATGGCCAGGGAGTACGAGCGGCGGTACGACCGACCGTTCGCGGCGTTCGCCAACTGCGTCGACGAGAGTGCCTTCGTCGACCCGGTGGACGGTCGGGCGGAAACCGGGGCGCTGCGCCTGAGCTACGTGGGGGGCCTGCACCTCGACCGGTGGGCAGTGCTGCGTCAGGTCGGCCTCGCCCTCGGCGAACTGCCCGGGGACCTGCCTCGACCGCGGTTGACGGTGCACGCGCCCGAGGCGGACCTGGTCCGCTACCGGGATCGGTTCGTTGACTGCCCGCAGGTCCACCTCGGGGAGTCCCTGGGTGGCGCGGAGGTCACCCGCGCGTTGGCCGAGGCGGACGTCCTGGTGCATGTGGAGTCTTTCCGGCCGGAGCTGCGGCGCTACACCCGTTTCTCGCTCTCCACCAAGATCCCCCAGTACCTGGCCGCCGGGCGACCCGTCCTGGCGTACGGGCCGGGAGAGCTCGCCTCCATGCGGCACCTCGATGCCGCCGGGGCCGCCCTGGGGGTGGGCGTCGAGGACCAGAGACAGCTGCGGCAGGCCCTCGAACGGCTGTGCCGCGACGGTGCCCTGCGCGGCCGACTGGCCCGTGCCGGGCACGAATGGGCGTGGCGCCACCACAGCAGGGGTCAGGTGGCCCGGGCCTTCGCCGCCCGCCTGACGGAGGTCTCCGCCGTGGCCGTACCCGGCCCGGTGTCGGAAAGGACGGCGCGGTGACTGATTCATCCGACTGGGTGGCGTACGTGGGGCCGTTCCGCTACCCGTGGGGCGAGGCCTGCTCCCGGCGGGTCGACGGGATCGCCCGGTCGCTGGCCCTGACCGGCCGACACGTGGTGGTGGTCGGCGGGGAACACACCCCGACCGAGCCTCGGCCCGTCGACTTCGCGGCTGCGCCGGGCACGATAACGCACGTCGGGGTGGGCGAGCTGCCGCCCGCCGGGGCGAGCCCGGCCGCCAAGGCGAACCAGGTCCTCCTCCGCTGGGGGGCGCGGACCGTCGCCTGGCTGGCGGCGCAGCCGACCCGACCCTCGCACGTCGTGGTCTACGGGGGCGGGACGCCGTACATGGTCCACCTGCGCCGGTGGTGCCGGCGCCACGGGGTGCCGCTGGTGGTCGACGTGGTCGAGTGGTACAGCCCTCGGCAACTGGCCGGCGGAGCGCTGGGCCCCCTGCACCTGTCGGCGAAGCTCGCCCTGCGTCACCACTATCCGCGCTGCTCCGGCGTCATCGCCATCAGCACCCTGCTCGAGGAGCACTTCCGGCGGCGGGGCTGCCCGGTGGTGCGGGTGCCCCCGACCCTCGACGTGCGGCAACTGGCGGGCGCACCGGAGGCCCCGGCCACCGGGCGTGACGAGCTCACCCTGGTCTACGCCGGCACCCCCGGGCGCAAGGATCTGCTCGGCACCGTCGTCCAGGCGGTCGAGGCGGTGGCGCGCTCCGGTGCGCGGCTGCGGCTGCGGGTGGTGGGGCCGTCCCGCCAACAGCTGCGGGACCTGCTCGGCGGCGACCCGCCGGAGATGGTGGAGGTGGTCGGCCGGGTACCGCAGTGGACCGTGCCGCACCTGCTGCGCGAGGCCGACTTCAGCGTCCTGCTCCGGCCACCGGCACGGTACGCCAACGCCGGATTCCCGACGAAGGTCTGCGAGTCGATGGCGAACGGCACCCCGGTGATCTGCAACCTGACCAGCGACCTGGGCCGCTACCTGGAAGACGGCGTCAACGCCCTGGTCTGCGCCGACCACTCCGGGGCCGCGCTGACAACGGCGCTGCACCGGGCGGTGCGGCTGACCACCGAGGAACGGCTGCTCATGCGCAAGGCCGCCCGGGAGCAGGCGCTGGACTCCTTCGACATCCGGGCGTACGCACAGCCGCTGGCGCGGCTGCTCGATTCTGTGCAGGAGGTAACGGGTGCCGGACACCGTGGACACTGAGATGCCGGAGCGGATGCGGGTGTGTGTGGTGGGGCCGTTGCCGCCACCGATGGGAGGAATCGCCCGCGGGGTGGCGATGCTGGTCAACCGGTTCCGCGACGATCCGGAGGTCCACATCGAGGTGGTCGACATCGCCCAGCAGTGGCGCGGCGTGCACGAACTCGGGCGGGGTCGGCGCCTGACCGCGGGCGTACGCCAGCTCACGGCCGGCGCCGTGGCGCTGCGCCGCGTCCTGGCCGCGGGCCGCACCGACGTCGTGCACCTGCACTCGTCCGGTGGCCCCGGCGTCTTCCGGGACCTGGCGTTGCTGCTCATCACCCGGGTGTACCGGCGCCCGGTCATCTACCACCTGCACTTCGGGCGGATCCCCGACATCGCCGGGCGCGGCAGTCGGGAATGGCGGTTGATGGCCCGGGCGATGCGGCTGGCGACGGCCGTTCTGGTCCTCGACGAGGCGTCCGAGGCCACTGTCCGCAACCAGCTCCCCACGGTGTGGGTGCGGCGGATGCCGAACGGGGTGGACCTCGACCGGCTCCCGGCGCCACACCGGGACCCCGCGCCGGCGGAACGCACGGTGCTGTTCGTTGGCTGGTTCCTGCACGCCAAGGGGGTCGAGGACCTGCTGACCGCGTGGCGGACGGCCGCGCAGCCGGGCTGGCGGCTGCTCTTCGTCGGCCCCGCCGACCCGGCCTACCTGCGATCGGTCACCGAGCAGCACCAGCCGCCTGCGTCGGTGTCCTTCCTGGGGGAGCTGCCGCATGCGGAGGTCCTTGCCATGATGGGTCGCTGCGACCTGTTCGTCCTGCCCAGCCACACCGAGGGGTTCCCCAACGTCGTGGTCGAGGCGATGGCGCTCGGTTGCCCGGTCGTCGCCACCGACGTGGGGGCGACCGCCGAGATCCTCGGCGACGACAGCGGGGTGGTCGTCGCGCCCTCGGACCCCGTCGGCCTCGCCGCGGCGCTGCGGGAGCTGATGACCGACCCGGTGCGCCGTGCTGAGCTGGCCGGCCGGGCCCGGGCCCGGGTGCACCGGCTCTACGGGCTACAGAGCGTGCTGCGCCAGCACACCGACCTGTGGCGTCGGGTCGCCGGTTCCCCCCGGCACGACCGCCGACCGCCGGCCGCCGCGCCGGGGAAGCACCCCGTCGGGTCCTGACCGGTGGACCCTGCGGTGGTGCCGGCCGCCGGTGCTCTGTGGACGGTCGGCCGCGAGGGCGGGCACGAGCGAGAGCAACGCCAGCGGTAGCCAGGCGGCCAGGGCGGCCTCCCAGTGTCCAGTGAGCCAGATCGGCAGGAACATCACCAGGAACAACCCGGCCAGCCGCGCGCCGAGCTGGGAGGCGCGCCCGACGGGCCGCACGGCGGCGGCCAGGACGGCTGCGTAGCACAGCACGCCCACGAGCCCGAGATCGGCGCCGAGGGTGAGGGCCAGACTGTGGGCGCCGATTCCCCAGGAACTGACAGCCGTGAACGCGCCCGCCCCGATTCCGGCGAGCGGGGACTGCCCCCAGATGGCGGCGGCCTCGGGCCAGACCAGCATCCGGCCGGCGAGGTCACCGGTCGCCCGGTCGACGACGAGGCCGTCGAGGCGCAGCAGCGCCGCCTCGCCCATGCCGAGCGGTATCAGGAGCAGGGCTGCCGGGACGACGACCACCGCCACCCGCCAGCACGCCCGGGGAGTTGCCCGGCTGCACAGCAGATAGACGGCTCCGAGCAGCAGCGCGGCCAGGGCGCCCCGCGTCCCGCTGAGCAGCACCGCGTAGCCCAGCATCGCCACGATCGCGTAGAGCACGAGGCGTGCCGCGCGGGGCAGCCCACCGACGGCGCCCAGCAGCACCGCCAGCAGAATCCCGGCGACCATCGTGTAGGCAGTCAGGTTGATGTTGAATCCCTCGATGCCGTACCGGACGCTGAGGTCGAAGGCTCCCGCCCGTCCGAGGTCGCCGCTGACGGAGGGCTCACGGATCAGTTGGAACGTCCGGACGAGACACCCGGCGAGGAACGCGCCACCAACCGCGAGCAGGTCGCGGGTGGTGGTCACGATGTGCCGCACCGCGACCAGCAGCAGTACGCAGGTGCCGTACAGGTAGACGGCGCTGCGGGTCGCCGAGGTGTCGACCGTCCACCCGAGGCTGGCGACCACCCACACGCCGAGCAGCAGGGCGAGCACGTCGACCAACCCCGGCCGGGGAAAGCGACCACTGAGGGTGACGGCGACCAGCAGAGCGGGGGCCAAATAGGTCTGATCCACCGACCAGCAGGCCAGAAAGGCGACGCCGCTGAGGATCGCCACGCTGACCAGCGTGGCGTAGCGCCGAGGGGCCCGTCGCCGGTGCGTGCCGAGCGAGCGGGCGGATCCGGACAGGAGGCCTGGAGGTACGTCTCCCACGCTGTAGCCCTTCGGATTCGGTGACCAGGCGGCATATCCGCTGCGGTCGCCAGTCTCCCATCTCTTTCTCGCTTAAGCGGGCATTCGTAGCGATTGTCGGATGAAATGCGTTTCTCCGGTACGGGAGTGGTCGTTCCTCTCAACGAACCCGCCGGGTGTACGGGGGGCGGGGCACGGCGAAGCGACATGGGAGCGGGAGTGACCACAAATTCCAACGGCCAGCGGGTACTCATCACCGGCGGCACGGGTTCCTTCGGCAAGACGATGGTCCGCCGCCTCCTCGACCGGGGCGTCGGCGAGGTCCGGGTGCTCAGCCGCGACGAGGCCAAGCAGGACGACATGCGCCGGCAGCTCGGCGACGACCGGGTCCGTTACCACGTCGGGGACGTGCGCGACTACGACTCGGTGCTGCGGGCCAGCCGGGGCATCGACTACATCTTCCACGCGGCGGCGCTGAAGCAGGTGCCGTCGTGCGAGTTCTTCCCGCTGGAGGCGGTGCGGACCAACGTCCTGGGCAGCGCCAACGTCGTCGAGGCGGCGGAGCGCAACGGCGTCGGCTCCGTGGTCGTGCTGAGCACCGACAAGGCCGTCCACCCGGTGAACGCGATGGGCATGAGCAAGGCCCTGATGGAGAAGGTGGCCCAGGCGCACGCCCGGAACAACCCGAACAGCGCCACCACGGTCTCCTGCGTCCGGTACGGCAACGTCATGTACTCGCGCGGCTCGGTGATCCCGCTGTTCATCGAGCAGATCAAGGCGGGCCGGGCGCCCACGGTGACCGACCCGGGGATGACCCGGTTCCTGATGTCGCTGGCCGACTCGGTCGAACTGGTCGAGCACGCCTTCCAGCACGCCCGCCCCGGCGACATCTTCATCCGCAAGGCCGCCGCCTGCACGATCGGCGACCTGGCCGAGGCGGTCTGCGAACTCTTCGACGTGCCGGCCAAGCTCGACGTGATCGGCGTACGGCACGGCGAGAAGCAGGCCGAGACGCTCGCCAGCCGGGAGGAGCTCGCCCAGGCCGACGACTTCGGCGACTTCCTCCGGGTGCCGCTGGACGCGCGCGACCTGAACTACGCGCTCTACGTGGACGAGGGCGAGCTGGGCCAGGGTCCGACCGAGGACTTCAACTCGGCCAACGCGCCGCGGATGCGCGTACCGGAGATCGTCGAGCTGCTCAAGACGTTGCCGGAGGTCCGCGCGGAGCTGGCCCTGCGGGATCCGGTGCTGGCGTGCTGAGGCTCGCGGTCACCGGGGCCGGCGGCTTCCTCGGCTGGCACGTGCGGGTGCTGCTGCGCGTGCTCGGCTGGCCGGAGCCGGTCGTCGTCACCCGCGCCGACCTGGCCGACCCGGAGCGGGTCGCCGCGAAGGTCGACGGGGCCGACCGGGTGCTGCACCTGGCCGGGGTCAACCGGGGCGAGCCGGCGGACGTGTCCGCCGGCAACGTGCAGCTCGCGGCCCAGCTCGCGCAGGGTCTCAAACACTGCGCCACCCCACCCGGCTCGGTGGTCTTCGCCAACTCGGTGCAGGCCGGCAACGGCACGCCCTACGGCGACGCGAAGGCCGCCGCCGCCGGCATCCTGGCCGACACCGGCCTGCCCGTCGACGACGTCCTGCTGCCGAACCTGTACGGCGAACACGGCCGGCCGTTCTACAACTCCGCGGTCGCGACCTTCTGCCGGCTGCTCGCCGAGGGCGGTCAGCCGGAGGTGCACGGGGACCGTGAGCTGAGTCTGGTGCACGTCACCGACGCGGCGGCCCGGCTCGTCGGCGTTCCGGCCGGGCAGTCGTGGGACCCGGCGATGCCGGCGCTGCGGATCGGCGTGCGGGACCTCGCCGACCGGCTCGCCGCCGTCGCCGCCACCTACCGGTCGGGGGAGATCCCGGCCCTGCTGGACCGGCACGACGTGCGGCTGTTCAACACGTACCGGTCGCACTGCTTCCCCGCGCACTACCCGTTGCCGCTGCCGCGCCGGGCCGACGCCCGGGGCGAGCTGGTCGAGACGGTCAAGGCGCACGGGGGAGGCGGGCAGACGTTCTGCTCCACGACCCGTCCCGGTGTCACCCGGGGGGAGCACTTCCACCTGGCCAAGATGGAGCGGTTCGTCGTGCTGCACGGCTCGGCCGAGATCAGCCTGCGCAGGGTCGGCGACAACGAGGTCGTGCGTTTCCCCGTCTCCGGCGACGAGCCGGTGCTGGTGGACATGCCCACCATGTGGGTGCACAACCTGGTCAACACCGGTCCCGACGAGCTGGTCACCATGTTCTGGACGAACGAGGTGTTCGACCCGGGCCGGCCGGACACCTGGCCCGAGCCGGTGGAACCGCCCGGGGCGGGGCAGGCGGTGGGCGGCCCGTGAAAATCGGCCTGGTCAGCCAGTGGTATCCGCCGGAAGGGGTGTTCATCCCCGGCAACCTGGCGCGCCAGCTGGCGGAGCGGGGCCACGAGGTGCGGGTGCTCACCACCTTCCCGAGCTATCCGCACGGCCGCGTCTTCCCGGGCTGGCGGCAACGCTGGCGGCACGTCGAGGCCGACGGCCCGGTCGCCGTCCGGCGCGTGCCCGCCTATCCCAGCCACGACACGTCCGCCGCCCGGCGCGCGCTGAGCCACCTCTCCTTCGGGGCCAGCAGCGCGCTGGGCGGCTTCCGTTGGTTGGCCGGCGTCGACGTCACCTACGTCTACCATCCGCCACCCACCTCGTTCGCCGCGGCGGCGATCGCCCGCCTGGCCCGGCGTACGCCGGTCGTGCTCCACGTGCAGGACCTGTGGCCGGAGTCCGTGCTGGGGTCCGGCATGGCGCCGACCGGCCGGGCCGGCCGTGCGTTGCAGCGGGGGATCGGCGCCCTGATGCGTACGACGTACCGCCTGGCCAGTGCCGTCGTGGTGATCTCGCCGGCGATGGCCGACCTGGTGGTGGCCCGCGGCGCGGACCCGGGCCGGGTGCGGGTGGTGTGGAACTGGACCGACGACGCGCTGTTCCGGCCGGTGCCGGCCACCGACGCGGCCCGCGCGGCGCTGGGCCACCGTGGACGCTGCACGGTGATGTTCGCCGGCAACATCGGCCTGTTGCAGGGCATCGAGACCGCGATCAGGGCGGCGGCCGCCGCCCGCGAGCGGGTCGACCTGGTGCTGGTCGGCTCCGGCGCGGGCGAGGACGCCGCCCGGCGGCTCGCCGCCGACCTGGGCGCCGACAACGTCCGCTTCGTGGGCCGCCGCCCTGCGGAGCAGATGGCCGAGTTGTACGCCGCCGCGGACTGGCAGCTCGTCTGCCTGCGCGATCTTCCGGCGCTGCGCGGCAGCATCCCGTCGAAGCTGCAGGCCGCGCTGGCCTGCGGCGCCCCGGTGATCGCCTCCGTGGGGGGCGACGCGGCGGCGCTGGTCCGCTCGGCCGGCGTCGGGCTCGTCGCTCCGCCCGGGGACTGGCGGGCGCTCGCCGCGCGGTTCTCCGTCGCGGCGGCCGAGTCCCCGGCGACGCGGGCCGAGTTGGGCCTGCGGGCCCGGCGCGTCTACCAGGAGCGCATGTCGCTGCGGGTGGGCGTGGACCAGTTCGAGGACATCATGAGCAAGCTGGCAGCAGAGAGAGGACGGGCATGACCCGGATCATGACGGTGGTCGGCACCCGACCGGAGATCATCCGGTTGTCCCGGGTGATCGCCCGGCTCGACGACACCGTGGACCACCTGCTGGTGCACACCGGCCAGAACTGGGACAGCACCCTCTCCGACGTCTTCTTCAAGGAGTTGCGGCTGCGCGAGCCGGACCGCTTCCTGCGCGTGGACACCTCGTCGCTCGGCCGGGTGCTGGGCGGCGTGCTGGTCGGCATGGAGACGGCGATCGCCGAGACGCGGCCGGACGCGCTGCTCGTGCTCGGCGACACCAACAGCTGCATCGCCGCGCTGATGGCCCGGCGGATGCGGGTGCCGGTCTATCACATGGAGGCCGGCAACCGATGCTTCGACCTGAACGTCCCGGAGGAGACGAACCGGCGGTTGGTCGACCACGTCGCCGACTTCAACCTGGTCTACACGGAGCACGCCCGGCGCAACCTGCTGGCCGAGGGCCTGCACCCCCGCCGGATCCTGCACACCGGCTCCCCGATGTGGGAGGTCCTGGAACACTACCGGTCGGACATCGCCGCGTCGGCGATCCTGCGCCAGCTCGACCTGGCACCCGGCCGGTACTTCGTGGTCAGCGCGCACCGCGAGGAGAACGTGGACCAGCCGGCCCGCCTGGAACGCCTGCTCGACTGCCTCCGGGCGGTCCGTGACCGGTGGGGACATCCGGTGCTGGTCTCGACGCACCCGCGCACCCGCAAGCGGTTGGAGGCGTTGGCGCCGGACGCCGCCGCCCTCGACGGGATCGCGTTCCACGAGCCGTTCGGCCTCTTCGACTACGTACACCTGCAGACCAGGGCCTACTGCACACTCTCCGACAGCGGCACGATCAGCGAGGAGGCCGCGATCCTCGGCTTCCCCGCCGTGACGCTGCGCGAGTCGATCGAGCGCCCCGAGGCGTTGGACGCCGGCGGGATCATCATGACCGGGCTCGACCCGCAGGGCGTGGTCGAGGCGGTCGAGGTCACCGTCGGACAGGTCGCCGCCCAGGGGGTGCCGTGCCCGGTCGACTACCGGGTGCCGGACACCTCCCGCCGGGTGGTCGACTTCATCCTCTCCACCGTCCGGCGGCACCACGACTGGGCGGGCATCCGCCGCTGACACGGACGACAGGGCCGGCGACCGGAACTCCGGTCGCCGGCCCTGTCGTCTCACCTGCGCCGCCCTGCGCCGCAGCCCGGCGTCGCGGTGCGAGACAGGATCCGCGCCTCGGGCCCGTGGGTTCCACCAGCACACGCGCGGACGCCGCCGGCCCGGCGGGCCGGCGGCGTCCGCGTCAGATTCCTCAGCGGGACAGCGGCACCTGCACCGAGGAGGTGTGGACCGGTCCGGCCGGGTGGCCGCAGAGCAGGGCCAGCTGCGCGGCGACCTTCTCTGCGTCGTCGTACGGGTTGAGGCCGCTGACCTCCATCGGGTCGAGGGCGGGCACCGTCACGTGCGAGACCAGCGGGTGCAGCGGCCGGGTGTCGACCTCCCCGGTGCCGAACAGGTTCTCGTGCAGCTTCTCGCCGGGCCGCAGGCCCGTGTAGACGATCGGCACGCTGCTCTCCGCCTGTTCGGCCAGCTGCCGCGCCAGGTCGGCGATGCGGACCGGCTCGCCCATGTCCAGCACCAGCGCCTCCCCGTCCCGGCCGATCTCGGCGGCCTGGAGCACCAGGTGCACCGCCTCCTGCAGCGTCATCAGGTAGCGGGTCACCTCGGGGTGGGTGACCGTGAGCGGGCGGCCCAGCTCGATCTGCCGCTGGAACGCGGTCACCACCGAACCGCGGCTGCTCAGCACGTTGCCGAAGCGGACGCTGAGGAACGTGCCGGGGAAGCGGGAGGCGGCGTGCGCGGTCAGCCGTTCGGTGATCCGCTTCGAGTAGCCGAGGACGCTTATCGGGTCGGCCGCCTTGTCGGTGGAGATGTTGACGAACCGCGCCACGTCCTGGCAGGCGTCGAGCACGGAGAGGGTGCCCCAGACGTTCGTCTTCACCGCCTCGCCGGGGTGCCGCTCCAGCAGCGTGAGGTGCTTCAGCGCGGCGGCGTGGAAGATGATCTCCGGCCGGCGCCTGCGAATGATCCGCCGGATCTCCTCGTCGTCGCGGAGGTCGGCGAGGATCAGCTCGGGACCGTCCAGCATGGCCCGCCCGGTCAGCGACATCTGCAGGCCGTGCAGGGCCGACTCGTCGCGGTCGAGCATCATCAGCTCGCCCGGGTCGGCCTTCATCAGCTGCCGGCACAGCTCCGAGCCGATGGAGCCGCCGGCGCCGGTGACGAGGATCCGCCGACCCGTGAGGCCGTTGGTCCGCACCTGCATGTCCGCCACCACCTGCCGGCGCCCCAACAGGTCGCCGATCTGCACGTCGCGGATGTCGGTGACGGTGATCCGGTGGTCGACGAGGTCCCCGACCGGCGGCAGCACCTTGAACGCCGCGCCGGTCTGCAGCGTCGCCTCCCGGATGTGCCGGATCAGCGCGGCGTCGGCGTTCGCGACGGAGAAGATCACCGTCGTCGCTCCGGTGCGCCGGACGGCCTCCGCGACGTCCCGGCGGCCGCCGAGCACGCGTACGCCGCCGATGCGCAGATCCCGCTTGTCCGGGTCGTCGTCGAGGGCGCCCACCGGCCGGTACCGCCCGCGCGGGTCGCTGAGCATGGCCCGCAGCAGCCCCTGCCCGGCGTCGCCGAGCCCGAACAGCAGCACCGGGTTCGAGGAGCGGACGTCCGGTCGCATGGCGAGGTCGCGGCGGTGCCGGTAGGTGAACCGGGCCGTGAGCATGAAGAGCAGTGCCAGGGCGCCCCCGACCAGCGGCGTGCTCGCCGGCACCGGCCGTTCGTCGGCCGGCAGCAGCCCGATCAGCAGGATCATGGCGGTGGTGGCGGCGGTGCCGGCCACCCCCTGCACCTCCTGGAGGCTGCCCAGCGGATGGCGTCCGGAGTAGATCCGGCGCACCGCCGCCACGGCCACGTGCACGACGGCCGCGAGGAAGCCGCAGGCGGCGGCGCGCGCGAGCTGGCCGGCCGTCAGGCCGAACTCGTAACGGAAGCAGACCGCGGCGACGAACCCGCCGATCCAGGCGGTGCTGTCGGTGGCGAGAAATCCGATGGTGCGGCGGCGCGCCCTGGCCCGGCGTGACCCCTGCTCGCTGAGTCTGCTGGTCTCTGTCTCCGGCGGCATCTGTGCTCCCCTGTCCGTCTCCGACCGCTTCCGCCCGGGGCGGAAGGAGCATTGAGCTCCTCTAGTTGATACATGCATAAAAGCGATGTTTGGGAGTTTTCGGGTTTGATGACCGAATTTTTGAGCCGAGTCGCCGAGGCGGCGTCGGGTCAACGGGCCGGTACGCCCTTGACGACGACGCCGTCCGGCACGTCCCGCACCACGCAGGCACCCGCCCCGACCGTGCTGTCCCGCCCCACCCGCAGCCCCTGCAGCACGGCCGCCGTCGTGCCGACGAGCGCCCCCTCCGCCAGGTGGCAGTCGCCGGAGACGGCGGCGAGCGGGTTCACCGACACGAAGTCGTCGAGGACGCAGTCGTGCCCCACGGTGGCGTTCTGGTTGAGGTGCACGTGCCGCCCGACGGTGACGTTCGTGGTGACGCGGGCCCCGGCGAAGGCGACGAAGCCGGGGCCGTACACGGTGTCCGGCCCGACCGTCGCCGCCGGATGCGCCAGGCTCGCCGCCGGCACCCCGTACGCGTTGACGCGCCCGGCGACGGCACGCCGGACGCGGGGATCACCGATGCCGATGACGTGGTGCGTGTCCGGGGGCGCGTCGCGCAGCCAGGCGACCCCGCCGAGGTAGGCGACGTCCAGCCGCTGCACCCGCTTCAGGTTCTCCTCCGACGGGCGGTCGTCGACGAAACCGAGCAGGCGCCAGCGCCGCCGGCCGGCCGCGGCGTCCATCGCGCGGGCGATCGCGAGGACCTCCCGGCCGTGGCCGCCGCAGCCGACGACCACCAGGGGGACCGTCACGCCGTCACGCTCCCGTCCGTGCCGTCAGGAACTCGTCGACGGCGGCGAGGACGTGGCCGATCTGCGCCTCGGTGAGGACGCTGCCGCTGGGCAGGGCGAGCCCGTCGGCGAACAACCGCTCGGCCGCGCCCGTGACGAGGCGCTCGGCGTCGGCGTACGCGGGCTGCAGGTGCATCGGCTTCCACACCGGGCGGGTCTCGATGTCCCGCGCCGCCAGGTGCGTCGCCAGGTCGGCGGCCGACCACCCGGACCGCTCCGGGTCGACCACGATGGTCGTCAGCCAGCAGTTGGACTCCGCGTCCTCCGCGCCGAGCAGCCGCACGCCGGGGACCGGGGCGAAGAGCTTGGCGTACCGGTCGCGGAGCTGCCGCCGCCGGGCGATCATCCCGTCCAGCCGGACGAGTTGGGCACGCCCCAGCGCGGCGAGCAGGTTGCTCAGCCGGTAGTTGTAGCCCGTCTCGCGGTGCTCGTAGTGCGGCGTCGGTTCGCGCGCCTGGGTCGAGAGGTGCCGGGCCCGGGCCAGCAGGGCCGTGTCGTCGGAGACGAGCATCCCGCCGCCCGACGTGGTCATGATCTTGTTGCCGTTGAAGGAGAGGATGCCCGCCTGCCCGAAGGAGCCGGCGGGTCGGCCGCGATGGGTCGCGCCGAGGGCCTCGGCGGCGTCCTCGACGACCGGAACGCCGGCCGACGCGCAGACCGGCACCAGCGCGGTGTAGTCGACGCAGCTGCCGAAAAGGTCGACCGGCACCACCGCCCCGACGCGCTCGCCGCGGGACGTCAGGCGCCGGATCAGCTCCGCCACGAGGCCGACGTCGACGTTGCCGGTCTGCGGGTCGCAGTCGACGAAGACCGGCCGGGCGTCGGTGTACCGGACCGCGTTGGCGGTGGCCACGAAGGTCAGCGTCGGGACGACGACGACGTCGCCGGGCCGGACCCCCACCCCGAGCAGCGCCAGGTGGAGACCGGCCGTGCCGGAGCTGACCGCCACCGCCCCCCGGGTGCCCGCCCGCGCGGCGACCTCCCGCTCGAACGCGTCGAGGTCCGGCCCGACCGGCGCCACCCAGCCCGACCGCAGGGCGGCGATCAGGTACGACTCCTCCAGCGGCCCGACGTCCGGCGCGGAGAGGTGGATCGTGCGGCTCATCGGCCACCTCCGGTCGGGACCGCCGCGCCGGCCTCCGGCCGCACCCCGGTAGCCGCCACCAGCGACGGCGTGCCGAGGAACTCCGGTGCGGTGGCGGAACCCGTCGCGGAGATCCCCTCGCGGCGCAGCACGGTGCGTACCGTCGCGGCCAGGATCGACAGGTCCAGGCGCAGGCTGCGGTTGTCGACGTACCAGACGTCGAGGTCGAGTTTCTCCTCCCAGCTCAGGCTGTTGCGTCCGCGCACCTGGGCCAGCCCGGTGACACCCGGCCTGACCTCGTGCCGTCGGGCCTGCGTGGGGGAGTAGCGCGGCAGGTACGCGGTGAGCAGCGGTCGGGGGCCGACGAGGCTCATGTCGCCGCGCAGGACGTTCCAGAGGGTCGGCAGCTCGTCCAGGCTGGTGGAGCGCAGGAAGCGTCCCAGCGGGGTCAGGCGGTCCCCGTCCCGCAGCAGCCCCCGCCCCGGATCGGGCGGCAGCATGGTGCGGAACTTGACCAGCTCGAACACGTCGCCGTGCTGCCCGGCCCGGGCCTGCCGGAACAGCACCGGGCGGCCGAGGCCCACCGCCACCACGGCAGCCACCAGGAGCATCAGCGGCGCGCTCAGCACCAGCAGCACGAGGGCTGCCGCCAGGTCGACCGCTCGCTTGAGGCCGTCCGTTCGGGTACGCCGCGCCGCACCTTCGCGGGCGTTGATGGGACCAGGCACGGCGTCGACCTCCAGCGAAGACCAGTCACGATGCGACAAAAAGGTTGTAGCAGGTACGAGCGTTTCATAAGGCTTGAATCGCGACACGGGGCGTTGATCCCGACAGGTCAAACCGCAAAACGGCCCGCGAGGACGCGGGCCGACCGCCAGGACGTGACCCTTCGGCTCCCCGCCGTCGGCAGTAGAGTGCTCGACGGCCGAAGCGAGGGGGAGGCCGTGCTGCACCTGAGGGTGATCGCTCCACCGGACCAGTCCGCCGCCGTCGCCGACCTACTGGCCGCCGACCCGGGGGTGACCCACCTGGCCGTGCTCGCCGGCGCCGCCCGCCAGCCGCAGGGTGACCTCATCCTCTGCGACGTGGTCCGGGAGAGTGCCGACAGTGTGCTGCGCGATCTGCGGCAGCTCGGCGTGGAGGCGCGCGGCGCCATCGCGGCCGACGACGTGGAGCTGACCATCTCCTCCGCGGCGGACCGGGCGGCGCGGCGGGCACCCGGCAGCGGCGCCGACGCGGTTGTCTGGGACGAGATCGCCGCCAAGACCGGCGAGCAGACCGAGCTGTCCGCCACCTACCTCGTGCTGATCACCGTCGCCACCATGCTGGCCGGCATCGGGGTGCTGCTCGACCAGCCGATCCTCATCGTCGGCGCGATGGTCGTCGGGCCGGAGTTCGGTCCCCTGGCCGCCCTCTGCGTGGCACTGCTGCGCCGCAAGGCGTCGATCATCGTTCGCTCGGTGCAGGCCCTGGTGGTCGGGTTCCTCGCCGCCATGGTGGTCACCGTGCTCAGCACCTGGGCGCTGACCGCCGCTGGCCTGGTCGACCGCGGGATGCTGCTGGCCGAGCGCCCGCTCACCGACTTCATCTGGCGACCGGACGCGCTCTCCTGGGTCGTCGGTCTGCTCGCCGGCGCGGCCGGCATGCTGTCGCTGACGTCGAAGAAGTCCGGCAGCCTGGTCGGGGTGCTGATCTCGGTGACCACCGTCCCGGCCGCCGCGAACGTCGCCGTCGCCGCCGCGTACGGCGTCTGGCACGAGGCGGCCGGCTCCGCCCTCCAGTTGGTCGTCAACCTCTGCGCGATCGTGCTCGCCGGGCTGGTCACGCTGCTGGTGCAGCAGTCGTGGTGGTGGTACCTGGCCCGTCGCAGTCCCACGGGCGCCGGGCGCTGACCCCGGTCAGGCCCCGTCGTCGCCGTCGAGCCGACGGGCCAGCAGGGCGCGCAGCGGGATCGACTCGCCGTCGCGACCGCCCGCGCCGACGACCAGCGGTGCCGGGCTGGGCTGCGGCTCGGCCCCGAGCAGCCGGGCGCGCAGCCCGCCCGGCACGGTCAGCAGGTGGAACCGCCCGTCGGTGTCGACCGCCCGGGTCCGAGCCCGGTCGACGTACCAGCCGCGCAGCCGCGTCCGATAGCGGCCGCGACCGTCGTACGCCCGGGCGGTGAGCCGTTCCGTGGGCAGCCCGCGCCGGGTCGCCTCGGCGACGAACCAGGCGACGAGTTCCGCCGCCTCGGCCTGCTCGGCCGCCCGACGGCGCTCGTCGGCGGCCGCGTGCGCCCGCACCGCCCGTCGCTGCCGTTCCCGCCACTGTCGGCCGTCGCCCTCGTCCACGACCGCGACGGTACGCCCCGCACCCGCCACCGGAAACGTGCGGCGGTCTCCTCACGGCTCCGACCGTGCACGGTCGACCGCCGCACCCGGTCGGATGCGTCGCCCGCGTCCGACGCGGGCCGGTTGCTGCGGTCGGTCGACGGGCGGTCGCTCTGTCGGGTCGAGGGGCGGCTAGCTCCGACCCGCCGAGGGATGGCCCGATCCGTGAGCGGTGGTGGCGGGCGTGCCTGTCGCGTAGGCGGTGGTGGCGGGCGTGCCTGTCGCGTAGGCGGTGGTGGCGGGCGTGCCTGCCGCGTAGGCGGTGGTGGCGGGCGTGCCTGCCGCGCAGGCGATGGTGCGGGCGTGCCGTCCCCGCAAGCTGTGGTGCTCGGCGTGCCGCGGGCGGGAAGCTCGAATGATGCTTTCGAGCTGAATCGTTTGCGACATCAGGGTGGCGGCCGGGCTCGTCGCTGCCTGAATCGTCTACGACATCAGCTCGAAAGCGTCCCTGCGTGTGCACCCCTTCCGGCCCGCCGACGAACAACGGCCCTGACAGGCGACCGGGATCGCCTCAGAACGCCAGGACGCCAGGACGCCAGAACGCGCCCGAGCCTCCGAACGCCAGAATGTGTGGGCGCCAGAACGCCAGACGGAGCGCCGCCGTGGCCAGGCCCGCCCGGCACCGACCCGAACCGCGTACGGATCGGGTCGGTGCCGGGCGGGTGTCAGGCCAGTCCGGCCCGACGCAGCGCGTCTGCCATGGCGTCGTTCGCCGGCCCCGCTCCGCCGCGGCCCTGTCGCGCCGCCCCGCCGCGCCCGCCGCCCTGCCCGCCCTGACCGCCGCGCCCGCCGGCCTGGGCACCCCGGCCACGTCCGCCGCCGTGCCCCGACTGGCCGCCCTGCCCGCGACCGCCACCGGGAGCGCCCTGACCGCCGCGCCCCGCGCCCGCCTCCGCGTCGTCCTCGAGGCGGAGGGTGAGCGAGATCCGCTTGCGGGGTACGTCGACGTCGAGCACCTTGACCTTCACCACGTCGCCGGACTTGACCACCTCGCGCGGGTCCTTGACGAAGGTCCGGGACATGGCCGAGACGTGCACGAGGCCGTCCTGGTGCACCCCGACGTCCACGAACGCGCCGAACGCGGCCACGTTGGTGACCACGCCCTCCAGCACCATGCCCGGCGTCAGGTCGCTGATCTTCTCCACGCCCTCGACGAAGGTGGCGGTGCGGAACTCCGGCCGCGGGTCGCGGCCCGGCTTCTCCAGCTCGGCGATGATGTCCGTGACGGTGGGCAGGCCGAAGGTGTCGTCGACGAAGTCGGTGGCACGCAGCCCGCGCAGGATGGTGCTCTTGCCGATGAGCGAGCGCACGTCCTGCCCGGTGCTGGCGAGGATCCGGCGCACCACCGGGTACGCCTCCGGGTGCACGCTGGAGGAATCCAGCGGGTCGTCGCCGCCCGGGATGCGCAGGAAGCCCGCGCACTGCTCGAACGCCTTCGGCCCGAGCCGGGAGACCTTCTTCAGTTCGGCCCGGGTGCGGAACGGCCCGTTGGCGTCGCGGTGCAGCACGATGTTCTCCGCCAGCCCGGCGCCGATGCCCGACACCCGGGTCAGCAGCGGCGCGGAGGCGGTGTTGACGTCGACTCCGACCGCGTTGACGCAGTCCTCGACCACCGCGTCCAGCGACCGGGAGAGCTTCACCTCGGACAGGTCGTGCTGGTACTGGCCGACGCCGATCGAGCGCGGGTCGATCTTGACCAGCTCGGCGAGCGGGTCCTGCAGGCGGCGCGCGATGGAGACCGCCCCGCGCAGCGAGACGTCCAGCCCGGGCAGCTCCTGCGACGCGTACGCGGAGGCGGAGTAGACCGACGCGCCTGCCTCGGAGACCACCACCTTCGTCAGGTTGAGCTGCGGGTACCGCTTGATCAGCTCGCCGGCCAGCTTGTCGGTCTCCCGACTGGCGGTGCCGTTGCCGATGGCGACCAGCTCGACGCCGTGCGCCCCGGCCAGCCGGGCGAGGGTCTCGATCGAGGCGTCCCACTGCCGGCGCGGCTCGTGCGGGTAGATCGTGTCGGTGGCGACCACCTTGCCGGTGGCGTCCACGACGGCGACCTTCACCCCCGTACGCAGGCCCGGGTCCAGCCCCATCGTGGGCCGGGCGCCGGCCGGCGCGGCGAGCAGCAGGTCCCGCAGGTTGGTGGCGAAGACCCGGACCGCCTCCTCCTCGGCCGCCTGCCACAGCCGCATCCGCAGGTCGGCGCCGAGGTGGATGAGGATCCGGGTGCGCCACGCCCAGCGCACCGTGTCGGCCAGCCACCGGTCGGCCGGCCGCCCCTGGTCGGTGATGCCGAAACGGCTGGCGATCGCCGCCTCGTAGCGGCTGGGGCCGGCGGGGGCGGCGTCGGCCTCGCCGGCCTCCTCGGGCTCCATCGTCAGGTCGAGCACGCCCTCCTTCTCGCCCCGGAACATGGCCAGGATGCGGTGCGAGGGCAGCTTCGGGTAAGGCTCGGCGAAGTCGAAGTAGTCGGCGAACTTCGCGCCCGCCGCCTCCTGCCCGTCGCGTACGCGGGAGACCAGCCGGCCCCGCGACCACATCTGCTCGCGCAGCGTGCCGATCAGGTCGGCGTCCTCGGCGAACCGCTCGATGAGGATGGCGCGGGCGCCCTCCAGGGCGGCGGCGGGATCGGCGACGCCCCGGTCCGCGTCCACGAAGCCGGCGGCGGCCTGGCGCGGGTCCTGCCCCGGGTCGGCCAGCAGCGACTCGGCGAGCGGCTCCAGCCCGGCCTCGCGGGCGATCTGCGCCCGCGTCCGACGCTTGGGCTTGTAGGGCAGGTAGATGTCCTCCAGGCGGGACTTCGACTCGGCCGCCATGATCTGCGCTTCCAGGGCCTCGTCGAGCTTGCCCTGGCCGCGGATCGACTCCAGCACCGCCGCGCGCCGCTCGTCCAGCTCGCGCAGGTAGCGCAGCCGCTCCTCCAGGGTGCGCAGCTGGGTGTCGTCGAGCAGGCCGGTGGCCTCCTTGCGGTACCGGGCGATGAACGGCACGGTGGCGCCGCCGTCGAGCAGCTCGACGGCCGCCCGTACCTGACGCTCGGCGACGCCGAGTTCCTCGGCGATCCGCTGATGAACAGAGAGGGTCACGATCTCGATCCGCCTTCGGTGTGGGTTCCGCCGTGCATTCTGCCGGCCCGCACCGACGCCCGTCGCCGCCCCCGCCCCGGCGCGCCGGATGTTAAGGAAGGGCACTCGTCGTCGCCGCAGGTGGGCGGAGGGACCCTTGCCCCGCCTCGCCCGCGACGTCGCGGCTGCGGAAGCGGCGGGCGTGCGCCGTCCCGGCCCGCACTGCGCTAGCGTGGCGATCATGGAACCTCCCGCGGACCCGCGGGCCCGGCGGCTCTTCGGCGGCAGCGCCCGGGCCCTCGGCGACCTCGCCGCCAGCCCCTTCCGGGCCGACCGGGACCGGATCGTGGCCTCGCCGTTCTTCGCCCGGCTCAACGGCGTGACCCAGGTGGTCAGCCCCGGCGGCTCCGGCCTGCTGGTGCACAACCGGCTGACGCACAGCCTCAAGGTCGCCCAGGTGGCCCGGGCGATCGCCGAGCGGCTCACCGCCGACGGCGAGCACGGCGACCTGCTGGAGAAACTGGGCGGCTGCGACCCGGACGTGGTGGAGGCCGCCGCCCTCGCGCACGACCTCGGCCACCCGCCGTTCGGGCACCTGGGGGAGCGGGTGCTCGACCGGCTGGCCCGGCAGCGGCTGGGACTCACCGACGGATTCGAGGGCAACGCCCAGTCGTACCGCATCGTCACCAGCACCGAGATCCGCGGCGCGGCGACCACCGGCCTGGACCTGACGGCGGCGGTCCGCGCGGCCATGCTGAAGTATCCCTGGACGCGGCTGGACCACCCCGACCCGCACCCCCGGCTGATGGACCCGCCGCCGCGCGGTGCCACCCCGCCACCGGACGACCCGGGCAGCGGCTCGTCGAAGTTCGGGGCGTACCGGACTGAGGTCGACGACCTGCGGCAGGCCCGGGAGCCGTTCGTCGGCCGGATCCCGGACTGGCAGCAGACCGTCGAGGCGTCGGTGATGGACACCGCCGACGACATCGCGTACGCGATCCACGACGTGGAGGACTTCTACCGCGTCGGGGTGCTCCAGCAGGGCGCGGTGGCCGCCGAGCTGATGGCGTGGCAGCGCGAGAGCGGGCACTACCGGGCCATCACCGACGCCGCGCTGGCCGCTGCGGCTCGCCGGCCCGGGTCGGCGATCGAGCGGCTGCGTCGGCAGCTGCACCGCAAGGACGCCTGGGTCGCCGACGACGAGGCGTTCGCCGCCGCCGTCGAGCACGTCCGCGAGGAGCTGGTGGAGGGGCTGCTGGCCATGCCCTTCGACGGCTCCATCGAGGCGGAGCAGTACGTGGCCCGCTTCTCGGCCCGCTGGACCACCCGGTTCGTCGACGCGATCACGGTGGTCGAGCGGCCGTCGGTGCGTTCCGGCCACGTGCTGCTCGCCCCGGCCCAGTGGCACGAGGTGCAGGTGCTCAAGTTCGTCCACCACCGCTTCGTGCTGGCCCGGCCGGACCTGGCCCTGCACCAGCGCGGGCAGGCCCGGCTGCTGGGCACCCTGGTCGAGGCGCTGCTGGACTGGCTGCTCGACCCGGAGGAGGAGTCCCGGCTGCCGCGCCGCCTGCACGACCTGGTCGAGCTGGCCGAGGCGGAGCTGCACCCGCGTACGCCGGACCGGATCGGCAGGGCCCGCGGCCGGGCGATCGTCGACTTCGTCGCCCAGCTCACCGACGGCCAGGCGGTCGCCATGCTCGACTCCCTGTCGGGCCGTTCCGGCGCGCTCTGGACCGACGCCTTCGTACTGTGACCGCAGGGCCCTGCCGCCACCGCGGGCGTCGACGTGGCCCCTTCCGCACGCCTCAGGCGACGGCCTGCCACCAGCCGTCGACGGCGGGCGGGTCGTCCACCGTCACCCGCTCGCCGGGGCGGGGCACGGCCAGCCGTACGTCCCGGGCCTTCGCCTCGGCCCAGATCCGGTCCACCGGCTCGGACCAGTCGTGCAGGGCCAGGTTGAACGTCGCCCAGTGCACCGGCACGAGCAGCCCGCCGCGCAGGTCGAGGTGGGCGGCGACGGCCTCCTCGGGGAACATGTGGATGCTCGGCCAGGCCCGGTCGTACGCGCCGATCTGCATCAGCGTGACGTCGAACGGCCCGTGCCGCTCGCCGATCTCGGCGTAGCCGTCGAAGTAGCCGGAGTCGCCGGTGTAGAAGACCTTCCGGTGCGCGCCCGCCACCACCCACGAGCTCCACAGCGTGCCGTCGCGGCGCAACCCCCGGCCGGAGAAGTGCTGGGCGGCGGTGGCGGTGATCTCCAGCCCGGCCACCCGGTGGCTCTCCGACCAGTCCAGCTCGACGATCCGCGTCGCCGGCACGCCCCAGCGGTCCAGGTGCGCGCCCACCCCGAGCGGCACCAGGAACGGCGCCGACTGCAGGGCGGTCAGCGCCTGGACGGTCGCCATGTCCAGGTGGTCGTAGTGGTCGTGCGAGATGAGGATCGCGTCGACCGGGGGCAGCTCGTCGAGGCGGACCGGCGGCTCGTGCAGGCGACGCGGGCCGACCAGCGTCGACGGGGAGCACCGCTCGCTCCACACCGGGTCGAGCAGCACCTTGCGCCCCTCGATCTCGATCAGCGCGGAGGCGTGGCCGTACCAGACGACGTTCAGTTCGCGCGCGGCGTCGGCGGTCGGCGCGGCACCGGGGCGCAGCAGCGGCACCGGCGCGCTGGGGCGGCGCTTCTGTTTGCCGAAGATCAGCTCACGGATCAGGTCGCGGTCGGGGGCGCCCGCCATCGAGCGGGTGCCGCCCGGGTTGCGGAAGGCGCCGTCGCGGAACTGCGGCGAGCGCGCCGCCCGCTCCGCCCGCGCGCCGGCGAGCCGCCCGCCGAGCGCCGCCGGCACGTCCCGGGCGACCCACGCGAGCCCGGCCAGCGCGGCCAGCCCCGCCGCCCCGCGCAGCCGGCGCCCGAGCGCCCGGTCGAGTCCCGTGCGTTCCGCTGGTGCGCCCATCGCCGTCCCTCCGCCGTGTCCCGTCGTACACGGTAGCCCGGCCCTCGCCGGGGCTGCCGGCGGTCGGGCGGCCCCGACGGGTCGGGGCCACCCGCGCCGGGATCCGCGCCACCGCGCCACCGCGCCACCGCGCCACCGCGCCACCGCGCCACCGCGCCACCGCGCCACCGCGCCACCGCGCCACCGCGCCACCGCGCCACCGCGCCGCGTGGGCCGAGATGGCGCGGTTCGCGTCGCTCAGCCGCCGTTGCTGGGCCGCTGCACCGCCGGTCGGTGGGTGATGCCGGTGCCCGTGAGGCGGTCGACCGCAGCGAGGAAGCGCCGGCCCATCCGGGCCCGGGCCTCGACCGCCGGGTGGGTGGCGCCGAAGTCGTCGGCGCCCGCCTGGCCGTCGGCGAAGAGGGCGTACGTCAGCACGGGCGCGCCCGCCGCGTCGAAGATCACCCCGGCCTCGTGGCGGGCGTCGGCGAACCAGCCGGCCTTCGTGGCGATCCTGGCCCGCTGCGTCGAGGACATGACGCGCCGGATGCCGTCGGTGAACGCGACGGGGGCGCGCAACTGCCGCAGCACGAACGCCGTGGCGGCCGGCGAGAGCAGCGTGCCGCCCACCAGCGCGCGCAGCAGGTCGTGCGTCTCGCGGGGGGTGCTGGTGCCGAGGAAGAACCGGTTCGGGTTGGCCACCGGCTGCACCTGCGTGTTCGGGAAGCCCTTGTCCCGCAGGATCTGGTTGAGCTCGGCGGCGGGGCAGACCAGGCCGCACAGCCGCACCGCCGTGTCGTCGGAGACGGTCAGCAGGTTGGCCAGCACGTGGCCGAGGGTCACGAAGCTCGGGTACGCCCCGTCGAGGCTGAACATGCCGTCGCCGCCGGGCACCACGATCGCGGCGGTGACCTCGACCCGCTGGTCGAGCGTCAGCAGCCCTCGGTCGACCTTGTCCAGCACGGCCGCCGCCACCGCGATCTTGTTGACGCTGTACGCCTCGATCCGCCGGTCCGGCTCGTCGGCCACCGCCACCACCGGCTCGCCGGCCGGGTCGGCGACGCTGACGTAGGCCTGCCAGTTGCCGCCGGCCTCCTCGGTCTGCCGGGCGTAGCTGGCGGCGACCCGGCGGGCCGCCTGCTGGGGTGTGGTCGGAGCCGGTTCGGTGACGTCGGAGGCGGCGGACGCCGGTGTGGCGGCGCCGAGTACCGTGCCGGCGGTGGCCACCGTGCCGAGTCCCAGCGCGGTCCTGCGGTTCACCCGGATGGTCAATCGTCTCTCCCGTCGTGGTGGGCCGGAATGTCTCCCGGCCGACCACCCTAGGCGAAGTGAGCCATCTCGGCGGCCCGTGAAACCGGTCACCGGGGCCGTTTCCGGGCCGCCGCGAGGACGGGCCCGGGGAGGCCACCGACGGCCCGGACCACCCGACCCAGGTCGGGCAGCCAACCGCCGCGCACGGCCGCGCTGGCCGGATCCGGCGCGAACACCACCCCGTCGTGCGGCGCCACCGGGCGGTCGGTCAGCCCGGCCAGTCGCATCAGCGGCCCGACGAGCGCGTCGTAGACACCGGGCAGGGCGGTGAAGCCGACGCGCATGACCACGTTGGCCCGGCCCACCGACACCTCCCGGCGGGGCCGATCCGCGCAGTCCACGACGGCCCGCGCCACCCGCTCGGGCGTGGCGACCGGCAGCGGCGGGCGGCCGGTCCGGCCCAGGTAGTTCGCGGCCCGCTGGTAGACCGGGGTGTCCACGCTGCCCGGGTTGACGATGCAGACGTGCACGCCCGGCGTCTCCCGGGCCTCCTGCTGCAACACCCGGGTCAGCCCCTGCAACCCCCACTTGCTGACCACGTAGGCGCTCAGGTAGGGCGCGGTGATGTGCCCGAGCACCGAACCGGTCAGGACCAGCGTGCCGCCGCCGGCCGCCCGGAAGCGCTCCAGCGCCGCCCGGGCCACGGCGGCGGCGCCCAGCAGGTCGGTGCGCACGACGTGCTCGAAGACCCGTTGCGGGGTCTCCTCGAACCGGCCGTAGACCATCACCGCCGCCGTGTGCACCCAGACGTCGATCCCGCCGAACCGCTCGACGGCCGCGTCGGCCAGCGCCGCCGGCGCGCCCTCGACGGTGATGTCGACGGGCACGTCCAGCACCTGCGCGCCCGCGGCCCGGCACTCGTCGCGGACCTCGGCGAGGGTGCCGGGGGACCGGGCGGCGAGGACCAGCCGGTCCCCGCGCGCGGCGAACATCCGGGCCGCAGCCCGGCCGATCCCGCTGCTCGCGCCGGTGACGACCACCGTCCGGCT
The DNA here is from genome assembly GCF_900090315.1 of Micromonospora citrea. NCBI lineage: Bacteria > Bacillati > Actinomycetota > Actinomycetes > Micromonosporales > Micromonosporaceae > Micromonospora > Micromonospora citrea. Next base: position 1,352,392 of record NZ_FMHZ01000002.1, on the reverse strand, counting down.
CACGGCTCGAGCACGACCTTGACGCAGCCGTCCTGCTTCTTCTGGAACATCTCGTACGCCTGCGGAGCCTGCGCCAGCGGCACCCGGTGGGTGCGCAGGTCCGCCACGCCCAGCGGGTCGGCGTCGTCGGAGAGCAGCGGGACGATCTCGTCGGTCCAGCGGCGCACGTGGCACTGCCCCATCCGCAACTGGACGCCCCGGTCGAACATCTCCATCAGGGGCATGGGGTCGACCTCGCCGCCGTACACGCCGGAGATCGAGACGGTGCCGCCGCGCCGGACGGCCTTGAGCGCGGCCTTGAGCACGACGAGCCGGTCGACGCCGACCTTGTCGGTCATGGTCTGGGCGAGCTTGTCGGGCAGCAGCCCGGCGGCGGTCTGGGCGAGCTTGCCGAGGGGCGCGCCGTGCGCCTCCATGCCGACCGCGTCGATCACCGCGTCGGGGCCGCGCCCGTCGACCAGGTCGATGAGCGCGTCCGGCACGTTGTCCAGCTTGCTGACGTCGAGCACCTCGATGCCGTGCCGGCGGGCCATCGCCAGCCGCTCCGGAACCAGGTCCAGCCCGATCACGCGGTCGGCGCCGAGGTGGCGGCCGATGCGGGCGCAGAACTGGCCGACCGGCCCCAGCCCGAAGACGGCGAGGGTGCCGCCGCGCGGGGTGTCGGCGTACTTCACCGCCTGCCACGCCGTCGGCAGGATGTCGGACAGGTAGAGCCAGCGCTCGTCGGGCCCGGTGTCGGGCACCTTGATCGGGCCGAACTGGGCGTGCGGCACCCGCAGGTACTCGGCCTGCCCGCCCGGAACCGAGCCGTACAGCGAGGTGTAGCCGAACAGCGCGGCGCCCTTGCCCTGCGCGGTGACCTGGGTGGTCTCGCACTGGGCGTAGAGCTTCCGTTCGCACATCCAGCAGGAGCCGCAGGAGATGTTGAACGGCACCACGACCCGGTCGCCCGGCTTGAGCCGTGTCACTCCCGGGCCGACCTCCTCGACGACGCCCATCGGTTCGTGCCCGAGGACGTCGCCGGGCTTGAGGAACGGCCCGAGCACCTCGTAGAGATGCAGGTCGGAGCCGCAGATCGCGGTCGACGTGATCCGGACGATCGCGTCGGTCGGCTCCTCGATGCGCGGATCGGGCACGTCCTCCACCCGTACGTCCCGCTTGCCCTGCCAGGTCAGTGCCTTCATGTCCCGTCGCCCCTCCTCGTGCCGTCCTTGGACGGGCTACCCGCCTGCGTCGAGTTGAACCGGTTCCCGGCCGCGAGACGGGCGTGAGGGCGCGCACGGGCCGGGGTGGGGGGAGGGCGCGTACGGGCCGGCGGCGGGCCGGAGGGCGCGCACGGCCGGGGCGGGTCGGTCAGGGTGCGTGGGCCGGGGACGGACGGGTCCGGGGGGCAGGCGGGCCAGGGACGGGACCGGCGGCCCGCGTCGAGGGCGGACCGGTTGCGCCTGTCGTCCCGTCGTCCGCGGGTCGCCCCTCGGCTGGCTCGATCGCGCGCTGTCGAGCTGGTGCGGACCGGTTGCGCCTGTCGTGCCGTCGTCCGTGGGTCGGCCCCCGGGTGGCTCGATCGCGCGCTGTCGAGCTGGTGCGGACCGGTTGCGCCTGTCGTGCCGTCGTCCGTGGGTCGGCCCCCGGGTGGCTCGCTCGCGCGCTGTCGAGCTGATGTCGTAGACGATTCAGCCGATGTCGTAGACGATTCAGCTCGACAGCGGCGGGACCAGAAGGCTGTGACGGCCCGGCCGGGGCGCGACCGGCCAGACCGACGGGGAGGGAGCACGGACCGCCGGGCCGCGACGGCCGGAACGGTCCTGCCCCGGACTGCGTCGTGATGGTGGCCGCGAGCGCCGGGGTGGCGGCCGGGCCGCGACGGCCGGAACGGTCCTGGCCCGGACTGCGTCGTGATGGTGGCCGCGAGCGCCGGGGTGGCGACCGGTGCGGGTGGCCCGGCGGTGCCGGCCGCGACCGGAGCGGTGGCGTGGGCCGCTCGCCCGGTGCCATGGCGACCGGCGTGGGCTGGCGTGGCGTGCCGGCCGTGAGCGGCGGGGTGGCACGGCGAGGGCCGCCGCGGTCCGGGAGGAGGCGGCGGCCCTCGTGCCGGCGTCGCCGGCGTGACGTGCGGAGGCTCAGGCGCCCGGGGTGTTGTCGCCCCGCTTCGAGGTGGCCACCAGGTAGTCGCGGTTGAGCCGGCCGATGGTGTTCAGCGGGATGCCCTTCGGGCAGACCACGGTGCACTCACCGGCGTTGGTGCAGCCGCCGAAGCCGGCCTCGTCGTGCGCGTCGACCATGCCGATCACCCGGGTGTAGCGCTCCGGCTGGCCCTGCGGCAGCAGCGAGAGCTGGGTGATCTTGGCGGCGGTGAAGAGCATGCCGGAGCCGTTGGGGCAGGCGGCCACGCAGGCGCCGCAGCCGATGCACTCCGCCGCCTCGAAGGCGGCGTCCGCGTTGGCCTTGGCGACCGGGGTGGAGTGCGCCTCGGGGGCGCTGCCGGTCGGCGCGGTGATGTAGCCGCCGGCCGCGATGATCTTGTCGAACGCGCTCCGGTTGACCACCAGGTCCTTGACGACCGGGAACGCCCGCGCCCGCCACGGCTCGATGTCGATCGTGTCGCCGTCGGAGAACTGCCGCATGTGCAGCTGGCAGGCGGTGGTGCCGCGCTGCGGCCCGTGCGCGTTGCCGTTGATCATCAGGCCGCACATGCCGCAGATGCCCTCGCGGCAGTCGTGGTCGAACGCCACCGGCTCCTCGCCGGCCAGGATCAGCCGCTCGTTGAGCACGTCGAGCATCTCCAGGAAGGACATGTCCGGGGAGACGTCGTCGACCTTGTAGGTGACCATCCGACCCTTGTCCTCGGGGCCGGACTGGCGCCAGATGCGCAGGGTCAGGTTCACTTGTAGCTCCGCTGCGTGGGGTGGACGTACTCGAACTTCAGGTCTTCCTTGTGCAGCACCGAGGGCTCGCCGGTGGCGGTGAACTCCCAGGCCGCGACGTACGCGAAACGCTCGTCGTCGCGCTCCGCCTCGCCGTCGGGCGTCTGGTGCTCGGCCCGGAAGTGGCCGCCGCAGGACTCCTCGCGGTGCAGGGCGTCGATGCACATCAGCTCCGCCAGCTCGAAGAAGTCGGCCACCCGGCCGGCCTTCTCCAGCGACTGGTTGAGCCCCTCGCCGTCGCCGGGCACCCGGACCCGCTGCCAGAACTGGTCGCGCAGGGCACGGATCTCGTCGATCGCCTTGCGCAGCCCGGCCTCGCTGCGCTCCATGCCGCAGTGCTCCCACATGATCTGGCCCAGCTCGCGGTGGAACGAGTCGACCGTCCGGTCGCCGTCGACCGCCAGCAGGCGCTGGATCCGGTCCTCGACGTCGGCGCGTGCCTGCACGGCCGCCGGGTGGCTGGCCTCGACCTTCTCGAACGGCCCCGCCGCCAGGTAGTTGGCGATGGTGTTCGGCAGCACGAAGTAGCCGTCGGCCAGGCCCTGCATCAGCGCGGAGGCGCCGAGGCGGTTCGCGCCGTGGTCGGAGAAGTTCGCCTCACCGATCACGAACAGGCCCGGGATGGTCGACTGGAGGTCGTAGTCGACCCAGAGGCCGCCCATCGTGTAGTGCACGGCGGGGTAGATCCGCATCGGGACCTCGTACGGGTCCTCGCCGGTGATCCGCTCGTACATCTGGAAGAGGTTGCCGTACTTGGCCTCGATGGCCTTGCGGCCGAGTCGGTTGATCGCGTCGGCGAAGTCGAGGTAGACGCCGAGGCCGCCCGGACCGACGCCCCGGCCCTCGTCGCAGACGTTCTTCGCGGCGCGGGAGGCGATGTCCCGGGGGACCAGGTTGCCGAAGGAGGGGTAGATCCGCTCCAGGTAGTAGTCCCGCTCGTCCTCGGGGATGTCCCTCGGGCGGCGGTCGTCGCCCTTGGCCTTGGGCACCCAGACCCGGCCGTCGTTGCGCAGCGACTCGCTCATCAGGGTCAGCTTCGACTGGTGGTCGCCGGAGACCGGGATGCAGGTCGGGTGGATCTGCGTGTAGCAGGGGTTGGCGAAGTACGCGCCCTTGCGGTGCGCCCGCCAGGTGGCGGTGACGTTGCAGCCCTTGGCGTTGGTGGAGAGGTAGAAGACGTTGCCGTAGCCGCCGGAGGCGAGCACGACCGCGTCCGCGAACTCCGTGGTGATCTCGCCGGTGACGAGGTCCCGGACGACGATGCCCCGGGCCTTGCCGTCGACGACGATCAGCTCCAGCATCTCGTGCCGGGCGTTCATCTCCACGTTGCCGAGGCCGATCTGCCGCTCCAGCGCCTGGTACGCGCCGAGCAGCAGCTGCTGGCCCGTCTGCCCCCGGGCGTAGAAGGTGCGCTGCACCTGCGCGCCGCCGAAGGAGCGGGTGTCGAGCAGACCGCCGTACTCGCGGGCGAACGGGACGCCCTGGGCGACGCACTGGTCGATGATGTTGACCGACACCTCGGCCAGCCGGTGGACGTTGGACTCGCGCGAGCGGAAGTCGCCGCCCTTGACGGTGTCGTAGAACAGCCGGTGCACCGAGTCGCCGTCGTTGCGGTAGTTCTTTGCGGCGTTGATGCCGCCCTGCGCGGCGATGGAGTGCGCCCGGCGCGGGCTGTCCTGGTAGCAGTAGGACTTGACCCGGTAGCCCTGCTCGGCGAGCGTGGCGGCGGCCGAGCCGCCGGCCAGGCCGGTGCCGACCACGATCACGGTCATCTTCCGGCGGTTGGCCGGGTTGACCAGCTTGGCATCGAAGCGGCGGCGCTCCCAGCGGGTCTCGATCGGGCCCTCGGGTGCCTTGGTGTCGGCGATCGGGTCGCCCTCGGTGTAGAGATCCATGTCAGGACACCAATCCGGTGAGTACGGCGAACGGGACCACCAGGAAGCCGGCGCAGAGCGCGACGGCGAAGACCAGCGCGGCGGTGCGGGCCCGGCGCTCGCCCTTGGGGGTCTGCTGCCCCAGGCTGCGGAACGCGCTGAACGCCCCGTGCCGCAGGTGGAAGCCCAACGCGACGACCGCCAGGGTGTAGAAGAGCGTGACGTACCAGCGCTCCGGCGCGAAGTCGGCGACGACGTTGGCGTACGGCCTGGTCGGGTCGCCGACCGGGTTCAGGTGGCCGGTGGTCAGGTCCAGCAGGTGGTAGATCACGAAGAGCAGGATGATGACCCCGCCCCAGCGCATCGTGCGGGCCGCGTAGCTGCCCTGGACCTTCGGGCGGTGCGCGTACCGGACCGGTCGGGCGGCGCGGGAGCGTCGGGCGAGCGCGGTGGCGGCGGCGATGTGCGCCACGACGGCGACGGTCAGCACGCCGCGCTGGATCCAGAGGAACCAGACGCCCGGCAGCAGCGGCTTCCCGATGTCGCGCAGCCAGTGCGCGTAGTGGTCGAACGAGGTCTCCCCCGTGAACACCTTCAGGTTGCCGATCATGTGCAGGATGAGGAACAGCACCAGGATGATGCCCGTCACCGCCATGACGGCCTTGAGGCCGACGTTGGAGCGGATGGGCGACCGTGTTCTCGTGACTACCACCTGAACGACGCTAGGAGCACTTTGATCAGTCGTCCAATGCATCGAAGTCGCAGTCTTGATAGCTGTAGGCTATTTAGATGCAGCTACATCAGCTGAGGTACTTCGTGGCGGTCGCCGAAGTCCGACATTTCACCCAAGCCGCCGACCTCGTGGGCATCACGCAGCCATCGTTGAGTAAGCAAATTCACGCGCTGGAGGACGCCCTCGGCGCCCCGCTCTTCGAACGGGTAAGGGGCAACATCGCCCTCACCGCGGCGGGGGAGGTGCTGCTCCCGCTGGCCAAGCGGATCCTGGCCGACGTGGACACGGCGACCCGCGAGGTGCAGGAGCTGGTGGGCCTGCGGCGCGGGCGGGTGCGGCTCGGCGCCACGCCCAGCCTGGCGACCTCGCTCGCCCCGCCGGTGCTGCGCCGGTTCCGCGACGCCCACCCCACCATCGACCTGCGGGTGGAGGAGAGCGGCTCGCAGGACCTCGTCCGGGACCTGCTCCGCGGCGACCTCGACCTGGCGCTGATCATCATGCCGGCGCAGGGCACCGACCCCGGTCTGCGCGCGGACCCGATCCTGCGGGAGAGCCTGGTGGTCGCCTCGGTGGAGGAACTGCCGACGGCGCCGGGCGCCGCGCAGTTGCGCATCGACGACCTGCGCGACCAACCGATGGTGATGTTCCGGGAGGGCTACGACCTGCGCGACGCCACCATCCAGGCGTGCCGGGAGGCCGGCTTCGAGCCGAGGATCGCCGTCGACGGCGGCGAGATGGACGCCGTGCTCAGCTTCGTCGAGGCCGGGCTGGGCGTCGCGCTGGTGCCCGGCATCGTGGTGGCCCGCCGCGCGGGCGTCCGGGTCACCCGCCTTGCCCCGCCCGGCGTGCGGCGGACCATCGCGGTCGCCCGCCGCCGCGACGTGGTGCCCACCCACGCCGGCCGGGAGCTGCGCCGGATACTGCTGGAGTACGTCCGCGACGCCACCGCCGGCGGCGACCTGCCCCCGGGCGTCGAGCCGCTCTGACCGCCGACCGACGGCACCCGCCGCCCCGCAGATCGCCGACCTGCTGCGCACCGCGCAGCCGGCGGGCCATGCGGCTCCCGGCCAGCGGCTGCGCCGCCGCCACGAGCGGCTGCGCCGCTTCCCGGCCGGCTAGTTCGTTGGCGGCCGACGCGCTGTGCGGCTTCCCGGCGGCTGACCGGCCCACACGTTCCCGCCCGGCGGGCTGATCAACCGGCTCGTACCCGCCCCGGCGGGCTCACCGGCCCTCGGCGTCGTCCATCGCGCGGTAGATCCGCTGCTCGGACACCGGGTACGGGGTGCCCAGCGCCTGGGCGAAGACGTTCACCCGCAGCTCCTCGATCATCCAGCGGATCTGTCGGACCGCCGCCGACTGCCGGCGGCTCGGCGGCAGCGCGGCGAGCATGTCCTGGTATTCCTTCTGCACCACCGCGACCCGGTCCTGCTGCTGCTTGTCGCGCTGCGGGTTGCCCGGCAGCCGGTCCAGCCGCCGCTCGATCGCGGTGAGGTAGCGCAGCAGGTCGGGCAGGCGCGCGTACCCGGTCTCGGTGACGAAACCGGCGTGCACCAGGCCGGTGAGCTGTGCCCGGATGTCGGCCAGCGCCGCCACCACGGCCAGGTTCTGGGTCCTGCCGAGGCGCTGCTCGACCGCGTACGCGGCGGCGAGCACCCGGCGTACCCGGTCCATGACCTCGACCACGGTGTCCACCAGGTCGGCGCGGACCTTCTCCCGCAGCGCGGCGAAGCCGTCGGCGTCCCAGGCCGGACCGCCGGCCTCGCCGATGAGCTTGTCGATCGCCGCCCCGGCCGCGTCGGAGATGAGCTGCTGCACGCCGCCGTGCGGGTTGCGGCTCAGGGCCAGCTTCGCCTCGTTGCTGAGCCGCCCCTGGAGGAACTTCGCCGGCGACGGCACGGTCAGCCGCAGCAGCCGCCGGGTGCCCGCCCAGTGCGCGGCCTCCTGCTCGGCGGGGGAGTCGAACACCTTCACCCCGGCCGTCGTGCCCTCGTCCACCAGCGCCGGGTACGCGGTCACCGCGTACCCGGCCCGGACCTGCTCGATGGTGCGCGGCAGCGTGCCGATGCTCCAGTCGGTCAACCCCGTACGGGCCACGTCGGGCGCGGCGGCGGCCACCACCTGGCGTACCTCCGCCTTGAGCTGGCGTTGCAGGGCCGGCAGGTCCTTGCCCTCGGCGACCGGACGGTTCTCCTCGTCGAGCACCCGGAAGCTGACCCGCAGGTGCGCGGGCAGCCGGTCGAGGTCCCACGCGTCGCGGGGCACGGTGACCCCGGTCATCCGGCGCAGCTGCCGGGTCAGCGCGTCCAGCAGCGGCTCCTCGCCGGCCGGCATGGCGGCCAGCGCCGCGCGCGCGTAGTCCGGCACCGGGACGAAGTTGCGGCGCAGCGCCTTGGGCAGCGAGCGGATCAGCGCGACGACGAGCTCCTCGCGCAGCCCCGGCACCTGCCAGTCGAAGCTCTCGGCCGGCACCTGGTTGAGCAGCGGCAGTGGGATGTCGACGGTCACGCCGTCGGTGGGCGTCCCCGGCTCGAAGCGGTAGGTCAGCGGCAGGGTCACCCCGTCGGCCGACCACTCGTCGGGGTAGTCGGCCTCGTCGACGCCGCCACGGCCGGCGTTGACCAGCAGCTCCCGGGTGAAGGTGAGCAGGTCCGGCTGCTCCCGGCGGGTCTTCTTCCACCAGGCGTCGAAGTGCCGCCCGGAGACCACGTCGGCCGGGACGCGGGCGTCGTAGAAGTCGAAGACGGTCTGGTCGTCGACGAGGATGTCGCGGCGCCGGGCCCGGTTCTCCAGCTCCTCGATCTCCGCCAGCAGCCGCTGGTTGTCCCGCCAGAAGTGGTGGTGGGTCTGCCAGTCGCCCTCGACCAGGGCGTGCCGGATGAACAGCTCCCGCGACAGCGCCGGGTCGATCCGGCCGAAGTTGACCTTGCGCGAGGTGACCAACGGAATGCCGTAGAGGGTCACCTTCTCGTAGGCCATCACGGCCGCCTGCTTCTTCTCCCAGTGCGGCTCGCTGTAGCTGCGCTTGACCAGGTGCTGGGCGAGCGGCTCGACCCACTCCGGCTCGACCCGGCCGTTCACGCGGCCCCAGAGCCGGGAGGTCTCGACCAGTTCGGCCGCCATCACCCAGCGCGGCGGCTTCTTGAACAGCGCCGAGCCGGGGAAGAGCGCGAACTTCGCGCCCCGGGCGCCCAGGTACTCGTGCTTCTGCGCGTCCTTGAGCCCGACGTGGGAGAGCAGGCCGGCCAGCAGCGACTGGTGCACCTTCGGGGTGTCGATCTCCTCCGGCAGGTCCGCGCCGCCCCCGCGCCCGCCGCCGTCGCGCGTCGGTCGCCCCTCTTCGGGGGTACGCAGGACCTGGCGCAACTGGCTGACGATGTCCTGCCACTCGCGCACCCGCAGGTAGTTGAGGTATTCGGCCTTGCACATCCGCCGGAACGCGCTGGACGACAGCTCGCGCTGCTGCTCGCGCAGGTGCCGCCACAGGTTGAGCAGCGTCACGAAGTCCGACTCGCGGTCGGTGAACCGGGCGTGCGCCTGGTCGGCCTGGGCCTGCCTGTCGGCGGGCCGTTCGCGCGGGTCCTGGATCGACAGCGCGGCGGCGATCACCATCACCTCGGTGGCGCAGCCGTTGCGCTCGCCCTCGACGACCATCCGGGCCAGCCGCGGGTCGACGGGGAGCTGGGCGAGCCGCCGGCCCAGCGGGGTGAGCCGCTTCGCCGGGTCCGTCTCCGTCGGGTCCAGCGCGCCCAGCTCGTGCAGCAGGTTGACGCCATCGGTGATGTTGCGCCGGTCCGGCGGGTCGATGAACGGGAACGCGGCGATGTCGCCCAGCCCGATGGACGTCATCTGGAGGATGACCGAGGCGAGGTTGGTGCGCAGGATCTCCGGGTCGGTGAACTCCGGGCGGGACAGGAAGTCCTGCTCGTCGTAGAGGCGGATGCAGATGCCGTCCGAGGTGCGCCCGCAGCGCCCCTTGCGCTGGTTGGCCGACGCCTGCGAGACCGGCTCGATCGGCAGCCGCTGCACCTTCAACCGGCTGCTGTAGCGGGAGATGCGCGCGGTGCCCGGGTCCACCACGTACTTGATGCCGGGCACGGTGAGCGAGGTCTCCGCCACGTTGGTCGCCAGGACCACCCGGCGCCCGGCGTGCGGGGCGAAGACCCGGTGCTGCTCGGCGGTGGAGAGGCGGGCGTACAGCGGCAGGATCTCGGTGCCGCGCAGCGCCGGTTTCTTCTCCACCAGCTTGCCCAGCGCGTCGGCGGTGTCCCGGATCTCCCGCTCGCCGCTGAGGAAGACCAGGACGTCGCCGGGCCCCTCGGCGGCCAGTTCCTCGACGGCGTCGCCGATGGCCTGGATCTGGTCGCGGACGTTCTCCTCGTCGTCCCCGTCGTCCTCGCCCTCGGCCACCTCGACCAGCGGCCGGTAGCGCACCTCGACCGGGTACGTGCGGCCGGAGACCTCGACCACCGGCGCCGGAACGCCGTCGGGGTGCTCCTCGGTGGGCGGCCCGGCGAAGTGCCGGGCGAAGCGCTCGGTCTCGATGGTCGCCGAGGTGATGACCACCTTCAGGTCGGGCCGGCGGGGCAGGAGCTGCCGCAGGTAGCCGAGGATGAAGTCGATGTTCAGGCTGCGCTCGTGCGCCTCGTCGATGATCAGCGTGTCGTACTGGCGCAGCATCCGGTCGGTCTGCAACTCGGCGAGCAGCATGCCGTCGGTCATCAGCTTCACCAGGCTGCGGTCGCTCACCTGGTCGGTGAAGCGCACCTTGTAGCCGACCACGTCGCCCAGCTCGGTGCCCAGCTCCTCGGCGATCCGGTCCGCCACCGTACGCGCGGCCAGCCGGCGCGGCTGGGTGTGGCCGATCAGCCCGTTGATCCCGCGCCCCAGCTCCAGGCAGATCTTGGGCAGCTGGGTGGTCTTGCCGGAGCCGGTCTCGCCGGCCACGATCACCACCTGGTGGTCGCGGATCGCGGCGGCGATGTCGTCCTTGCGCTCGCTCACCGGCAACTGGGCCGGATAGGTGACGGCCGGCACGGCGGCCCGCCGGCTCTCCAGCCGCGCCTCGGCCCGCGCCACGTCCGCGGCGATCTCGGCCAGCGCGCCCTCGCGCCGCTGCGGGTCCTTCAGCCGGCGTACGCCGTCGAGGCGCCGCTGGAGGCGGCGCTGGTCCCGGAACATCAGGGGGCGGAGGCGGCGGTGCAGCTCGCGGACGGGGTCGGTCGCGGCGGGTGCGGCTGGATTCTGCATGTCGTCGCCAAGGATAGGCAGCCGCCGGCCGGAGCGCCCCCGGGTTACCGGCCCGCCCGCCCGCGCCCGCCCCCGGGAGCGGGCGGGCGGGTCTAGAGTTGACCGCCGACCGACGCCGAACCACGGGGATGCGCGATGACGACGATGCGGGACACCGACCGGGCCCTGGTGCAGGCCGCCACGGCGGTCGCCAAGCTGCGCTGCCGCAGCGAGAACCACACGGTCGCCGCCGCCGCGCGCACCACCGACGGACGGGTCTTCACCGGCGTGAACGTCTACCACTTCACCGGCGGCCCCTGCGCCGAGGTGGTCGCGGTCGGCGCGGCCGCCACCCAGGGCGTCACCGAGCTGGAGACCATCGTCGCGGTGGGCGACCGGGGGCGCGGGGTGATCCCGCCGTGCGGGCGCTGCCGGCAGGTGCTGCGCGACTACTTCCCCACGATCCGCGTGATCGTCGGCCCGATGGACGCGCTGCGGGTGGTGCACGTCGCCGAGCTGCTGCCGGAGACGTACGTCTGGGCCGACCACCAGCTCGACGACGACCCGTCGCTGCCGGGGCCCCGCGCGGGCGCGGACGGCTGACGGGTCAGTCGCCGGCGGCGGCCTCCAGCATCGAACGCGGGACCGGCACGCTCTCGAACCGCACGTTGCCCTCCGGCACCATCCAGCTCAGCACCTGCACGGCCAGCCGCCCGGCCCGCACCGCCGGGTCGTTGTGGTAGAGCTCGCGGGCCTCCTGCGGGGAGACGGAGAGCACGACGAACCCGCGCAGCCGGTCGTCGTCGGCGTCGACGAACGGGCCCGCGGCCAGGACCAGCCCCTGCTCCACCAGGCCCGCCTGGTGGGCGAGGTGCGCGTCCTGTAACCGGTCCGCCGCGTCCAGCGGCAGCTCCGGGGCGTCCGGCGGGCGCACCAGGAGCACCACGGTGTGCTGGTCGAATCGCATGCCCACACCCTAGGGCGGCGCGGGCCCCCGCCACCGGGAACCGGCACTGTCCGCCCTGGTCAGGACCGGGGGATCGACAACCGCGAGTTAGGCCCGACCGGACGGGTCAGCTAAGGTAAGGCGAACCTAAGCCCGAACGCGCAGGAGCCTCGTGACCACCCTCGCCACCCGACCGGCACCGACCGGCGGTCGGATCGGCGGCCGTGCCGGCCGTCGGGCGGCGGTCACCGTCGCCGCCGCGCTGGCGCTGCTGCTGGCCCTGCTGGCGAGCTTCGCGCTCGGCAGCCGGTCGCTCCCCGTCGACGAGGTGTGGCGCGCGCTGGTGGCCCCGGACGGCGGCGAGGCCGCCACCATCGTCCGGGAGCTGCGGATGCCGCGCACCGCCCTCGGCCTCGCCGTCGGGCTGGCGCTCGCCGTCGCCGGGGTGCTCTTCCAGGCGCTCACCCGCAACCCCCTCGCCGAGCCGCGCATCCTCGGGATCAGCGCCGGCGCCTCGTTCGGCGTGGTGCTGGCGATCTCCGTGTTCGGCGTGGGCACGCTCGCCGGGTACGTCTGGTTCGGCATCGGCGGCGCGCTCCTCGCCGGCCTGCTGGTCTTCGCGGTCGCCACCCGCGCCCGCGAGGGCGCCAGCCCGGTCACCCTCGCGCTCGTCGGCGCGGCCCTCGACGCCAGCCTCGCCTCCGTGGTGTACGCGCTGCTCAGCATCGACGCCCGTACCTTCGAGGACTACCGGTTCTGGGTGGTCGGCGGGCTGACCGGCCGGGAGCTGTCGGTCGCCGTCCAGGTCACGCCGTTCGTGCTCGCCGGGCTGGTGCTGGCCGTCCTGGTCGCGCGCGGCCTCGACGCCCTCGCCCTCGGCGACGACGTGGCCCGGGGCCTCGGGCACCGGGTGGGGCTGGTCCGGCTCGGCGGCGGCGTCGCCGCCGTGCTGCTCACCGGGGCGGCCGTCGCCGCCGCCGGTCCGATCGCCTTCGTCGGGCTCGCCGTGCCGCACCTGGCCCGCGCCCTGGTCGGCGCCGACCACCGCTGGACTCTGGCGGTCTCCGCGCTGCTCGGGCCCGCCCTGCTGCTCGGCGCCGACGTCGTCGGCCGGCTGGTCTCCCCGCCCGGGGAGGTGCCGGCCGGCATCGTCACCGCACTGATCGGCGCCCCGCTGCTGGCCTTCCTGGTCCGCCGCGCGAAGGTGGTGACGGCGTGAGCGCCCCCGCCCGCCCCGCCGTCCCGCAGCGCGCCGCCGAGCGGCCGGCCGGGCGTCGCCTCGTCGCCAGGCTGCCCGGGCGTTCGCTGGTGCGCGTAGGCCCGGTCAGCGTGCAGGTGCGCCGCCGCTCGGTGCTGGTCGCCGCCACGCTGGTCGTGCTGCTGCTGGTCGCCGGGGTGCTCAGCCTCTCCCTCGGCACCCCGTACGTCGCCCCGGCCGACGTGCTGCGCGCCCTCTCCGGCGCCGGCACCCCGTACGACCTGGTGGTCTTCGACCTGCGGCTGCCCCGGCTGGTGCTGGCCGCGGTGGCCGGCGCGGCCTTCGGGGTGGCCGGCACGCTGATCCAGAGCGTGGCCCGCAACCCCCTCGCCAGCCCGGACGTCGTCGGCATCACCCAGGGCGCCGGCCTCGCCGCGACGGTGGCCCTGACGGGCGGGGCCGCGGCGGTGCTGGTGGCGCCGGCGGCGCTGGTCGGCGGCCTGGCCGCCGCCGCGCTGCTGTTCGCCCTCGGCGCCCGGCACGGCCTGGCCGCCCAGCGGTTCGTGCTCGCCGGCGTGGCGGTCGCCTTCGCGCTGCGGGCCCTGATCGAGGTGGTCATGCTCACCGCCGACCCGATCGACGGGCTGCGCGCGCAGATCTGGCTGATCGGCACGCTCGCCGGCAAGGGCTGGACGGAGGCGTTCTGGATCGCCGGCACCCTGGTCGCGCTCCTGCCCGTGCTCGCCTGGGCGGGCTGGGCGCTGAACAGCACCGCCCTGGACGACGACACCGCCCGGGGGATCGGCCTGCGTCCGGTGGCCCGCCGGGTCGGCCTCGCCGGCACCGGGGTGCTGGCCGCCGCGATGGTCACCGCCCAGGTGGGCGCGGTCGACTTCGTCGCCCTGGTCGCCCCGCAACTGGCCCGCCGGCTCGTCCGCGCCGAGCGCCCGCCGCTGGTCTGCGCCGCGCTGCTCGGGGCGCTGCTGCTGGTGCTGGCCGACCTGGCCGGGCGGCGGCTCTTCGCCCCCACGCAACTGCCCGCCGGCGTGCTGACCGCCGCCATCGGCGGCCCGTACCTGATCTTCCTGCTGGTCCGTGGCCGTCGGCGGCCCTCGTGATGTCCCACCCTGGCAAGGAGGCGTGATGCTCTCCACCCGCGACCTGGTCGCCGGCTACGACGAGCGGACGGTGCTGGACGGGCTCGACCTCGACCTGCCCGCCGACGCGTTCACCGTCATCGTCGGGCCCAACGCCTGCGGCAAGTCCACCCTGCTGCGCACCATGGCCCGCCTGCTCACCCCCCGCCGGGGCGCGGTGCTGCTCGACGGAGCCGCGATCCGGGACCTGCCGACCCGCGAGGTCGCCCGCCGGCTCGGCGTGCTCCCGCAGAGCCCGCTGGTGCCGGAGGGGGTGTCCGTCGCCGACCTGGTCGGCCGGGGTCGGCAGCCGTACCAGCGGTGGTGGCGGCAGTGGTCCGAGGAGGACAGCGTCGCTGTCGACCGGGCCATGGCGCTCGCCGACGTGGCCGGGCTGGCCGGCCGCGCCGTGGACACCCTCTCCGGCGGCCAGCGGCAGCGCGTGTGGATCGCGATGACCCTCGCCCAGGACACCGAGGCGCTGCTGCTCGACGAGCCGACCACCTTCCTCGACCTCGCCCACCAGGTGGAGGTGCTGGACCTGCTGCACCGGCTGCGCGCCGAGCGGGGCCGCACCGTGGTGGCCGTCCTGCACGACCTCAACCAGGCCGCCCGGTACGCCGACCACCTGGTCGCGATGCGGGCCGGGGCCGTGGTGGCCGCCGGCCCGCCCCGGGAGATCCTCACGGCCGACCTGGTCCGGGACGTCTTCGGGCTCGACTGCGTGGTCGTGCCCTGCCCGGTGACCGGTGCGCCCCTCGTGGTGCCGGCGCTCACCAGCCCCACGCTGGCCCGGCCGTCCGACACGGCCGACGCGGCCAGCCCAGCCCCGGCGGGTCTGCCGGCCCCGGCAGCCCGCCCCCAGGCCGAGGACGCGCTCACCCCGCGCGCCGGCTCGTACCCCTCGAAAGGAATCTGATGCGTCGTCTCGCCGCCGCCCTCACCGCGGCGCTGGCCCTCGGCGTCGGCCTCACCGCCTGCGGTGAGAGCGACCCGGTCGCCGGCAACACCACCGGGGAGACCCGGGAGATCGTCCACGCCATGGGCACCACCAAGGTGCCGGCCGAGCCGAAGCGCGTCGTCGTGCTCGACACCGACAAGATCGACACCGCGCTCTCGCTCGGCGTCACGCCGGTCGGCGCCGCCACCGCCGGCGAGGCGAAGAGCTGGCCGACCTACTTCGGCGAGGAGAAGCTCGCCGGCATCAAGGAGGTCGGGGTGCTCACCGAGCCCGACCTGGAGGCCATCAACGCCCTCAAGCCGGACCTGATCCTGGGCAGCAAGTTCCGCCAGGAGAAGTTCTACGACGAGCTGAAGGCCATCGCGCCGACCGTGTTCACCGAGAAGGTCGGCGTCACCTGGAAGGAGAACTTCCTCCTCGACGGCAAGGCGCTCGGCAAGGAGCAGCAGGCCAAGGACCTGCTGACCGCGTACGAGACCCGGGCCAGGGAGTTCGGCGCCAAGCTGGGCGACGCCGCCGACCGCAAGGTCTCCATCGTCCGGTTCATGCCGACCGAGATCCGGGTCTACGGGCCGGACTCGTTCTCCGGCATCGTCATCGGCGACACCGGCCTGGGCCGCCCCGAGCGGCAGCAGCTCACCGGCAAGGAGGACCGGCGGATGGACCGGGTCAGCCCGGAGCGCATCGGCGAGGTCGACGGTGACGTCATCTTCGTGACCGCGTACGGCGAGAAGGCCGCCGCCGAGCAGGCCAAGGTCACCGGCGGAACGCTGTGGAAGGCCCTGCCGGCGGTCAAGGCGGGCAAGGCGCACGTCGTCTCCGACGAGATCTGGATGACCGGCATCGGTGTCGGCGCCGCCAACAAGATCCTCGACGACCTGGCGAAGTACCTCACCGCCTGACCGCACGTGCTCGCACGCGCTCATGATCGCGCACGTTTCCTGAAGTAGTGGCCTCCTGCCCGGCGGGAGGCCACTACTTCCGTGTCCGGGCGTGATCACGGCCCGGGCGGTGGTGCGGGCCGTTCGGGTTCTGCTGAGGGCGGGGCGTGGCGCCACGGTCAGGTGCGGGCGCGATGACCACGGGAGTGCAGGGCGGCACGGACTTCCGCGACGAAGCCGTCGAAGTCCTCGCGCAGCCGCCGCGCTGTCACGTGCAGGACGAGCCAGTCGCCGCCGAGGAGACGGTTGAGCCGGCGGCGGTCCCGGTGGAACTGCTCCGGATCGGCGTGCCACAGTCCGTCGTACTCGACGGCCACCTTGAAGGCGGGCCAGGCCAGATCCAACCGGGCGACGAAACGACCACCGTCGGTGACGACCCATTGGCTTCGTGGTCGGGGCAGCCCGGCCAGCACGAGCCGGACCCTCGTCCGTGACTCCTGCGAGGACTCGGCGCCCGGATCGGCCAGCTCGACCGCCCGCAGCAGCGATCGCCAGCCCCGCCGGCCGGCGCGGGCGAGGGCGTATTCCCGCAGGGCGGCCACGTCGGTGAGCCGGCGGGCCAGCAGGCCGTCGATGACCACGACCGCCTCGACCAACTCCAGCCACCGGGCCAGGTCCCGACACGTGCGCGCCGGGGAGGTGACCGGTATGCCGGCGAGATCCACGACGTCCTCCGGGTCGACGTCGGCTCGGTGGACCCGCAGCCCTGTCATCGGCCCCCGCCGTCGTCCCGCCGCTGCCACGGGCGCGGCGCCCGCCGGTGCCGCCGGTCGTGCCGGGCCCGCCCATTCGGACCCGCCGGCAGGCGGATGGGGCACCAGCACGTCGACCGGCTCGTCGGCGGGAACTCGTTCCACCCCGTGAAGGGCTGCGGCGGAGCGGCCGGCGATGGCGGTGCCGACCGGCACCAGCCAGCGGATCACTGCCCGGCACCGATCCCGATGGGTGATCGTGAGGTGGGCGTCGGCGTACACGTCACGGAACAGGGGGCGCCAGGCCGAGCTGCGAAGGTCGTTGCGGGTGAGCAGGCCACGGGCGACGGCAGTGGAGCCACGGAAGATCCGACCGTGCAGTTGCCGCGGCCGGCGAGGAGCTTTCGGCATGCCGTTGACGCTGCCGGATCCCGCCGCCCCATGTTGACCCCTGTGGATAACTACGGCAGCGAGCAGGATCGCCTCGTCGCAGCGAGCAAGATCGCACTACAACACGGAAGTAGTGGCCTCGCGCGGCTGCCGAGGCCACTACTTCCTGGATCGAGCGCGATCTTGGCGTGGGCGCCCCCGCTCGGGGGTGGGGAGGGGTGGGTGGGTCAGGCGGCGGTGGACCAGATGGCCTGGAAGGCGGCGGCCTCGCCGGCCAGCCAGCGTTCGATCTGCTCGGGTCGGGCGTCGGCGGGCATCCGGTGGGCCTCGCCCCGGCGTACGTCGACCAGGACCGGCTCGGCGTGCGGGAGCACCGCGTCCATGTGCCGGGCCATCAGGTGCAGGGTGGCGAGCACCGCCTCCGGGCTGGGCGGGGCCTCGTCGAAGTGCAGGCGGACGGCCTCGGCGCGGCCGTCGGCGTGGCGTACGCCGAAATGGGGGTTGATCTTGACGGGCAGGTCACCGAGCATGGCGAGCGCGTCGCGGGTCTGGGCGAGGTCGACGGCCCTCGGCTCGCCGAGGGAGTGCAGCCAGGCCTTCGCGCCCGGGACGAGCGCCTCGTAGAGCGGGCGCCAGCGGGGCTTGACCACGTCGACGACCTGGTCGAGGTGCGTGCCGCCGGTGTGGAAGGCGACATCGGCCTTGAGTGCCTTGACGAACTGACCGTGCGGGTTGAAGCCGGAGCGGCTGGCCCGCTGCTTGCGCAGGCCCCCGACGAAGGTGGCCTTGGTCGGGCCGTTGCGGTCGACGTAGCGGGTGAAGCCGAGCAGGGTGGCGTAGGGGGCGGGCGGCGCGGAGGCGGGCGTGGTCACGGGCGTCCTCCCAGGTCAGAGCCTCGATTAGTACATACATTCTAATCGAGAGGTG